>CAYNKI010000112.1:0-11511 GCA_964397675.1 uncultured Pirellulales bacterium
CGTGATTCCTGTTCTAAAACCTATTGGTGATGTTTTTTGGCCCATAATTTATGCCTGAGTCACTGTTATATGGATGTGGCAGGCCTTTTTACGAATAGGATGCGCTCTGCCTCTGTCTTTGGGCATCCATCTTTTTGTGCCGATACGTACTCCTGCATCATCAACACGGGCCTGGCTAACATAGAGATTATCCACTTCAGCCCTCTGCTCATCGGCATCTGCAACGGCACTTTTTAAGACCTTGTTAACCATCGTTGCGGCACGTTTTCTGGTGAACTTTAAGACATCCATTGCATCTTGTACGCTTCGACCGACTATTAATTGTGTGATCAATCTGGCTTTGCGAGCTGAAAGCGGAGCAAAGCGATACGAGCAGCGCCAGTCAACCAAATCGTTTACCTCAATCGATAAAGCAGCTGCCAGGTGGCGAATGTCTTCGCTACGCGGAATAGGCTTAAAAAGGCCTTTTTGCCAGTTTTTAATTGCAACTGCTGCCTTTTCACGGTCGAGTCCTCCTCTAACAAGCTGGCTGGCCAACTGGTCAATATCGGCCTGTCGTTGCTGACAAAGCTTTTTTAATTTATTAGCACTTAACATAATCTCGTATTGCGTATCACGTCCCGATGTACATCGGGATTGCGTTTTTTTCTATTGCTATTTTATTCTCTTGCTTGAATGACCTCTAAATGTCCTTGTGAGCGAAAATTCACCCAACTTATGCCCTACCATATCTTCGGTAACAAAAACCTTATTAAACATTTTGCCGTTATGGACCATGAAAGTAAAGCCCACGAATTCGGGAACTACGGTACATCTTCTTGCCCAGGTTTTTATTGGCTCTTTAGAGCCAGTTGCAGTTTGTCTGCCAACCTTATTAAACAATTTTTCATCAACGTATGGCCCTTTTTTAAGAGATCTTCCCATATGAGATACACCTATGCTCCTAAATTCCTAATTGTTTTTGTCTCTTACTTTTTCGTCTTCTAATAATCCTCTTATTACTTGGTCTTCTGGGATTTCTGGTTTTTCCACCTTTTGCCAGTACACCCTTAGGTGAGCAGGGATGTCGCCCGCCCGCTCGACGGCCTTCTCCACCGCCCATTGGGTGAGCCACAGGGTTCATCGCCACGCCTCTTACATGTGGTCTACGACCCATGTGGCGTTTTCGTCCAGCCTTACCGATTCGTATATTTTGGTGGTCCGGATTACTCAATCGACCGATTGTTGCTCGGCATTCCTTGCGAAGCATACGCATTTCGCCACTGGGCAAAACGATAGTTACCCAATTACCCTCTTTGGCCACAATTCTGGCAGCGTTGCCGGCACCTCTAACCAGCTTTCCACCCTGGCCAGCAGTCATCTCTATATTATGAATCTCCAAGCCAGCCGGGATCGCCAACAGCGGCATCGCATTACCAATCTTAGGTTCACAAGACTGACCACTTTCTATGCGCTCTCCGACCTTTATGCCCAGAGGCGATAATATATATCTTTTTTCGCCATCAGCGTAATGTAGTAGGGATATAAAACAATTTCTGTTAGGATCATATTCAATCGTCGCCACTTTTGCCGGGACACCATCCTTATTTCGCTTAAAATCAACAATACGGTAGATTTTCCTTGCCCCGCCGCCTATAAAGCGAGTAGTAGTAACACCATGATGATTTCGACCACCGTTTTTCTTTATCCGCTTGCAAAGTGACTTCTCGGGTTTTGTGGTCGTCAACTCAGAATAATCGATGACCGAACTATTCCGACGTCCAGGACTTGTTGGTTTATAAACTCGAATACCCATAACACATAAGCCAATTAAAACAAATCTATGTGATAATCAGGTTCTAAAAACACAACAGCTTTTTTCCAACTTGCTGTCTGTCCAAGGGCTCTGCCTCTCCGGCGGACTTTCCCTTTGCGATTAGCAGTACTAACCTTGCGTACTTTAACGCTGTAGATTTTCTCCACAGCATTCTTTATTTGTATTTTGTTCGCTTTCTTGTTTACCTGAAAAGGGTACGCACCTTTTGTATTGGCTAAATACACACCTTGCTCTGTAATTAAAGGCCTAATTATTATACTGTAGTCATCCACATTAATAATCTTTAATTCTAATCTGTCTGGTCTCTATCTAAAACGGATAAAAATGCCTCTTTAGTAAACAGCATTTTGCGGTGGCGACAAATGTCGCCGGCATTCAACTGTGCGACAGGCATAATAGCTACTTTGGGAACATTCTTAGCTGATTTATAAAGATTATTATCATAGTCGTTTGTCGCCACGAGGCAACTTCGTTCAATACCTAAACTGTTCAAAAGACTAACAAAGTCCTTGGTTCTGGGCTTTTCAAAATGTAGTCCATCAACAACCACAACATTGTTATTCAAAAGCTTTGCCAATATTGCCGAATCTTTGGCCAATCTTTTTTGCTTTTTAGGCATACGCTTACTGAAATCTCTTGTAATCTTGGCAAAAGTAACTCCACCACCGACACGCTTGCCCGTCCTGCGGTTGCCGGCCCTGGCAGATCCTGTGCCTTTTTGCCTAAAAAGCTTTTTAGTAGAGCCGACCACCATTCCTCTGCTCTTTGTTACTGCTGTTCCTACCCGCTTATTAGCGTGATACATAACGATAGCCTGCTTAAGCAATGGATATCTTACCACATTACCGAAAACCGACTCATCGACATCAAAGCTGTCGACCTCATTACCATCTGTGTTGTAAACAGGCAACTTAATCATTTCTTCTTTAATTCCCCCGATGTACTTCGGGGTCGATCATTTAGCCTTTTTGGCACTATGAACAATACAATAGCTGCCAGAGGCCCCAGGAATAGAACCTTTGACGACTAACAAGTTTTTCTCTTCGTCTATCACCAGCAAGCTATGGTTTTTTGTTGTAACTCGCCGGTTACCCATATGGCCTGCCATCTTCTTACCTTTTTTGGGACCACCGCTACGGCCAGCATTGCTTGCGAAACTTGATATTGAGCCTGGCGCTCTGTGCTTTCGTTCTGTGCCGTGAGAGGCTGGGAAACCACTGAAGCCATGTCGCTTCATTACACCAGCGAAGCCTTTGCCTTTACTTGTACCAACAACATCAACAAACTCGTTTTCAGCAAAAACCGAGGCCGTAATAGAATCTCCGACTTTGCACTCCGGCTCGATATCGTCCGGTAGCCGCATTTCTCTGACGAATTTCTTAGGCGTCGTATTGGCCTTGTTAGCATGTCCAATTTGCGGCTTCTTCCTGCGCGAGGGCTTCACATCATCATAACATAGTTGAACAGCGTTGTAGCCATCTGTAGTGGTCGTCTTGACTTGCATAACGGTACAAGGGCCGACCTGTATGACCGTAACGGGTACCATTCTGCCCAATTCATCATACAGGCGTGTCATCCCAACTTTTTTTCCTAATAACATTGCCATTTATGCTTTTATCTTCACGAAGACGCCGGCTGGTACCACCAAACGGTTTAAAACTTCAGCTGTACGTGCATTGGCATCGTGAATATCAATCAATCGTTTATGAGTTCTCAATTCAAACTGCTCACGCGATTTTTTATCGATATGGGGACTTCGCAAGACAGTATATCTTTCAATCCTTGTAGGCAACGGCACCGGACCGTTGACACGTGCATTAGTCCTTCGAGCATGTTCTACTATCTCTTTAGCAGACGCATCAAGTGCTCTGTAGTCATATGCTTCCATGCGAATTCTTATTCTTTCGCTTTCGGCAGCCATAATTTACCTCAATTTTCTCTGCTCTTAGCCCCGATGTACATCGGGGTTATCTACTAAGCATATCTTGTTTTATTTTAGGCAGGAAAGACTTTTTCGATTGATTACTGATTTAAGTAACCAATGATCTTCACTTTCCTTAAGAATTTGGGTTGGGATTACCGTGTAACCCCATCAAAGAAGTTCATCAAATTTGGTTCATTTCTAAGCCCAACAAGTAATTAATAAGCCATCCCTGATAGCAACATACAGATGTGCCAAAGCTCAACTAGTTACGCAAAACCATCATCGGCAATGCTCGCTACAACTGAAAAACCTTGAATTTATCAAATATATTATCTTTTGTCAAAAAAAATCGGCAAAAATCTAAAATTAATACAAAAAATAGCATTATTTTTTAAATTATAATTTGCTTGGCAATTTGCTCCGGGACCTCCTCATAGGTTAACGGCTCAATTGTGAAGTTTCCTCGGCCAGATGTGATGCTCCTAATTTCGCTAGAATACCCAAACATCTCCGCCAAAGGCACCTTCGCGTCGATTACCCTCATATTTCCATGGACCCGACAATCTGTGATTAGACCTCTTTTTCCAAGCAAATTACCTTGAACTGCCCCCAAAGTAGCCTCAGGGACGACCACTTGAAGCAGCATAATCGGCTCAAGGAAAATAGGCCCAGCCTCTTTGAGGGCCTTTCCCACTGCAATCGCCGCAGCTTGCTCAAAAGCTAAATCCGACGAATCCACAGAATGGAATGAGCCACCAATTAATGTAACTTTAATCCCCATAACAGGATAGCCTGCCAACACACCACTGGCTAAAGCCTCCTTTGCCCCCCTCTGAACAGCAGGAATATACTCTCTCTGCACCTTATCGGAAGCCACTCTGGCTTCAAATACTATGTCACGGCTCCAATGGCTATCTTCCTTTAGTAGAGGCTCAATTACCAAAATAACATGCCCATATTGGCCATGACCGCCTGTTTGACGTATGAATTTGCCCTCTGCTTGGGCCGATTTCGTGATCGCTTCCTTGTAGGCTACCCTTGGCTTACCAATCCTGACATCGACCTTTTTTTCTTTTATCAATTTATGATGGAGTATTTCCAGATGTAACTGGCCCATTCCGCTGATGATTGTCTGGCCTGTTTCGCTATCTGTCTTACACTCGAAAGTTGGATCTTCACGCCGTAAAGCAGCCAATGCTTCCGCCAATTTTACCTTCTCAGCCGCTGTTCTGGGCTCAATTGACATATTAATCACCGTCTGAGGAAATGTAATGCTCGGCAGATAGATAGGTTTTTTGGGTTCGCAAATTGTGTCGCCGGTAAGAGTGTGTTTTAGCCCCACGACCGCAACAATATCACCGGCACTGGCGGATTGCAGGATTTTTCGCTCATTAGCGTGCATCTCGAATATCCTGGTAATATTTTCGCGTTTGTTGCGATTTGTGTTTAGGACTCGGCTGCCAGATTTTAATGTGCCCTGATAAATCCTTAGAAAGCTCAAATCGCCGTGCACATCACTGGTAATCTTAAATGCAATAGCAACCAAGCTACCATTGGGGTCGCATTTAATCGATACCCCTGCCCCCGATTTATATCGGTGCTTGTCACCGCGGGAGCGGGGATCGGCAGGCTTGTGTCCGATAATATCTGGCTTCTCCAAGGGTGAAGGTAAATACGCCACGACTCCGTCAAGCAGCCTCTGCACGCCGATATATTTCAAGGCTGAACCAACAAATACCGGATGAAGTTTGTTGGCTAAAGTTGCATTTCTGATTGCTCTTTGAATCATTTCGCCACTGATCGGCTTATCGTGAATATAGCAGTCCATTAACTTTTCATCATGTTCGGCTGCAAGTTCAATCATATCATGTCTTTGTTTCTCCGCGATTGGCATTAATTCGCTGGGGATTTCAGTCTCTTTAAAAGTTGACCCGAGCTTTTCGGCCTGGTAGTAAACTGCTCGCATCATAATCAGGTCTATTATCCCAGCAAATGATTCTTCGGCACCGCCGTAAGACGTCCTGTGGACAATAGGAATCTGCAATAGAACCGGATTTGCAAGAAGCTTATCGCGGATACTATCAACACTCATCGCAAAATCTGCACCGATCTTGTCCATCTTGTTGATAAAGCAAAGACAAGGCAAGCCGTATTTCTGGCCCTGTCTCCAGACGGTTTCTGACTGGGCCTGGACACCTTCACTGCCATCAAAAACAGCTACGGCACCATCAAGAACACGTAGAGACCTCTCGACCTCAGCGGTAAAATCGATATGTCCTGGCGTGTCGATTAGGTTGATCTCGTATACAAGCCAGGGACACTTGGTAGCGGCTGAGGTGATGGTAATGCCTCTTTTTTGCTCCTCTTGCATATAGTCCATAACTGCGGTGCCTTTATGGACCTCCCCCATCTTGTAGGTCTTGCCTGTATAATAAAGAATACGCTCGGTTATCGTCGTTTTGCCAGCGTCGATATGAGCTATAATTCCAATGTTACGCAATTTTTGCATTTTATTCATTGTTCGTTGTTCATCGATGAATGATGGATGAACGAAAAACTATGAACTCATAACTATAAACTAATAAAAAAAGAGCGGACAAGAAAAACTATATCCTATCCGCTATACGCTATACGCTATTTTTACCAAGCAAAGTGGGCAAATGCCTTATTTGCTTCAGCCATTCTATGGATATTTTCCCGGTTGGTCATCGCACCACCATGTTTATTATAAGCATCTATAAGTTCAGAAGCTAATCGCTCGCACATGGGCTTGCCTTTTTTAGCTCTAGCCGACTGTATTATCCACCTAAAGGCAAGTGATTGCTGACGTTTGGGACTGACCTGCATCGGGACCTGATAACTGGCGCCGCCGATACGTTTGCTGCGGACCTCCAAAATGGGTTTGACATTATTTACCGCTTTCTCAAATACCTCCAAATCGTCCCTCGTCCCTCGTCCCTCATCCTTCGTCCCTCGTCTCTCATCCTTCGTCCCTCGTCTCTCATCCTTCGTCCCTCGTCTCTCATCCTTCGTCCCTCGTCCCTCGGTCGGCGATTGACGAATAATAGCCATGGCATCATAAAAAATCCGCTGCGCTATACTCTTCTTGCCGTCACACATCATAGAATTGATAAACTTCGAAACCAGCCTGCTATTGTATTTAGGATCAGGCTTTAACTGGCTACGTGCAGCTGTCCGCTTTTTCATAATTTAACTTTCTGCCACTAAGGCACCAATCCCAATGTACTTCGGGATTCGTGGCTATTCCTTTCTACTTTGATTTCTTTGCACCATATTTGCTTCTTCCCTGGTTACGGTTCGCCACGCCGGCACAATCCAAAACTCCACGTATAATATGATATCGCACGCCCGGCAGGTCTCTTACCCGGCCTCCACGAATCATTACTGTACTATGCTCCTGTAGGTTGTGATCAATGCCTGGTATGTAAGCGGTAACTTCCTTGCCGTTGGTCAGTCTAACGCGAGCAATCTTTCGCAGGGCAGAATTCGGCTTCTTGGGCGTCTGAGTCCTGACAATCAGGCATACGCCTCTTTTTTGAGGCGAGCCACTAATGTCTGATACGCGTTTGCGACCCTTACCTTTCGCCCTCGACCGTCTAACTAACTGATTTATCGTAGGCATAATTCATCTCATATAGTGTATTTCAATTATGAATCGATTCCCAGTGCTTCTTTCATGGCGGCTTCGGCCTTGGCCTCCGCTTGATCGATTTCCTTGACCTCTCTAAATTCCTTCGGCAGCGGAGCCTCCACAAGGTGCTTGACCTTCATTTCAAGATGAGGCTTAAAGGCAGTACCAGCCGGTATCAAATGACCAAGTATCACATTTTCTTTCAAGCCACAGAGTTCATCTATCTTACCAGCTAAAGCCGCCTCCGTCAAGACCTTTGTTGTTTCCTGAAAAGATGCTGCTGCGATAAAGCTATCCGACCATAGAGATGCTTTGGTTATCCCTAACAGTAACGTCTTTGCAGTTGCTGGTTTTGGTTTTTTGCCTTTTGCGGGCGTCCCACCGATAGCTTCAATTTTTTCGTTGATACGAGAAAGCTCTTTTTTATCAATAACCGTACCAAGACTCAAGACTTGGCTCTGGGGTCTCTGGTCTTTGGTCTTTGGTCTTGTCTCTTGGGTCTTGGGTACATCTCCAACTTCGGCGATTTTGACGGCATTGGCCAACCTTTCATTTTCTCTGCGGAATGCAAATTTGTCGACGACCTCGCCCGGTAAAAATGTGCTATCACCAACTGATTCAATCTCGACCTTTCGCATCATACAAGAGATGATGATCTCGATATGCTTATCGTTGATATTGACATTTTGGCTTCGGTAGACGTTCTGAATCTCATATATTAAATAACGCTGGAGGGCTTCGGCGCCCTTAATCCTAAGGATATCGTGAGGGACCAAAGGCCCATCGGTTAAGGCATCGCCGGCCTCGACGGAATCACCAGCGTGAACATTCAGGTGTCTATCCCGCGGAACGTGGTGCTCTTTCTCCATGACGATTTCTTTATCAGCCGTCTTGGGGCCGGTTTTCTTTTCACTCCTTACTATAATCGTCATTTTGCCCTTGCGTTTATCGCTTAGCAGCTCGACTCGGCCACTAATCTCAGCCATTGCAGCAGGGTCCTTAGGCTTGCGTGCCTCAAATACTTCGGTCACTCGCGGAAGACCTCCAGTGATGTCTTGTGTTCCGCCGGTGGCTCTGGGTTGATGAGCGAGCAATTGACCAGCTTGGACGTTTTGTCCCTGGCTAACCTCAATTCTGGCGCCTGCAGGCAGATAGTGAACGTCGAGAATCTTACCGATGGACTCGTCGGCCTTCGGGGGTTCTTCTATTATAATCTGCGGATGCTTATCACCTTTATGCTCGATGACGACTAACGATTGACGAGGGACAATGGATGATGGACGACGTCCCTCGTCCCTCGTCACTCGTTCCTCTACTTGAACTGTCTCACCCTCCACGATATCCACAAATCTTATAAGGCCGGGCACCTCAGCTAAAATTGGAGTCCGGTGAGGGTCCCATCTGAATAGTGTCACGTCGGCCTTAACCTTCTGCCTATCTTTAACCAAGATAGTACCACCATAGGGAACTTTGAATCTATCAAGCTCTCGGTCTTTTAGGTCAAGAAGAACTATCTCTCCATTGCGCTTCAGCGTAACTAGCTGAGAACTTCCATCATCACGTTTGACGGAAACGGCTTTTAAGTCGCGGTATTGAACCTTCCCAGCGTAAGTGGCTTTCTGCTCACGCTCAAGAATGGCTCTGGAGGCAACGCCGCCTGTATGGAATGTCCGCAGCGTCAATTGAGTACCTGGTTCGCCGATTGACTGGGCGGCAATAATTCCAACTGCAGAACCTTCTTCGACCAATCGACCGGTACTCATATCCCAGCCATGACATTTCGCACAAACTCCAAACGGACTGTCACAGGTAAGCGGCGATCTGACTCTGATGGCATCAAGACCCAAAGCCTCGATTTTTGCAGCCGCCTGGGGCGTTATGACCTCATTCTCACGAACAATCATTTCGTCAGTAATTGGGTTGCGAATATTGTCTCTGGCGGTTCTGCCAATAATAAGCTGAGAAAGGGGTATATCAACCTGCTCGCCCCTGCTGACGGTGGTTTTGGTAATTCCCTGTAAGGTACCACAATCCCGCTCGATAATGATTACATTTTGTGCCACATCGATGAGTTTGCGGGTCAGATAACCGGAATTAGCGGTCTTCAAGGCGGTATCGGCCAGTCCCTTACGCGCTCCGTGCGTGGAGCTGAAGTATTCCAGAACGCTCAATCCCTCCCGGAAGTTAGATTTGATGGGAGTTTCGATAATCTCGCCGCTGGGCTTAGCCATCAACGCTCGCATACCTGCGAGCTGCTGAATCTGGTCGATGCTGCCTCTTGCACCAGAGTCGGTCATAAGATATATCGGATTCAGATACGGCGTACCATCCTCATTAGTATCTTCTCTTAGGCCGCGGATCATTTCATTGGTAACCGCCACGCGGGCGTTTGTCCAAGCATCGATAACCTGATTATACCTTTCGCGATCGGTCAAGACACCTTCAGCGTAGTTCTTTTGGATTTTACCGACCCTTTTTTCCGTCTCGCTGATAATCTCAGCTTTCTTTGTCGGTATCTTTAAGTCGGTAAGACCAAAGCTCAAGCCCGCAAGTGTGGCGTATCTAAAACCCAAATCTTTTATTCTGTCCAGCAGCTCTACTGTCTGGGCTCTGCCGGCAAATTTGAAGCAGTCACTAATTACCTGGCTCAATCCCTTCTGAGACATTGTCATATTATAAAACGGCATTGACTCCGGCAGCATGTCATTGAATATACATCTGCCAACCGTCGTCTCAATCACACTGGTATCCCGATCCCGAACTTGCTTCGGGATCGGGGTTTCGCCTATAGTGGATCCATGGATTCGCACCTTAATCTTCTCTTGCAAACTGACTTTGCCTGTTTCGTAAGCCATTATTGCTTCGAAAGTATCCCGGAAGCAGTGTAAAGCGTAAAAATCAAAGCGCAAAACTTCGGAATCAGCTTTTAGCTTTTCGCTTTTAGTTTTTCGCTCTTCCATTATCGTCAAGTAGTAATTGCCCATAACCATGTCCTGAGACGGTCCTACCATTGGAGAACCATTAGCAGGCGAGAAAATATTAGAGGTAGTCATCATTAAGATATGAGTTTCAGCTTGGGCCTCAATACTTAGCGGTAAATGTACTGCCATCTGGTCGCCATCGAAGTCTGCGTTGAAGCCTTTACAGGCCAACGGGTGAAGCATAATAGCATTGCCTTCCACCAGGGTCGGCTCAAAGGCCTGTACGCCCATTCGGTGAAGTGTTGGTGCACGATTTAACAGTACCGGATGCTGATGAATCACTTCCTCTAAAATATCCCAGATCACCTCATCACGACGCTCTATCATCCTCTTGGCACTCTTAATCGTATCTGCAAGGCCGTGTTGCTTCAGCTTGCGAATAATGAAAGGCTGATACAGCTCCAGTGCTATCTTCTTCGGCAAACCGCATTGATAAAGTTTCAGATTCGGGCCCACTACGATCACCGAACGAGCAGAGTAATCTACGCGCTTGCCAAGCAAATTCTCACGGAACCTTCCCTGTTTTCCTTTAATCATATCGGTCAACGACTTCAGTGGCCGATTATTACTTCCCAAAACAGGCCTGCGACAACGCGAGTTGTCAAGCAACGAATCTACCGCTTGCTGCAACATACGTTTTTCGTTTCGGATAATCACTTCCGGAGCGTTGAGGTCCATGAGTTTTTTTAACCGATTGTTGCGATTTATAATCCGCCTATAAAGATCGTTTAAATCACTGGTTGCGAAATTGTCTCTCTCCAAAAGAACCAATGGACGTAAGTCCGGCGGGATAACAGGGATGGCCTCAAGTACCATCCACTCAGGCTTATTACCGCTGTTTTGAAGCTCATTAATGGTTTTGAGACGTTTAGTCAGGTCTTTGATCTTCTGCTTACTGTTGGTCTTCGTTATTGCACGACGAAGCTCTCGACAGACATCAGCCAGATCAAGGCCTTCCAACATCGCCCGGATAGCTTCGGCGCCCATGGAAGCCTTGAAAGGCTTATGAGAATAGTTTTGAGTCTTGAGTCTTGGGTCTTGAGTCTCCCTTGTACGCTGTACGATATCCGCTCCCGAATGACTTCGGGACTGTGCACCGTACTTCTGAACTGCCTCGCGGAATTCCTCCTCGCTAAGG
>CAYNKI010000113.1:0-11491 GCA_964397675.1 uncultured Pirellulales bacterium
CTTACTGCAGAACAAGCTCCTGAAAAAACAAGCAAGATTATAAAACTTGAGCCAGCAGAGACGATTGATGAAGTTGAACTCGTGGCTGTTGAGCTCAAACCGGGCTTGAAAACCGATGTACAGGTTGAGGTTGGAACGGGCACAAAAGGGGCTGGCGAGAATAAATTGGATGTGGGAGGGGTGGTTATTAAAGCGGTGGATAATAAGGCGACACTGCCTAATGGCGTGACGGTTGAGTTGATTGGAGTTTGTGAACATCCAAGCGAAGGTAAACAATGGTGGTGTCCAGATGGCGCTATGCTGAAGGAAGCTCCTTATGATAAGTTTGTAGAAACACCTTTTCAATTAGAGAATCTATTTTCAGAAATTAGCGAAAATGTCCAACGAATTGAATTAGCCCTGAGGATCACAACACCTACAGAAATCCCGCCTCGAATTGGATGGCGCATGGAATCTATAGGATACATGTTTTTAATGAAAAACATAAGCAACAAAGGACATATTTCCCCTCAACTCAAAGCACTTCTTGCCGAGGTACCATCTAAAGATAGAACAATCGAGATTAAACTTATCATTAATGGTAGCTGGATAAAATTCAAAAATATTTCTCTTCGACCTGGTGCTGAAACTGACGTGCAAATTGAAGTCGAAAAACCCGATGTGCAGGTCGAGGAAAAGAAAGTTTTTCCGATTGGCGATTATGCGCTTGAGTTTGATGGAATTGATGATTTTCTGGAAATCCATGCCAGTGAAAGTTTGCAGCTTGGTCGACATTTTACGATTCAGATGTGGGTTAAGCCGGAGTTTCCCGATATTTCAATCCCGGATAAAGAGCGGAATCTGCTCTCGAAAGGCGGTTATATCCTTGGGCATCCGGATCAAAAAGATAATCGACGGGCCGCGAGTTATGGATTCGGGTTTAAGTTAATCCCTGAAGAGCGGTCACGGATAAATTTTCAAGTAAGCACCGGGTCTGATCAAGGGATATATAGTGCCCATTATATTATGACAGAATCCTCATACTGGCATCATCTGGCTGTGGTCTTTGACGGTGAAAAAGGGCTGATCTATCGAGGGGCACGTTTTGGACTCAGCGAAGAATCTTATAAGCTGGCCCCCGAAAGGAATATTATCGTAGGGGGAAAATTTCTGATACCCATGGGCAATTATTTTAAAGGTCAAATTGCTGAGTTGCGAATATGGAATCGAGCGTTGAACCTGGATGAAATCGCTGAGTTTAAGACCATGGCTTTAAGCGGCAGTGAGCCGAGTCTTGTTGGTTGCTGGACGTTCGAACAAACCGAGGGCCAGCGTGCGATTGATATCAGTCCATATAAGAACCATGCCCGGCTTGGCTCAACTTACGGTGTGGACAATTACGATCCCACTTGGGTTCGAGTTGCGACCAAAAAAGAAGTCGAAAAACCCGATGTGCAGGTCGAGCTTGAAAACGGAAGACAGAAGTCAAAAGACAGCTTGTCCGTCGTAGCCCGCCTACCCAGAGGCTCGTCCGGCGGGCAGGCCTCGGCGAAGACGGGAGGTCAGAAGTCAAAAACTTATGCTGTATATGCTGATTCAAAATTTTCTGCGACATTAGCTAACGGCATTAAAGTTGAGCTGGTCGGTGTTTGTGAGTATCCGAGCGAGGGCAAACAATGGTGGAAGCCGGATGGCGTTATGCTGACGGAAGCTCCTTATGATAAGATACAAGAGCCTCATTCAAGGCATTTACCTTCAGGAATTCCTGCAGATAAACAAGGATATGAAGTTGCACTGAATATAGTAACGCCTACAGAAACTCCCCCCAGAATTGGATGGAGAATGGAATCACGGGGGGAGATGTATTACATGGAAAAAGTACTTAAGAATGGTCGTAGTGCTCCTCAACTCAGAGCTTTTCTTTTTGTTGTATCATCTAAGGATAAAACAATCGAGATTAAATTTCATATTAATAATAGCTGGATAAGATTCAAAAACGTCTCGCTTCAGCCCGGCGTCAAAACCGATGTGCAGGTTGAGGGTGAAGAGCCTTAATGATAAATATCTGCCGGCAGAATAGGTAGGTGGACAATAACGCAAAGGCAGGTTGGCGGTAGTATATTGTCACCTCGAGCAAGGTCGAGGGGTCTATTAGAATAGATTCCTCGACTCCGCTGCGCTACGCTCGGAATGACGGTTTGTTATTACTATGCTGACTTTTTCTTATCTGTTGTTGCCGGTTTTATCTTTTCGCCCTGCTCCGGCGGAGGCCTACGCCGAGACGAGCTGGATTTTGATTCTTTGCTTTCGGCTGTAGTTTTCTTTTTCTTGGTTTCTTTGCTGGTTTTGCTTCGTGCTCCGCCTGGCTCCGCCCCGACGAGTTTCTCACTCTCCGCAGCCTTTTTATAGCTCTCACTTCTGTAATCGGTCTGATAGAAACCAGAGCCTTTGAAGATTATGCCCGCACCAACACCGATAAGCCGCTTTAAACTTACTTTGCCGCACCGTGGGCATTTACGGATTGGCCTGGCTTTTATGGTCTGGAACCGCTCAAATTCGTATCCACAAGCTTCGCATATATAATCGTAAGTCGGCATTTTTTCGTATTGCGTCGTGCGTATTGCGTATCGCGCTAAAGTGACCCCCAAATAAATTTGGGGGCTAAATATTTTTAACGCAATACGATATTACTCCATGTTGGTTGTTTGTTCTTCTGGTTGTTCTTGTATTAACTTATTGACAATTACTTTGCTTGGCCGAATGACTCGGCCATTAAGTTTGTACCCTTTTTGAAATTCTTCCAGCACAATGTTTTCTTCCTGCTCGGGCTCAGCCTTTTGCAGCATTGCCTCATGTAAAGCCGGATCGAATTTCTCGCCCAATGCGTTTATTTGCTCGACACCGTGTGCTTTTAAGATGTCGAGCATTTGGTCATAGATAATCTGAATACCCTTAAAGATTTCGGTTTGTATAGCTGACCCTGCTTTTTGGACCGTATGTTCAAAGTTATCCAGAGCTGGTAGCAAGGTCTTAATTATCTTTTCTTTCTCGTATTCAATGGTATCGCTAATTTGTTTGAGGGACCGTTTTTGGAGATTTACATAGTCGGCACTGACCCGCTGCAATTTTCCAAAGAGCTCGTCTTTTTCTTTTTGCAAATCATTTAACTGCTGCCTGAGTTCTTCCAACTGTTCTTGTTCTTTCGTTTTTTCTTTTCTTTTGTCTTTCATCAGTTGCTACCAAAATGTTTTTTCAGTTTTTCAAAAAACTTTTTTGCTTTTGGAGAAACGGTTTTATTTTCAGTTTTGGCAAATTCTCTTAAGAGCTCTTCTTGCTTTTCATTTAGTCTCGTTGGGGTTTCGATCGTTATTTGCACGAGCTGGTCACCGTTTCGGCCCGTTCGCATATTCGGCAGGCCTTGGCCTCTAATCCTAAAGATGCTGCCATATTGGGTGCCCGGCGGGATTTTTAACTGTTTTGTACCGTTCAAGCTTGGCACATCAATAGTTGCTCCCAAGGCAGCTTGCGTCAAGCTTATGGGGACAACTGCGATAAGGTTGTTTCCGTCGCGCTGCAGAAATTCATGCGGTTTTATTCTTATATAGCAATATAGGTCGCCGTATGGTCCACCTTTTCGACCTGGCTCACCTTCACCGGCTACTCTTACAGCCTGTCCTTCGTGCACGCCAGCCGGAATCTTGATATTGATGGTTCTTTTTCTGGGAGCCTTGCCCGTGCCTTTACATTTTTTGCAGGGATTAGTAATAATTTGTCCGCTGCCTCTGCACTGTGGACAGGTCGAGACCATCTGAAAGAAACCGCCTCCTCTGGCGACCTGGCCGCTGCCGCCACAGGTATGGCATCGACTCGGTTGGCTCCCTTTGGCAGAGCCGGAGCCGCTGCATTCGGCGCAGATATCCTGCCGGGTAAATTCAATCGTCTTTTCAGTACCTTGCGCAATATCATTAAGAGTTAGTTCTACACTGGTTTCCAGGTCGTAGCCCCGTGTGGGTCCAGCTCGCCTGGCAGCTCTTGGCCTTCTGGTCCCAAAGATATCAGCGAAGAAATCGTCGAAGCCGAAGACATCCTCAAATATACTGCCGATGTCCTGCCACCTCATATGCGTATAGTCACGCATACCTATTCCGCGTAGCCCATCGTGTCCGAATTGGTCATAGCGTTGTCGTTTTTGGGGGTCGCTCAGGACTTCGTAAGCCTCGGCGCATTCTTTGAATTTTGCCTCTGCCTCTTTATCGTTAGGATTCTTATCTGGATGATACTTCATCGCCATGCGGCGATATGCTCGCTTTATCTCCTCGGCAGAAGCGCTCTTGCTTACTCCAAGAACTTCGTAATAGTCACGTTTGGCCATAATATCGTATTGCGTCGTGCGTATCGCGTATCGCGTTAAAGTTTTTTAAGTAAATACGCGATACGCAATACGAATTTATCTTACTGCGCCAGGTATCGGCTGTTTTTCTTCTCCTTCTTTTTCCTCTTTGTACTCCGTCACTAATACATTGGTAGTTAGCATCAATCCTGCTACTGAGGCAGCCATTTGTATTGCGGTCCTGGCAACCTTTGCAGGGTCGATAATTCCGGCTTTGAACATATCGACGAATTGGCTGGTGTTGGCGTCATAGCCTATATTTTTACTCTTTTGCAATTTTTGCAGAAGTTGAGCTACTACCACATCGCCTTGGTCACCGGAGTTATCTGCAATCTGCATTGTCGGTAATTTTAGGGCTTTGCAGACGATGTCGAAGCCGATCTTTTCATCACCCTTAGCTTTTGCTCTGGCCTTTTCTACTTCGCCGATAGCACGCAAAAATATTATCCCACCGCCTGGCACAACGCCTTCTTCGGTTGCTGCTCTGGTGGCGTGAAGTGCATCATCCAGCAGGTCCTTTCTTTCCTTCATTTCCGTTTCGGTTGCGGCGCCGGCGTTGATGACGGCGACACCTCCGGTTAGTTTTGCCAGCCGCTCCTGCAGCTTTTCGCTGTCATAATCGCTGGTCGTTTTTTCAATTTGATTGCGGATTTGTTCGCAACGGGCGGTAATGTCTTTCTTTTTGCCTGCCCCTTCGATTATGGTGGTAGTGTTTTTATCCACAACGATTTTCTTGGCCTGGCCTAATTGCGAAAGCTCCAAACTCTCCAGCTTGATACCCAGGTCTTCGCTGATTACCTGTCCCGCTGTCGAGATACTTATATCATCTAACATCGCTTTTCTGCGGTCGCCGAAGCCGGGAGCCTTGACAGCGCAGACTCTTAAGACGCCTTGCAGGCGGTTAATAACCAGTGCTGCCAATGCTTCGCCCTCGACGTCTTCTGCGATAATCAATAAGGGCCTTCCGACCTGAGCGACTTTTTCCAATAGTGGAATAAGCTCACGGACATTGGATATTTTCTTTTCGTGCAGTAGAATGTAAGTGTCTTCAAGGACTGCTTCCTGGGTCTCGGCATTGGTCATAAAGTAGGGAGATATATAGCCTTTATCAAATTGCAAACCTTCGACCACGTTCAGCTCATTTTCCATTCCTTTGCCTTCTTCGACCTCGATGACGCCTTCCTTGCCGACCTGGTCGATCGCTTCAGCTAAGATTTCGCCGACCTGTGGGTTATTGTTTGCACTTATGGTTGCCACTTTGGCAATGTCACTATGGCCCTTCACAGGAACGCTGGCTGACTCGATGAATTTGGTGACAGTTTCAGCAGCTTTGCTTATCCCCCGCTGAATAGCCATCGGATTTGAACCAGCGGTTACATGCTTTAGGCCTTCCAAATAGATTGCCTCTGCTAAGACTATCGAAGTTGTTGTACCGTCACCGACTACATCAGAGGTCTTGCTGGCAACCTCATTTACCATCTTTGCGCCCATATTCTTAAAAGGTTGCGGCAGTTCAATCTCTTTACTGACAGAGACGCCATCCTTTGTTACTTTTGGGGAGCCCCAGCTTTTTTGCAAAATTACATTTTTACCGGTAGGTCCGAGAGTGACCTTGACTGCTTCGGCCAGTTCTTTCAGGCCGTCTTTAAGTCCCGTTCGTGCTATATCGTCAAACATTAATTGCTTTGCCATTTTTGTTCCCTCTAAAACAAGTTATGAGTTCGTAGTTCATCGATGAACTATCAACTATGAACAATGAACTACTATTTTACTTTTCAACGATTCCCAACAGATCGCTTTCCCGTAGAATTACGTATTTTTCACCTTCGATTTCGACCTCGTTTGCGATGTATTTGCCGTAGATAACCTCGTCGTTTTTCTTTACTGACATTTGACTTCGTTTGCCGTTATCCAGCAGTTTGCCCGGCCCGGTTGCTATCACTTTACCGATCTGTGGTTTTTCTTTTGCGGTATCGGGCAGAAAGATGCCGCCATCGGTTTTCTCTTTGGCTTCTGATTGTTTTATTACAATTCTGTCATCCAACGGTCTAAGTTTCATATTTCACTCCTATGTTATTTGGGTTCCACTTTTTTTATTTGTTTTTGATTTCGACTACGATTACGGTGTTGATCGGATCTGGCGCCTTGTCAGGCACGGTTATAATAACCTCATCCTCATTCACCTGCGTAACAGGCAGTTTAGGATGTTTTTTCCCAGCAAGCAGATACGCTTTCTTAACTTTGTTTTGTAGACGCGGCACCTTTAGCTTGCCGTCCGTGGGCCAATCGAAGACGTGCAGATAAAGCTTGCCGGGCTTTGCGGTGCACCGACCCCAGGGCAGTTTGCCAAGTGGGCTGGCGGTAGTGCCATAAATGCTTTCGTTATTTTTAGCCATCCATTCTCCCATAGCAGCCAACCGCTCGACGCTGGGCTGTGGGATCAAGCCTTCGGAGGTTGGTCCCACGTTCAGTAGAAAGTTGCCGCCCTTGCTGGCTATGTCCGCCAGCTTGCGAAGCAGGTCCTCGGTCGATTTCCAGTTATGGTCGTAGGACTTATAACCCCAGGTTTTATTCATAGTCATACATGTTTCCCAGTCAACACCAGGAAGACCCGTTGGAGGGATTTGCTGCTCAGGAGTGCCGAAGTCTCCAGCGAAATCCTCGTCCTTGCTCATACCCTGCATGCCTTTACGGCCTTTACCTACGCGGTTATTGATAATGATGTCTGGCTGAAGGCTTAGAACATAATTGTACATGTCCTTGCCTTGTGGCTCGGTCCAGTCCTTAATCCATTCGCCGTCGAACCACAACACCCCAAGAGGGCCGTAATTGGTTATCAGTTCTTTGAGCTGCGGCCTCATGTAATTTTCGACATATCGAGCGAAGTTGGGATTCGAGCGCTTGGTGTCATTATAGTTTGGATAAAAAGGACGTTGAGCATCAGGATGATGCCAGTCCATAATCGAGTGATAGAAGCAAAGCCTGATACCATGTCTCTTGCATGCCTCAGATAGCTCTTTCAGTACGTCACGCTTGAAGGGCGTAGCGTCAACGATGTCGTAGTCGGTGACCTTTGAATCCCATAGGCAGAAACCATCGTGGTGTTTTGACGTGATAACAATGTACTTCATTCCTGCATTCTTAGCAATTCGCACCCACTTGTCGGCGTCAAATTTGACGGGATTAAATTGCTGTGCAAACTGCTCGTACTCATCAACTGGTATTTTGCCCCTTTGCATTATCCATTCGCCGATGCCAGGTATCTGCTCACCCTTATATGTACCGGCCGGCACGGAATATACACCCCAGTGGATGAACATGCCGAACCGGGCCTCGTGCCACCACTTCATACGCTTATCACGTTGCTGCTTGCTTTCGGCTGTTGTTTGCCGCGTCGGCCAGGCCGATACTAAACTGACAGGAGTGATCTCACCGGCCGGGCCATCCAGTTCAAGCTTCACTATGGTGTCGATATCTCGATGATATTGCTCTGGAATAGTGATAGCGATGTCATCTTCAGTTTGTTTCAGGGTCACTTTGCCGCCTGTTAGCAGGGTACTGCGAACGATCTTCTTATCGATAGCTGGCAGCCGCAGGCTGTCACCGCGCCAGTCAAGGATGTGCACGTAGATACAATTATCCCTGTAAGTGGATGCCCCCCAGGGACCCGGCTTAAATGGCCCACCGCGAGTTCCATAGATGCTCTGGCCGTATTTGGCCAGCCACTGGCCCATCTCTCGCAGCCGTTCGACTTGGCGCGGTTCAATCCGACCATCGGGCATTGGGCCGACATTGAATAGGAAATTACCATCACCGCCGACAACTTGTACGATTGTCTGCAGACACTGCTTAAGTGATTTCATCTCATCATTCGGTTTCCACGCCCACTGCCGGCCAATAGTCATACATGTCTCCCATGGCCGCTCTTTTTGGAAGTTGCCAATTCTCTGCTCCGGTGTATCTAAATCTCCCGATAGCCCAGCCCGATTGTTAATGATAACATCAGGCTGAAGCTGCCGAATCAACCTGAACAGGTTTTCCGAATCCCAGTCCTTTGCCTTGCCGCCCAGACCATCAAACCAAATGATGTCTACTTTGCCGTAATTAGTGCAAAGCTCACGGAGCTGGCCATGTAAATACCTGATGTAGCTATTGTGGTTCTCCGTGCGGTAGTCCGGGTGATGCCAGTCAGGCGGAGAATAATAAAATCCCAATCTCAGACCGCCCTTATGACAAGCATCTGAGAGCTGTTTGACAATGTCTTTTCCATAGGGCGATTCAGGACTGGTGATTTTATAGTTGGTCAGATTACTATCGAAGTTGACAAATCCATCATGGTGCTTGGTGGTTAACACCAGATACTTCATGCCGGCGTCTTTGGCGACCTGAACCCACTCGTCGGCGTTGAACTCGACGGGGTTGAACTGCTTGTAAAGATTGTCATATACTTCAACCGGTATACCCTTCGGATTATGCTTGGTTCGATGCCCTCTACGCTCTCCGCCGCGCGACCAGCCGATCTCGGTGCCTTTTAGGCTCACCGGCCCCCAGTGGATAAACATGCCAAATTTCATGTCACGCCATCTCTGCATGGCCTCTGGTTTTGCCTGAAGGTAGCTTGTAGACTTTTCGACCTGCTGTTTGTTTCCTGGTGCAGTGGGTATGGCGCTTGTTCTCGTGCAGCCCGAGGCTGCGAGAATACACAAGCCTGTGATGACAATTAATGAGTCTACAGATATTCGCCAGATTGTTCTAACATTCATTTTGGCTGCCTTTTTTTGTCCGTCCAAAAATTGTTTTTGAAAAATTTCGGCAGTTTTTTCCCTTGTGTCAGGAGTCTTAGCCGAAAGGCTATTACATCATATCCATACCGCCGCCGTAGCCGCCACCCATTCCGCCGGGGCCGCCAGGAGGCATTTCCTCTTTTTCTTTCGGCTTTTCGGTGACCAGGCAATCGGTGGTCAGAAGCAAACCAGCTACACTTACAGCGTTTTGCAGAGCGATTCGTGTTACCTTCGCTGGGTCAATAACGCCGGCTTCGAGCAGGTCTTCATATTTGTCTGTGTAGGCGTTATAGCCGAAGCCATCCTTACCTTCTGATACTTTATTAACTACAATATTTGCCGTTGCGCCGGTATTGGCCGCAATGTAATAGCAGGGCATGGTAAGAGCCTTTGCCAATATATCGGCACCGGTTTGATCATCGCCTTGCAGCTTCAATTGCTTGACTGCATTGATACAACGGATTAATGCTACTCCTCCGCCGGGTACAATGCCTTCTTCGATAGCTGCCCGCGTGGCATGCAGGGCATCTTCGATACGAGCTTTTCTTTCTTTCATTTCTGCTTCACTTGCAGCCCCGACATTGATTTGAGCGACGCCGCCGGTCAGTTTAGCCAGCCGCTCTTGCAGTTTTTCACGGTCATAATCGCTGGTTGTGATTTCGATTTCGTCTTTAATTTGTTTGATTCTGCCGGTGATGGCTTCTTCGCTACCAGCCCCTTCGATGATGATTGTATTGTCGTTGTCGATAGTTACCTTCTTGGCCTGACCGAGCTGCTTAACGCTGATATTTTCCATATCGATTCCCAAGTCTTTGAAAATCGGCTCTGCACCGGTTAGAACCGATATATCCTGCAGCATCGCTTTTCTCCGGTCTCCATAGCCGGGTGCCTTGACCGCTGCGACTTGTAGGACGCCTTTTAGCTTGTTAACTACCAGCGTCGCCAATGCTTCACTTTCGATGTCTTCTGCGATAATCAGCAACGGCCTTTTGCTTTTTGAGACCTTTTCCAACAGAGGCACGAGCTTAGTTACGCTGCTGATTTTTTCCTCGTGAACGAGTATATATGGCTTTCCCAATTCACAGACCATATTCTCGGTGTCGGTTACGAAATGTGGCGAAAGGTAGCCGCGGTCAAACTGCATGCCTTCAACAAACTCGACGGTTGTCTCAAAGCTTTTGCCTTCCTCGACGGTAATAACGCCGTCTCTTCCAACTTTCATAAATGCCTCAGCCATTTTTTTGCCGATTTCTATATCATTGTTGGCTGAAATTGCGGCGACATTAATTATGTCAGTGGCCTTTTTTATGTCGACTGGTTTAGCAAGGGTGGCAAGCTTATCGGTTACTGCCTTGCAAGCCTTTTGCAGGCCACGGGCCAAGGCCATAGCATCAGCGCCTGCAGTGATGTTCTTGTAAGCCTCTTTAAATATTGCTTCTGTCAGGACGGTAGCGGTGGTTGTTCCATCGCCGGCAACTTTCGAGGTTTTGCTTGCGGCTTCCTTTACCAGTTTGGCACCCAGATTTTCGCTCTTGTCGTGTAGCTCGATTTCTTCAGCTACTGTCACGCCGTCTTTGGTTACGGTTGGCCCACCCCAGCTCTTATCGAGGACGGCGTTTCGGCCTCGGGGGCCGAGGGTTGGTTTGACCGCTGAGGCTAACTTTTCTACACCGGCCAGCAGCGAAGCTCGTGCGTCAGATTCAAATGCCAATTCTTTAACTGCCATGATTGTTTCTCTCCTTAAAACGATCCATTGGTTTATTTCACGTACAAATAACAATAAATTAGCAAAAATTATACCAGCTTTTATACCGGCAGAAAGTTATTTTGGCTTCTCCATGCCTAACTGCTTTTGTGGTAAGTAATTACACAATGCAAAAAAATGGTCATAAGTTGAAATCAGTTGTGTTTTTATAAGTGATGGATACCAATTTTGGCATAATGAAAAAGAGACATTACGCCAAGTTGACAGATTATATCCAACTGGACGAACAGCCCCAGGAACTATAGCAGTGGAGTCGTTTCGAGGGAGGTATAATAGGGGGCTTGGAGGACTTAGATAAAGGCAAAATCGCTCAAAAAATGCAGTTTGTGGAATCGTTAATTGAACCCGCCGGAGGCGGCTCTCCTATTCCTTATCGACATGTTGTTAAGACTTTTATGAAGAACCAGTTGTAATTTGTGTAGGCACTTCAATAAAGGGTGACAATTAGCAGAAATTCGTAAAATTGTATGCTTTTTAGCAAAATTTTTAAAATGCACCGTTTTTTAGTATTCTTTAAAATCTCTCATCCAATCCGGCCAATCAGCCAAAGTCGCACCACCAGATTTGGTCCAA
>CAYNKI010000114.1:0-11452 GCA_964397675.1 uncultured Pirellulales bacterium
CTTAGCGCGTAACCTCCCCCAATCTGCTTCAGATTAGCCTCCTTCGGCACTTGGTCTTTAATTCGATGCGGGTAATAGAGCGTTACGAACTCCATGCTTTTCTTTTCCCCCGGTGTCGTAGCTGTTAAGTGCCATTCGCGAAGCTTGATACGGGGGCGGGGATTCGGGTCATACTGATTTGTCTGCTTAAAGGTCAAGCCTGACGGCGTGAGAAAATCAACATCACAAATCACGTCATCGTTTCGCACTTGTATGTTGTGCTGGTCCTGCACTTTGATTTTCTTGATGGCATGAAGCCAATATTCAAACGTTGAGGACTCCTTGGCTTCCAGTCGGTCGTAAACTATCACCAGTTCCGGCTTGATAAAAATTATAGCACGGGTGAAACGCGACAGTGGAGGCTCATAGGCTTGTCCTGCCTCGCCGACAACGATATCTACTGATGGAGTGGTCTTGAAGGCAACGATTTTACCCTGGGCTTTTGCAGTGTGTTTACTTTGGCTTTGGCCGTTGACAGTGATATTATTAACCGAGCGAGTGCTCCACATCCAATTTTGGTGGTGCTTACTGCCATAGATATCCCGGTAACCTGAGCGAATCAATAAACGCTTGCCGTAGCCCCAAAGAAGAAATGAGTTATTAGCCTCGTAGCCGTGGGACTGGGTTCCGAACGGGCTGGACTTGAAGACCACCTGAACGCTCTTGCTGGCATCGGTCATGTTACTGTTTAAGTAAGCCTGGCCTGTTCCATTGAATAGACGTGAGGCAGGCAGGTCATTAGGCGGTATGGCCTGTACTTTCGGTAGCTGGCCACGGATAAAACCAATATAGCCGTCGGTGGCAATAGGGCTGCCAAGCTGCTCAACGTACCATTGCCAATGTCCGTTTTGCGCCTGCGCTGCAAAAACACTCATTAGCGGCACATTGCTTTTAGCCGTCCTTCTCGCTGTTAGGTCGCCGAAACCACCGCCAATCTTTCCCTGCGGCAACAGGTACATGGCATAATAGCCGACCTTTGAAAAGAACGGCTTATCGTAAGCGTTGATGTCCATAGCCTCCCGCATCACATCAGCCCACCAGGTGAAGCGGCTCAGGTAGCTGTACCAGTAAGATGACCCTTCGTGCCAACCGCCATCCTCATCGCTCCAGACCGGATACACATTAAAAAAGACGTTTGCTGCAAACCATACCCAGTCCTCAGCACCCTCGACTTCATCAAGAAAGGCGATGCCGACCTCACCGAGAAAGTGCCACGCCCGGTTCGAGTGACTCGAATACGGCCGCCATAAGTGACGCGGACAGAGATGCTGGTACATCTCGTCGCCACGAACCTTCATTACATTTCGGCAGATTTTCTTTTCCTCTTCGCTCAGAAGGTCATTGACAAAAGTATACGTGCGGGAAAAGTAGTAGGCGTACGGCATGCCTACCTCATCGTTATACCGATAGCCGGTGCTGCCCTTTGGATCCCACTTAGCGCATTCCAATAAGATTCGTTTGGCTTCAAGACCATACTTTTGCTGTCCTCCAAGCAGGCGGGTAAATGCTAACGTTGCCGCACTGTTTAATGCTCTAATTGTATATGTTCGGTTTCCCCACCACATCTCCCTCCAGGCTTCATTTTTGCGCACCATATCCGCCGGATACTTTGGTGGCTCTTTGGTCGAAGGCGGATTGACCAAAATCTTCTCACACTCTTTTACGAGTTTTTTATATTCATTCTTCATTTTGCTACGCGCTAGTTTTCGTAGCCGACCAAGGTCCTCAGGCCGCATAAATAATCGTGGATATGTTTTTGGTATGCGGGAAATCAGTTCATCGCGGCCCGGCATAGACAAAGCTACCGCATCGCGGGCAATAGTAAATGTTCGAGGCTTGCTCCAGTTAGTATAGAGACCTTTCGAGTCTTTTCCGCGATAACGCCACGTATAGGTCCCCGGCTTAAAAGTCCGAGGCGGGCGATGCACATTAAACTCCAAATTCGTGGCTCGGTATTCAATTTTTTTGAACTCTTCATCGCGGGCACATTCAAGCTCCCACGTGAGATTCTTTTGAGGTCGCCAGGCAAAACTGGGCGGTTTAACTTGCGAGACCGAACCATCGGCAGGGCGGTAGCCCCATTCGCCGGCTTTGGCAGGTGCTTCGTCTAAAATCAATTGCTGTGCCGCTAAAGAACTGTGCACAGCCAATAATAACGACAAACAGATAAGCACCCTCAGGACAATACCCATATTATTTCTCCTGTTATTTGCCGAGTAATTTCTCTTCCCACCAGCGAAGATAATCTTCGTCGGAAATATCCGGCGAAAGGCCTCTGCTTTGCATTTTTTGCTTGTAAGATTTGAGCATTTTCTCCATCTCTTGTGCTTCGGTTTCGGCATCTTCGGGTATCTCACCATTATCGTTGGTCTGTTTGATCCATTTGTCCAGCGCTGTCCGTAATTGCTTTAGAACCTTCTGATGTTTGGGAACCTCAGCCAAGTTGTGCAGTTCGTGCGGATCGCTGGTCAAATCGTAAAGTTCCTCTTCTGGACGCCTCGGCGCCATAAAATGAGCTTGTTCAGGTGTTAGTTTTCCCTGCTTATGGAGGACCTGCATAAGCGTTAGCATTGGATATTGGAGTTTCTTGTAGCCGTTGAGTTGGGTGTAAGGCCGTTCAGGATGGAAATTGCGAATGTATTTATAGCGCTCAGTGCGAACGCAGCGGATTCGGTCGGCAGTGCCGTCACAACGGTCGCGGGCTGCAAATACATATTTTCGTTTTTTGCCTTTGCTTGTTAAGAATACCTGTCCCTGCAGATGCTTCGGCGGTTTGATTCCCGCCAGTGACAGAAACGTTGTAGCGAAATCTACTGTACTTGTAAGGTTATCGACAACCGTGCCCGGCTTGATATGTCCCGGCCAGCGAATGATCATCGGAATATGAATGCCTCCCTCGTATAGCCATTGCTTACCCCGAACATGCGGCCGACCATGATCACCAAAGTACATCACAATCGTATTATCCGCCAGGCCCTCATCCTCAAGTCGTTTTAGAGCTTCCCCGATCTGCCCATCCAAAATCTGCAGCGATTCAAGATAGTCGGCCCAGTCCCTTCTGCTAATGGGATGGTCAGGATAGTAGGGCGGTAACTTAACTTTTTCCGGATCGATTGGATTGTCTGGATCGCGTTTGAAGCTGCGGTGAGTTAAGCTGAAATTCATCTGTGCGAAGAATGGCTGGGACCCCGCTCCGCGGGAACCCTGGCCTGGTTTTCTCTGCAACCAGTCCATCCCGTCAAAAGCCTTGACCTTGGGTTTGAAGTTCCAGTCGGTTTTGCCAGATTTTTTGTAATTCAGGCCAGCGCAGTTGCATGTAAAATACCCCGCCTTGCGGAAGTATTCGGTAATAACATTTACCGGTTCAGGCAAAGTATAGCCATCATTGCGGTGGCTGCGGTGATTATGTGCACCGATGCTGGTTTGATACATACCGGTCATAAATCCTGAACGAGCAACCGAGCAAACCGGTCCAGTCACGAAAGCATTGGTATAAAGTGCTCCTTCACTGGCCAGCTTGTCGATATTCGGCGTCTTAACAAGCTCATTGCCGTAGCAGTGATGGTCCGGTGAAGTGTCTTCCGATATAAGCCAGAGGATGTTCAGCCGATCGCCTTTACTGGAAGACTCTTTTGCCAAACTCAGGCAACCTGGTGCAAGAATTGCTGCCGTTGAAATACCTGCCTTCTTTAGAAAGTCACGACGTTTCATATTTAACGTTCTCCTTATAAGGTTGAAGTGGAATATTATTTGTTAGCCTGTTTCGAGCGAGCCAATTAGCTCTCTAATATTTGTTATTCCGTGTTGGCTGCAATAGGTTCTTATGCCTTCTATAATCTTCGTTGTACAGCCCGGGTCGATAAAGTTCGCGGTCCCAATAGCCACTGCTGTTGCACCGGCGATGATAAACTCGATTGCGTCCGAAGCGGTCCTGATTCCACCCATACCCAAAATCGGTGTTCTGCGTCCTTTAGCAACCTCGTTGTAAACCTTATTCACCAAATAGACTGCTATCGGCTTTATTGCCGGCCCAGACAGTCCGCCTGTTTTGTTAGCCAGGACCGGCTTGCGAGTTTCAATATCGATAACCATGGCCGTAAAAGTATTTACCAGACTAAGTGCATCAGCACCCGCGTTAATCGCAGCACGAGCAATCACGCTGATATCCGTGACGGTAGGGGAGAGCTTAACCATCAAAATCTTTTCTCCAACTGCTTTTTTCACAGCCGAGGTAATCTCTGTCACCTGCTGCGGGTCTTTGCCGAAGCTTATCCCGCCTTTCTCGACATTAGGACAGCTAATATTCAGCTCAAAGCCGACTATTGTTTGCTCTGTCGCCAGACGCTCAGCCACAGTGACATATTCTCTGATAGTCTCACCAGCTAAGTTCACAAATACCGGCACGGTTAGCTTTTCAAGAATGGGCAATTTCTCTTCGATGAATCTGTTTAATCCGATATTAGCCAATCCAATCGCATTGAGCATACCGGAATCTGTTTCAACAATTCTCGGCGTCGGATGTCCTTTTCTTGGCTTAGCGGTGATACTTTTGGTAATAAATCCGCCGAGTTGGTTTATATCCATAAAATCGCTTAGCTCATCGGCATATCCACACGTCCCCGAAGCGGTAAACACCGGATTAGCTAACCGAATCCCCGCAAAATCAACCGATATATTAACATCTTCTGGCATAAGAATTCTTTGTCATTGCGAGGTCTGCGGAGCAGGCCGTGGCAATCTCAATTTAAAAGTATGTCCGTGTAATCAGCGAAATCTGTGTTTAAAAAATTACTTCTCTGCTATTGAAGACAGGGCCATCGTCGCAGCACAATTTATAGATAGTTTCATTTGAGTCTTCTACTCTACACTCTACTGCGCAACTCTGGCACACGCCAATCCCACAGGCCATCCTTCGTTCCATACTAATCTGACAATCGATATTTTTATCCTTTGCAATTTCATTTAGCCGTGCCAGCATGGCCTCCGGCCCACAGGCATATATAATGATACTGTCGCGTCCTGAGCCGTGCTCCTCAAGCCATTGGTAAAGACAGTCAGTTACCGGCCCAGCAAAGCCGGCTGAGCCGTCATCGGTAGCCACCATGGATTTTACGCCATAGTTGGCAAACTCCGACAGCGAAAATCCTAATTGTTGCGAAATCTCATCCAATCGGCTTTCAAAGGGCAATTCTTTTGCTGTCTTGGCACCAGCAATCGCTATTGTCTCAATATCAGAATGATCAGCCGTGAGAATCTTAGCTAAATGCTGCAATGGTGGAGCACCCATCCCACCAGCAACCAAAAGGGCGGTTTTTTGGCCGAGTGGCACCCAAAAGCCGTTGCCCAAAGGCCCAATTATGCTAAGCGAATCGCTGGAAGCTAAAGTGTTCATTCTTAAAGTTGCAGGCCCAACAACTTGATAAAGAAGCTGAGCGATGGTTTTGTCTTTCTGCGTAGTGACATCTGTAAAGCTAAACGGCCTGCGAAGCAGGATTTGCCGTCCGGATGCATCAGCTAAGTCTTTGGGTATACTGTCTGGCGATGGTAGGGCGGCAGTGGAAAGATCCAATTGGGCAAACTGCCCCGGCTTGAACTTGCTGAAGGCCTTTGCCCCGGGTCCTGACAATTCCAGTTTCAGTTTATAAAAACGCTCTCCAATTTGCCTGTTGGAGGATACGACAGCATTAAAAATCCCTCTATCAGTTGAATCAGAGCAAGCCTTCATATACTTTGACACCTTCGACAACTTTGCAAACATGGACTGCATATTTGCAGGCAAAATCGGGTCGACTGCGCGGATAGGCAGTATCGACAGCCTGTTTAACCGCGTCGATGCTTTCGGCTCGAACAATTGCACCTGATGCTCCCTTATCGCCGCCGCCTAACATTCGTTCTCCCAGGACACCAGGGACACTCCGCACGATATCGCACATTGTTTCCAACTCGGGACCAGAGATTTTATACTCATCCCGCAGACCGATACCATCCTGTCTGAATATCTGACCGACCGTTTCAATGTCACCAGCCTTCCACGCATCCAGCATTTTGTAGAAACGCTTCTGTGCGCTAAAGATGTACTTTAGACGGTCGCAAAGGTCAGGCTGATTTTTGCCGAACTGTTCCATAATCTTGCTGTAAGTTGCATCATCTTTGACATCGGCAAGACAAGATACATCAAAGCCAGCCTTTTGCAACAACGCAGCAAGCTGCTCACACTCTGCTCTTCGGATAGCATAGGTTGATTTTTCCAGACCCGGCCGCTCAGTGCCGGTGTCAAGCACAACAATCCTAAAATCGGCTGCTCCAGCCCCAATCGGCATATACTCTATCGACCGATCCTTTGGGTTGTAATAGGTCCCCATCCCCTCACGTGAAAACAAGATCATAGTTTGGTCAAGCTTGCCACACGGTGAACCGATATAGTCGTTCTCCACCGCTTGGGCCATGTCCACAATTTTCATTTTATCTTCGATAGCAATATTGTTTGCATCAAACAGTGAAAGAATCAAATTTAAGGTCAGCGAAGCCGACCTGCTCATCCCACCGCCGGGAATATTACCGTATAAGACTCCGTCTATTCCTTGTTTAAGCTTATATCCTTCTCGTCCGAGAATAAAATCGACGCCGTAGGGAAATCGCCCCCAGGTATCTGCTATTTCTGGTGACTTTGGCTGCGGAATATTACCAATTTTGAACTCAATTACACCATCGTCTGGAAAGTTCCCGCTAAAAAGCCTTACTTTGTCAGTACCGTTTGGCCTATACGCCAGCCAGATGAATCGGTCGGTCCCGACGCCGAACAGTTCAGTGCCGTTGTAGTCGCCGTGCTCGACACCAAGACAAAAACGCGATGAAGTTCTTCTAATTTTGCCGTTTTTGATGTCGATATTGTTATCTTTTGACAACTTTAGAATTTTGTCTAAAGCAAGCTTTCCTTCCGTTGTTAATTCCATTGCAAAGCTCCTCACTGCTACCAGAAGATCGCGTAAAGCACAAGAGTTATTACTATGACCAATGCACCCAGCCAGATAACCGATGGAGCCGGCCTCATATCAAACTCCTCTCTCACCGGCAGAACCTTACGTTCAGAGAGCGGATTAAACAAGGTCATAATCAGCATAACTAAAAGAACTACTCCAAATGTGATTGCCATTCTGTTCAAGAATGCCATCTCACCAAATTGCCAATGCAAAAAGCCATAAACCGGAACGGTAATGAGCAAGCCGGTCACACCAGCCATAGGTGGAGCCTTTTTGAAAATCATACCAAAGACAAATACAGCTAAAATACCTGGTGAAATATAGCCCTGGAATTCCTGGATGTAAGTAAAGATGCCCATGAATTTTGGGTCTCCTAACTTTGGAGCTATAAACATACCTATCACCACAAACACTGCCGTTGCTACACGGCCCATCCGTATAAGAGTCTTTTGGGATGCATCCTTTTTCCAGTGCCGTTTGAACAAATCCATTGTGAATATTGTCGATGCAGAGTTCAGCATCGAGGCCAGTGAGCTTATTACAGCGCCGCTTATAGCCGCAAATATAAATGCCCTGACACCAGGCCCAACAAGGTTCCTGATAAGCAGCGGATATGCTCTGTCAGTTCCACCTTCAGCAGTCATCTGGTTACCATAAAGTTGAAGCGCCATAATACCGGGAAAGATGATTATAAAAGGAATGGTTAGTTTCAGAGCTGCTGCAAAGATGATTCCAAGCTGGCCTTGTCTGAGGGTCTTTGCCGCTAATGTTCTCTGGCAAATATACTGATTAAGACCCCAATAGTAAAAATTAGGAATCCACAAACCAATTACAAGCGCCGTCCACGGCAGCACCGAGTGGCCTTTGGGAAGTATCATGTGAAGCTTGTCAGCGTTATGTTCAAAGAAATTTCCTACACCTATTACTTTGAACCCGAGTACCATAGTAATCGCACCACCAATAATAAGTGCCGAGCCTTGAAATAAATCCGCCCAGGCTACCGCCTTCAGCCCGCCCCAAATCGTATACAGTGCCGCTATACCACCTATGACCCATACACCGTACAGCAGGTGTCTTGGATTCTCAGAATCGCCGAATATTGTTTGTAATGTAAGACCTCCGGAATAAACCACTGCTGCAATTGTGACGCCGACGTATATCACCATCGTATAAAAGGCCATGATTGCTCGTGCTGAGGAGTTGTACCGATATTCCAGATACTCCGGTATTGTAAATATTCCGCTTCGCAGAAACTTCGGCAGAAAGAAAATCGCCACAAAAACCAGCACAATCGCTGCCATCCATTCGTAGCTGGCAATAGCCATACCTGCTATGCCGGCTCCCTGACCGGCCATTCCCACGAAGTGTTCGGTGGAAATGTTAGCCGCGATCAGTGACAGGCCGATAAACGGCCACAAAAGTCCCCGGCTGGCCAAAAAGAAATCCTCGCTGGTTTTCTCGCGTCGGCTTTTGTACATACTGACGCCGACCACGACAGCGAAAAACGCTACAAACACTCCAATGTCAAGTGCGGTTAGTCCCATTTTAAATCCTTTCCCTTAATATTTCTTACCCACACATCTTATGTGCTTGTATTTTGCTAAATTGCCAGCAATTATAATTGCTGGTTGCCGGATTGCAACATAAAAGCATCGCTTAGCGTTTCTGCTATATCGGTAGCTATCAAGCTGACCTGGCCGAGTTTTTCTGCTGCAATGTCACCAGCTAAGCCATGGATGTAAACGCCCAGAATAGCAGCATCGAAGTTGCTTAAACCCTGTCCCATCAGAGCAGTTATGACACCTGTAAGGACATCGCCGGAACCGGCCGTAGCCATACCTGGATTTCCTGTTGTATTGATATAAACTTTTTGGCTATCGGCAACAACTGTCCCTGTTCCTTTCAAGACTACAACAGTCTTTGTGTGTTGTGCGAGCTGTACTGCCTGTTGCTTTCGGTCAGGGGGCAATTCTTCTCTAAACAATCTTGACCATAATCTTTTCATCTCGCCTGGATGAGGCGTTAAGACCACCTTTGCTTTAAGTTTGCTCGGCCAGTTCTTCAATTTGCTTAGATTATTTAGGCCGTCGCCATCTATAACCAAACGCAGATGTTCTTGTTCGAGTAGCGTCTGAGTAATTGACTGCAGGTCACCGCTGACACCAATACCGGGGCCAAACGCAGCGGCGTCATTTTCACCAACTGCGTTAAGGATAGCGTTAATTGCCTTTGCGGATATTCGGCCGATACTATCTTCTGCCAGAGGGATGGTTGTGTAGGATGGCTCTATTGATGCAACTATCGACAGGGCACTTTTGGCAGTTGCCACTCGCACCAGGCCAGCACCTGCCCGCAAGGCGGATCGACCGGCAAGAGCAGCAGCACCGCTCATGCCTACACTGCCGGCAATGATGAGAACCTTGCCAAAATCTCCTTTGTGGGCATCAACTGCACGTGGTTTTAGTTTTGGGACGTCTTCTATTATCTGCATTTTATTTCTTAGCTTCTATTTTTCTATTTATCAGCGTGGCGGTAACCGCTGCCGAGAAACCATTGTCGATATTAACGACCGTGACACCAGCAGCGCAGCTATTGAGCATTGTCAAAAGGGCCGAGAGGCCCTCGAAGCTGGAGCCGTAACCAACACTGGTAGGTACAGCGATTACCGGACAACTAACCAGGCCGCCGACGACACTTGCTAATGCCCCTTCCATCCCTGCTACCACAATAATCAGATTGGCCTTTTGCAGTTTTGGCAGATGTCCGAGCAATCTGTGCAGCCCAGCCACTCCGACGTCGCAAATCAGCTCTGTGCGCTGGCCCATAATCTCAGCGGTAACTTTTGCTTCAGCCGCAACGGGCTGGTCAGCCGTCCCGGCGGTAACTATTGGCAGCACATTTTTCGAATGCGGTATCTTTTTCTGTTCGAGCACAATGGCCCTTGCTAATCCTTCGTATCGGGCTTTGGGAAATTTGTTAGTTGCAGCTAATGCTTCGAAAACGTGCAGTTCAGCTCTGGTTGCTAAGACATTGTTGCCTTTTGAAGCGAGGCTCTCAAAGATTTTAATTATTTGCTCGGAAGTTTTACCGGGACAGTAGATGACCTCCGGAAAGCCACAGCGGATTTGACGATGGTGGTCTATATGGGCAAAACCTAAGTCCTCGAACGGCAAATGCCGAAGCTTCTCCATTGCCTGGTCGATGTCGATTTTGCCGTTCTTAACCTGCTCTAATAATTTTTTTAACTGTTCAGCCTGAATATTTCACCTACCTTATGAACTGTCATTCTGAGCCCTTCGCTTCGCTCAAGGATAAACTCCGCGAAGAATCTCACTTGCGTAGGCCAGATGCTTCGCCTTCGGCTCAGCATGACAAGCTCTGCATTTCAGCCGGTTGCTTTCGGCTCAAGTGTTAAATCTGCAAAGATTCGAGCCTTAAATTTATGGTAGCCCAAAGAGGCTACCATAACTGCATTGTCAGTGCAATATTGTTTTGGCGCAATGAGCAATTTTCTGGCGGAGACACTTAAGTCACACATCTGTTGTAACTCGGCTCTAAGTGAATTATTCGCTGCCACCCCGCCTCCGAGCAAAATGGTCTTTGCGCCGATTTTCTCTGCAGCTCTCTGCGTCTTTTTCACCAATACGTCAACTACTGCCGCCTGGAATGATGCTGCGATGTCAGCAATTTCTTGCTCGCTCATTGAATCGACCTTGTTTTCGCCTTTCATATCCTGGCCGTGACAATAATACAGTACAGATGTTTTGATACCGCTGAAAGAAAAGTCCAGCGAGTCCCGTCCAAGCATCGAGCGTGGAAAATCTATTGCCTTTGGATTTCCTTTCATCGCTGCTTTTTCGATACTCGGCCCACCGGGGTAGGGCAGTTTCAGGATATTTGCAACTTTATCGAAGGCCTCGCCGGCAGCATCGTCAATAGTAGAGCCTAAAAGTTCAAGCTCCAAAGGCGATTCACAGTCATACAGGCAGGTATGTCCCCCTGATACAATAAGAGCAACAGTCGGCAGTTGTAAATTCTGTTCGGTCAACATTGCTGATTGAAGATGGGCGTGTAAATGATTGATCGCAATTAGCGGCTTATCCCAGGCAAAGCTGAGAGTTTTAGCAGCGGTGACACCTACGACCAAAGCAATGGTCAAGCCAGGTCGATTGGCAACGGCGATTGCATCAATATCATCCTTCTTAAGTTTTGCTTTTGCTATTGCTTCAGTAATAACCGGATATATTTTTTCGATATGTGCGCGAGAGGCGATTTCTGGGACAACGCCGCCGTATTTTTCATGCAGCTTGGTTTGCGAAGCGATTATAGATGATTTAACAATTTGGCTATCGGCAACTACTGCCGCTGCAGTTTCATCACAACTGGTCTCGATGCCCAGGATGTTTATGGATTTTTCCTGCATACGCAGGGAT
>CAYNKI010000115.1:0-11400 GCA_964397675.1 uncultured Pirellulales bacterium
ACCACAATTGTTTGTCATTCTTAGGCGAAGTCAAAGAATCTGGCCAATGAAGGATATTCACGTAAAGCAATATTAGGTTGTCTTCGTTCGGTAGCAAGATCCTTTGCTTTTCGCTCAGGGCCTATCCTGAGCCTACCGAAGTGATTACAATAAAAAACGGTCAGTTTGAGTTACTAACCTATACATTAAATCTGAAATTAATAATGTCACCATCCTGTACGATATAATCTTTACCTTCCAGCCGAATCTTGCCCACAGCCTTGAGAGCTTTTTCATCGCCGTGCTCTTTTAGGTCGTCAAAGCTAAAAGTCTCAGCTCTTATGAATCCGCGTTTGATGTCACTATGTACTTTGCCTGCCGCATCAAGCGCAGCAGTGCCTTGTTTTATAGGCCAGGCACGTAGCTCGTCCGAGACAACAGTTATAAAACTTATTAGGCCCAATGCACAATAGCAGGTTTTTACGAATTTAGCTGTTGCCGATAAGGTCAGACCCAGATCCGCCATAAATTCCTTTCTGCTCTCGGCGTCTAATTGTGTCAGCTCGTGCTCCAGCTTGGCACAAATCGTAATGACCGGCACAGCACTGTCGATCACATCAGTAAAATTGAACTTCTTATCTAATTGCTCCTCGCCAACGTTTATCGCAACGGCCATCGGCTTTAATGTCAGAAACCCAAGGGACTTAATCATTTCACGCTCAGCATCGGTTTCGATAGCTGAGCTAATCGGCATATCTCTTTCAATTGTCTCCTGCAATTTTTTTTGGAGGGCCAACTCTGCCTTATCGTGTGCCTGGGTTTTGGTAGGTTTATGGACCTGCTTTTCGAGTCTTTCTACGCGTGTCGTTACAAGCTCTAAGTCGGCAAGTAATAGCTCGGTCTGCAACTCTGCTAAATCCCTGGCTGGATTTACGCTGTTGCGGTAAGGCGGCACCGCCGGATTCTCAAATGCCCGCACCACCAGGACGAGCATGTCAACGGTCCTTATTTGGTTAATCAGCCGTCTTGCTGCTGCTCGGCCATGCTCGTCGGCAAAGCTAAATCCCGGCAGGTCAAGACAGTCGAGAGTCGCATGGGTTGTTTTTTTAGGATGATAATGTTGGGTCAGCCAATTGAGCCTTTCGTCCGGGACATGCACGATGGCTTCTTCAATGCTGGTCGAGCCAATCGGCGGGATTGGCTTGCCACTTAGGCTCGCAAAGATAGTGCTCTTGCCGGATTGCAATAGGCCAAGAAGTGCGACCTTCATCTTTTTCTCCTCTTTTAGCCACTAAGACACCAAGACACCAGCTATTAATATCGAATATCGAATTTCGAAATCCGAAACAAATCTAAATTACCGAAATCCAAATGACCAAAACGTTTGTTTTGAAAATTTGAACATTTGAAAATTTGAATTTGTTTCGTGCTTCGAATTTCGTGCTTCGTGCTTTTTCAGAGTTTCGTGCTTCGGATTTCGTATTTTATCCCTCATGACTTCGTGTCTTCGTGGCAAGAATTATTGCCATAAACGTTGTCTCCATAAGAATCATAAGCAACAATAGCTGGAAAATCAACCACCTGAAGTTTCCTTATAGCTTCAGCTCCCAGGTCTTCGTAGGCAATTACTTCTGCAGCGACAATGTGTTTACTCAATAGTGCTCCCGCCCCGCCGATGGCAGAAAGATGAACCGCACCATATTTTTTCAAGGCCTCTTGAACTTGCTTATCTCGGTATCCTTTTCCAATCATTGCTTTAAGGCCGTTAGCGATTAGCTTTGGGCTGAAGGCATCCATTCTTGATGAAGTAGTGGGGCCGGCTGCGCCAATTACCTGCCCAGGCCGAGCCCCCGCGTCTTCCTGTCGGAAGACAGGAGCGGGGGTTGGGCCGACAAAATAAATAATCGCTCCTTCAAGTTCAAACGGCAGCTCGGCTCCAGAATCTATCGCCTGGCACAGTCTCTTATGGGCCGTATCCCGAGCGCCATAGATTACGCCGGTGATAAGAACCTCATCACCAGCTTTTAGTGCTCGCACATCAGCTTCGGTCAGAGAAGTCTGTAATTTCCTTATTTCGCCCATATCTTTCTACGAACTATGAACACCCAACTACGAACTACGTGAGTTTACACTATATAGCCGCTTTTGCGAATTGAAAAAATTAGAATTTTGGGCATGGTTCAAACAGCATAGATTCTGGGTAACATTGATTTGGGGCTCCATAGTGTGTGGCAGCCTCAAATCCGAAGGATTTGGGGATGGTTACACCGCTTTTGGAGCTTTGCCATCCCCAAGCTGCGCTTGAGGCTGCCACCCAGGATTGAACCATACCGAATTTTGCCTAAAATAAAAAAACGCAACAGCAGCTTCTACCTGCTGTTGTGGCCAGTTTTCTATAACGACCATTTATTTCTTTCAAATTAGATGTTGTTATCTGTCAACGTGTGAGTATAATATGAATATGGCTAAATATCCGATATTTCTTGAATTGACCGGTCGGCGGGTTGTCTTGATAGGTGCAGGGGCTGTGGCTGTGCGAAAGGCCCGCTCGTTATTAGCTGCAGGAGCCCGGCTGGTGGTAGTAGCTGAGAAGATTGACGATGTGCTCACGGACCTATGTACAGGTACGGGGGCTGAATTAATCAGGTCAAAGTATTCTAAAGACTATCTCGCAGGGGCGGTGCTTACTATAGCTGCAACGAATAACCAGCAGCTTAACAGACGAATATACGAGGATTGTCAGGAGCTGGAAATTTTATGCAATGTAGTTGACCAACCAGAGCTTTGTGATTTTTTTATTCCGGCCATTGTCAAACGCGGCGATCTTCAGATAGCTATCGGTACTGAAGGGCATAGTCCTGCTTATGCCGGCCATATAAGAAAGAAGCTGGAAAAGATTTTCACCGACAAACACGGCGACTTTTTGGCTGAGCTGGAAAGTTTCCGAAAGCACATTATTAAAGATGTGCCGGAACAAGCTGACCGTAAAGTGCTGTTGGGAGAGCTGGTTGATGATAAATCCTTCGAATATTTTCTTCAAAACGGCCAGCAAGCCTGGCGCAACTATGCTGAGCAAACTAAGCAGGAGTACTTGGTAAAGGCCAAGATTCAATAGTAACGGCACATGAATAATATTGAATTTTTTCACAACATTCGTTCCGCTAATGGGCTGTCCATCAGGCCTGTATCTTGTCGATGGTTATTTGAAGATATTTTTGACGGTGCCCTATGCGTCTCTTGCTGCTTTTTCGTCTGCGAAAGTGTGTTGGATAGAGCTTTTTGCCCTTAACGACAGCTTCTTGAGCTGTGGTCTTAAATGAAGCCACGACCTTTGCACCTTCTAAATATGGCGTGCCGATTTTTACTTTTTTCCCATCACTTACAAACAAAACCTTATCCAATTCAATCGTCTTGGCATCGGCATCGGTCTCAGTCAGCTCGATGCTTAAACAATCGCCTTCGGTGACCTTGTATTGTTTTCCACCTTGTTCAATTATCGCATACATTCTGAAAATTCCCATTTTTATACTCAAGAATTTGGATAGATGAGATATACTACGGACTCAGTCTTTTTTTGTAAAGCAAATTATTGAATATTTTTGTATGCTGTTTGATTTATTGAAAACTTGCGAACAATGTCATTCTGAACGGAGCGGAGCGAAGTGAAGAATCTCTTCCTCGCTCTAAGAATAGCCATATCCTTCGCTTCGCTCAGGATGACAGAGCATAAAGGAGCGATTTCATGCAGGTAGCTATGATACGGGACAAAATCGTGCCGATAGAAGAACTTGATCCGGCTTATCTCGACCGTGGAATCTATTTCGGTGATGGCGTATATGAAGTTGTGCGGAGCTATAATGGCAAGATTTTTGCACTCCAAGAACACCTGCAAAGATTTGCTAATAGCTTAGCTGCGATTGAGATAACCGGTGTCGACATCGACCAGATTCGCAGCAGAATCCAGAAGGCTTTTGACGCTGCTGGTATTGCTAACGCCAAGATATATTTTCATGTAACGCGAGGTTCAGCACTGCGAGAGCATACCTACGAGCCTGATTTGAAACCCAATTTCTTTTTGACCGTTACCGAGCAAACGGACGATACGGAAGAAAAGACTAAGGGTATTGCAGTCTCGACATATCCCGATTGGAGATGGAAAAGATGTGACATAAAGTCTCTAAATCTGTTAGCTAATGTACTTGCCCGCCAGGATGCTGCTCGAAAAGGTTGTTCCGAGGCGATACTTATAGATGAGGCCGGCCTGATAACCGAAGGGTCTCACTCAGCATTTTTTGCCATCTTCGGACAGAATTTGCAAACTGCTCCTCTTACGGCTAATATTTTACCTTCTATTACACGTAAGTTTGTAATCAAAGCAGGCAAAAATATCGGATTAGAAGTGCTCGAAAAACCGTTAATAACTCAGCAGGCAGGTAGCGCCGATGAGCTTTTTATTGCTGTAACCACTAAAGACATTATCCCTGTGGTCAGATTCGATGATAAGGTCATCGGCGACGGCCAGCCCGGCAAATACACAAAACTACTTATCCGAGAATTCCGCAAATTTACGCTATAGTGCCAGGCACGATGAAAATATGACGCCACTGAAACTTCTCTTCTTTCCTGAACTTGTCCATGTTCATGCCTGCTGCTCAGCTTGCTTTACATCATCGCGGAAGAACAGAGCGAAAACAACGAACAACACCGCTGAGATGATTGCGATTATGATCCAAATCGTGTTCCAGTTGGTAATCTCATCGCCATTGTCTGCGATGCTGGTGTACCTCTCAATCAGTGAGGCGTTGAAGAAATTCCCAACGAGCCAGCCAACGCCGAAGCAGAGCAGACCGATCAGGCCCTGGGCCTGAGCCCGGATTTCGGATGGAGCCTTTTTGTCAACATAAACTTGACCGCCGACGAAGAAAAAGCCGAAGATTGCGCCATGGATAAGAATCGCCATGTAGTAGAAAGCTGTCATGTTGCAAGCTTCGCCGGCCCAGAATATGACGTATCTTGCGAGAAGTGCCCCAAGACCTATGAGGATTGTTTTCTTTACGCCAAGCTTGGCCAACGAGACGGGCACCAGGAGCATGAGGAACATCTCAACGAACTGCCCAAGGTTCATGGTAGCTGTCACCAGTGTGAAGCCCTTGTAGCCAAAGAACTGAGAACCGAAAGAGAAGTACGTCACGAATGGAATCATGACCAACATGGAGATGACAATGAAGAATGCAAAATTGAAATCCTTCATCAGGCCTACGGCTCGCAGTCCCAGCGCATCGACAATCGAAGCGGGCTTTCCCTTGGAAGGCGGCGGTGTGTTCGGCAGCGTGAAGTTGAAAAGTGCAGCAACCAGCGCCGTCCCTGCTCCGCACAGGAGCGGAATCGCCGTATCGTCGATCTTCTTGCCGTACACCTTCAACGCGAAGACACTGAAGATGAGTGCTGCGACCCATCCGATTGAGCCGAGCGAGCGAATATGGGGGAATTTCTCCGACGGGTAGTTAGTCATTGCAATCGCATTGGTCAGCGGCCAGGTCGGCATGTAACAGAACATTGCGACCAGGAGAATGAGAAAGAGTGGCAGGGGGCTCGTAACGTTTGCCGCAAAGAAGAATAATATTGCGCAGGCGAAATTCAGAACGGCAAGGACTCTCTGACTGGCAAAGTGCCGATCCGCGATCATACAGACAATCGGGGAAATTAAACAGCCAAGAGGCATCGAACTCATTATGATTGCCATTTTCCAGCCTTTGAATCCCAGCGTATCCAGGTATGTAGCCAACGGAACAAACCATACGGCGAACAGCATGTACTGCAAGAACATCATGATGCTCAAGCGAATTCTAACACTTATTGAGATCTCGTTCATTTTGCGACTCCTTTGAATATCTCCAACGGATTTTATTTGCCCACACGGCCCAATCTCTCAGCCGCGAGCTTAATGTCACCGAATCGGTCGTCTCCTGCCTCACGCTCGATCGCTAAGGCCCCTTCGAAACCGATTTCTTTAAGTGTATTCAAAAATGCTTCGGATTGTACCTCGCCGTCACCCCAGGGTACCTCCGCGCCCCAGGTACCCGGCTGTTTTGTCCGAATCGCATCTTTGATGTGAATGTGCTTGATCCATGGTGCCAGCACTCGCACCGCTTCGATGGGATCTCCCTTATCGTAAAGAATCATATTCGCCGGGTCGAAATTGACCGCTATCGCTGGATGATTCAACTCTTCCAAAAAGTGTCGCAGCTCTTGTGCTGTCTCCTGACCGGTCTCCAACAATAGCATAATATTCTTCTCGTTCGCCGCATCAGCTAAACATCTGATTCGGTCATAGAATTTTCGGGCATATCCTGGGTCACTTTTGTCAATAAATCCAGCGTGCATAGACAAGTATTTCACGCCTAATTTTACTGTCACGTCAACAGCACCCAGAAACAGCTTGTGGCTCTGCTCCCAGTACTCATCTGGCCCAATCCCTCCCGTCACTTTTATGCTTTCCAGCGTCGAATAATCTTCCTGCGGAAAATCTATCATCGTGCTGCTTACAATCCAGTTCTGCTTCTGCACTGCCGCCAGGAAATCTTTTCCTTTTTCCTCTAAGGCCGGCCTGACCGCTAAGTGCACATGCTCGATCTCCAGCTTATTCATCGCCTCTGCCACTCCGGTGATGTCCGTCTGCAATGACCAACTGCAAATTCCGACCGGCCAATCTTTACACTTCATTGTGCCATTCTCCAATTTTAAGCGTTTAACCAGTTATCAAATACTATAGCCATCCCCAAGCTCGGACTCCGCTTCGCGGGAGTCTTTCGCTTGAGGCTGCCACACATGATGCAGTTTTATGGGGTGGCAGCCTCAAAGCCGTAGGCTTTGGGGATGGTTTTTTCGTTGGCTCAACATGTATCTCCGATTTAATGGGTTCTTGCTTAGCTAATCACAACCCTTTCGCTTTTTCTCGCCGATTCTTTTTCAGCCTCTACGATTTTAACCGAATTCAGTGACTCCTCCAACGTTGTTATCGGCTTGACCTTTTCGCCGCTTATCGCTTTTGCAAAGTGGTCTATCTCTAAGAACCAGCCATCGTTTTTTTCCACCTCTGGCGTATAAGCCTCTCGGTCTGCAGGACAAATCTTAAAGGCCGGCTCACGCGTCAAATCATAAACAAGGGTTGCTTTCTCCAGGACAATGTTAAAGCTCATCTCGAATCCGAAGCCGGGCGTCATTGCCCAGCCGCCCTCCCCAGTCACAACCTTGTTGTCGTCATAGAGGTACTGCGTGACTATATGTATCAGCTCACCGCTGGGACTTTTCCCGCTCCGGCTCGGCGAGCCTCCGCCGGGACGAGTTGCTCCAAAACTGCAAACCGCATGGGGCATTCCAAATAGATACTGCACGAAGTCCGTATCGTGGATGTGTAGATCCAAGGCCATCCCTCCACTGCGTTTTCCATCAAGGAACCAATTGTCTATGCTCCATGTTGGCACTGCGCCTAAGCGTTGAAACGTCGCTGCGATCACCCTGCCATATTTGCCGCTATCGACTATCTCTTTTGCCTTTGCATATTCCGGCCAAAATCGCACGCAATGGCCAATTTGCAGCACTTTTCCGCTTCGCTTCGCCTCGGCTATCATCCGCTCGCAGTCTTGTACATTCAGTGCCATCGGCTTTTCGCATAATACGTGAAGGCCGGCTTGCAATGCTTTAATAGAAAAATCTGCGTGCAAATAAGTCGGCAATGTTATCGAAACTGCATCGTGCTTGGCTTCCTTGAGCATCTTTGCGAAATCAGTGTAAAGCTCAAAGCTGCTAAAATCAATCGGCTCTTCTGTGTCCCCGACGTTGCCGACCGCTCTTTTAGTATCTTCCTCGATTCTCGGATTTGCATCGCAGATGGCTACCACTTCCGCACCTTCAAGAGCATTGAAGCACTTATAGTGCATTCGCCCCATAAATCCAAATCCTGCAATTGCTATTCTTAGCATGTTTGTGCTCCCTTATATCCTTACTTTTCCGCGAATTCATCCTTCGTAGTTCCAGCCTTCGCAGCCTGCCTTCGCCGAAACGCTTCGTGCAGGCAGGCCGCTACGGCGGAGTAGGCACTACGGAGAATGGATATTCTATCAGTACTTGCAATATCCTCAAACTCATTTCTCTAATTTGTGAAAGATAAATTCTGCGGAGAGGTTAGTGCTCTGTCGCAGGCTATTTGCGGGATTGTCATGCTGAGCCGAAGGCGAAGCATCTGGCCTTCGCAAGTGAGATTCTTCGCTGCGCTCAGAATGACACTCATCATTTATTTAGAGGCAGAGTACTGGTGCTCTGTCGCAGATGAGTCGATGAATTGTCATTGCGAGGCCTGAAAGGCCGGCTGTTTTTTGTCAAAAGTTCCATAATTTTTCGTTGCTTTATCTCTCTGAATCTGATAGATTTATTTATAAGGAGGGGTAAATATGGAGTTGTGTATTTACATAACTGGTGCCCATAGCACTTCTTACGCCGGATGGCTACGTACAAGGCTGTCTACCCTTCGATTTAACCCATCGAAAAAGAATTCTTTATTTTCTGCGTTTTTTTGCCCTAAGGACAGAAAGGATGGTGTGAAATGAAGTGCTGTAGTAGTCATCCCGAGTGCAGCCGAGGGATCTGTTTGAATAGATTCCTCCACTTCGTCCCCCCGCTCTTGTCTTCGACAAGAAGACGCGGGGGAACTTCGGTCGGAATGACGTGTGTGCGTGTATTTAACGTTATTTTGCCCATGAGGGCAGAAAGAATGGTGTGAAATGAAATGGTTTAGTGATTCTAAAATTAGCTTGGTGTTACTTGTCGCTGTTATATCGGTTCTGTTCACAAGGACCAACGTGGGCGCTTTTTCCGTCGTGGGCTGGGGCGGCCAGTTGGCCGACACTGACCTGAATCGCCAGGCGATTGTAGCCATCTCTGCAGGCGGATTTCACAATTTGGCCTTGCGGGCAAATGGTGCAATCATAGGCTGGGGCGAGAACTACTTAGGCCAAGCCAGTCCACCGGATGGTAATGACTATGTGGCTATTGATGCTGGAAACTCACACAGCTTGGCGCTCAGATCGGATGGTACGATTGCGTGCTGGGGTTTTTCATACGAATGTAAGTCTATGCCAGAGGGCAACGATTATGTGGCTATAGCTGCCGGAGATAACCACAGCCTGGCATTAACTATTGACGGCAGAATCGTGGCCTGGGGGTGGGGACAAAACTACTTTAACCAAATTGATACGCCGGATGGTAACGATTTTGTGGCGATAGCCGCTGGGAACACTCACGGCCTGGCACTTAAGGCGGACGGAACAATCGTTGCATGGGGCGATAATGAGTTCGGCCAGGCAAGTCCACCAGACGGTAATGACTTCGTTGCCATTGCCTCTGGTGAGCATTTTGGCTTAGCCCTCAAAGCAGATGGGAGTATTGTAGGTTGGGGTCAGAATGACTATGGCCAGACAAGTCCGCCGGATGGTAATGACTATGTGGCCATAGCGGCTGGAGACACACACGGCCTGGCGCTCAGATCAGACGGGACACTCATCGCCTGGGGACGTGACGATCCAGGGCAGATCAGTCCGCCGGATGGCAATGACTTCATTGCAATTGACGCGGGTATTTCTTGTAGTCTGGCACTAAAATCCGACGGCACGGTTATTGCCTGGGATAATGCAACAGCCGTTCGTAAGACTGCCCCTGTGGATATGAACGACTTCGTTGCTGTGGCTGCTGGTTTCTACCATAGCCTCGCCTTGACATCGGACGGAATGATCGTAGGCTGGGGTTTGGATGGATATGGTCAGGCGAGTCCACCTGATGGTAATGATTATGTAGACCTTTCAGCTGGAGGCTTTCACAGTTTAGCATTGAAAGCAGACGGCACGATTGTGGGTTGGGGTTGGGATAAGCACACCCAAGCGAGCCCACCGGGTGGTAGCGAGTACGTGTCTGTCGCAGCCGGAGGTGGTTATAGCTTAGTACTGAGGTCGAATGGGACGCTTGTTGCCTGGGGGCTGAACAATTTGGGCCAAACCGAACCACCGGATGGGAACGATTTCGTTGCTGTGGCTGCTGGTTTCGCCCATAGCCTCGCCTTAAGGTCGGACGGCAGCATTGTGGGGTGGGGGCGCAACGACTATGGTCAGGCCAGCCCTCCAGAGGGAGATGGTTTTATTGCTATTGCAGCAGGCTACTGGCATAGTATTGCTATAGAGGCGGATGGTACCATCGTAGGCTGGGGTCAGAATGACTGTAGTCAGGCCGACTCTCCTCGAGACGGCAGTTATGTGGCGATTGCAGCCGGAGGTTATCACAGCCTAGCGCTTAGGATCTATCCGTAGCGTACGGGCTGATCCCAGCGAATACTCTACGTTGATGACGTCGAGGTTGCGAAAGACACACAGACTCATTTGGCTGGCTCAAGCAGAGGCTTGTACTTTGGTGCTGGGAAAAACCTTGAGGGGAAATTGGGAGGGGAAATTGGGAGGGGAAATTGGGAGGGGAAATTGGAGGGGAAATTGGGGACAGTCACCTATATTTTCTTTGACAAGTGCATAATAATTGAGTAATTTTGGATTTATGCCAAGATTAGCAAGAGCGGTAGCAACGGGTTTTGCCCATCATATAACGCAGCGAGGAAACAATCGCCAGGATGTATTCTTTGTCGATGACGACCGGAAGGTTTATCTACAGCTATTGAAAGAGCAGGCAGACAAATACGGCCTGAAGATTTTTGGCTATTGCCTTATGGCGAATCATATACATCTGGTTGCCACGCCATACGAACAAGATTCTCTCGCAAAGGCCATCGGACGAACACACTTTAGATATACCCAGTACATCAATCGATTTCATAAACGCAGCGGGCATTTATGGCAGGGAAGATTTTATTCATGCAGTTTGGATGAAAGACACTTCTGGCTTGCGATGAAATATATAGAGCTCAATCCCATCCGTGCAAGGTTGTGCCGTCGGCCATGGCGTTATGAATGGTCGAGCGCTGCGGCGCACATTGACAAGAAATCAAAATCGGAATTGTTGGACTTGTCTGGGTGGTATAATATGATCTCTGCAAAGCAATGGCAGGATGCTTTGTTGGATGGGATTGATGATTCGCAGCTTATGGATTTACGAGTTAATACGCATACAGGAAGGCCGTTAGGTAGCGACGGCTTTATGAGTAAATTGGAAAAACTACTTGGCCGGCGTCTCAGGCCGTTGCCAGTTGGAAGGCCTAAGAAAAAGAAGAAAAAATAAAAAAAGCGAATAAAAAAAGTAGCCAAAAATAGGTGACTGTCCCTATTTTATTCCTACTGTTGAAACGCAAGAGATTGGACGAGTATAGAACAAGCAACGGGAACTTCTTATACAGAAATAAACAGCCTGTGCTTGCCGTTTTATACAGAC
>CAYNKI010000116.1:0-11315 GCA_964397675.1 uncultured Pirellulales bacterium
AAACCTCCTTTTGCCGTGAAATACATTATTGGGATCAAAGATAAAGATAAATACAATAAGCTAATTGAACGGGGTATTGAGCTGTTTAACACGGGAGGCATTGCTGATTTTTATGAAAGTCTCGGGATGAAAACCAGCTTTGAGCTTAAACGTGGTGTTGATAATTACAAAGGCCTTTCAATATATTCGGCGACGTTTGCTATAAAGTCAACTGAGCCTAATTCACCGGAGGGCCAGATGATAAATGCTATGTATGGTGAGGGATTAGAGTACCGATGGGCATTTGTCGATGGGCTGCTTGTTGTCGTTATGGGTGGCGATATAGATTCAGCTATACGCGAGCTGATTGATGAGGTGAAAGCCGGCGGCCCAAAGCAATTGGCCGACGAAATGAAGGCAGCTCTGGCTCTTATTCCAGGAGCGAATAAAGCTGATTTTGTGGGGACATATAACTTTCTGCGATTGTTCGGAATGGTTGGTGCTATGATGCCGATGCCTACACCATTCCCGAATATGGACATTTCTACTAAAAGTAACATTGTATTTGCCGGCAAGGTTGGCAAGGGCAAAATGACATTTGAAATTGCTATGCCGAAAGAGCATTTGATGGAGATGATAGGGATGTTTCAGCAGATGCAGCCGCAGAGACCAACAATAGGAGCTAATCAGGCCTCTGCTATGAATTTAAGGGGCATAGGAAAAGCCTGCTTGATATACGCAAATGACTATGAGGACAAATTCCCGCCAAATCTGCAGGAGCTGGTTGAGAAAGTTGAACTGTCACCCAGGACTCTTGAATCACCTCGCAAGCCAAAGGGCTTTGATGGCCCCAGCTACATATACATTTCCGGCCAGACTATAACAGTGAATCCAGGCAATATTCTCGTTTACGAAAATCCGGAGTTTTGTAGCGATAAGATTAATGTTCTTTTTGTAGATAATCACGTTGCGCCAATGAAACCGGACTCATTTTTACAGAAGCTCGAAGCAACTTACAAACGGCTCGGCAGAGAGATGCCCGATATTAAATTCAAGGATTCTACAAAACCAACGAGGTAGGAGTTAGAGTGTGTAGTGAGAGGTTTGCCTACCAGCGTGGATCCGGTGTGCTAAGATCAGAAGTTTTCCAGTATAGCGGCTGTGTGGATTGCCAGCAGCATCAGGTAATCCAAATCACTTAGATTGTATGGCTCTTGTTCGGTATCGTTATCGATATATATTACGCCGAAGCAGCCGGCTGTCCCCATAATAGGGGCTATCATTGCTGAGCGTATTGTCTTTGCTTCGATGTGATCCGAAACTTGTGGCAAGAGTAAGAACTGGCTGTTCTCAACTGCTTGATTGATTTTTTCATTAAGTTTTATGTCGCTTATTTGGATTGCCTGGCCGTCTCGACTCTTTCCTGCGTGATAGGCCATTGAGCCGGAAGGTTCATTTCTCAAAGCACACCAAACATGATACGCAGCGAACTGCTGTGACATAATGCTCAACACGGCATCGAGCACTTCGTCGGAGCCGTTGGCTTTGCATATCGCCTCGGTGGCCTGCAGGAAATCTTTGGATCTTTTAGCTGGCAATCTAATATCAGGGGCATGTTCAGCATCCAGTTTCCTTACTATGACCTGAGGTTCACGGAAAGTTGTTATTAATGTATCATCTAAATGGATTCTTTTATCAGCCTCGGTCTCATCTTCAAGATTTATTTCGATAGTAAAGTCAGCTATACGAAGGCTGTCGCCATCCTTAATTTCAGCCTTGTGGATTGCTTTATCATTCAGGTAAGTTTTGTTAGCCGAATCCAGGTCTTCGACTATCCATTTTCCTTCCTGCGTGGTATAGATAACGGCGTGCTGTCTTGAGACCATTATGTCCGGCAGGAGGACTTGGCTGTGTATATGTCTGCCGATATGAATAGGGCCTTTGACAAATCGAAATTCGTTGGTAGTAATGCCAGCTTGTTTTACAACTAAACGCATTGATTTTCCAACTCAGATTTGGACTTTAAGGCCCATTAACACAAGAAATTAAGAGCAAACAAAACAATTACAAACAAACAGACTAATCTAAATAATATCGAAGCCTCTTTATCATATAGCATTTTTCGCCATGTTTTGACGACCATACCGATATTGAAGCGAATACGCACAAATGGAATATAAGATGCCAAAGGATTAATAACTTCATTTGAATCACAATTGCTGCAATAGTTTTGTAGTGGATTGCAGGGGCTAAGACAGTTAGGGCAAAGCGGCCAGGCATCTGCCGGAATAAACTCCTCATCGAGTGATTCAGCTTCTTTGAAGTTTCCAGCCGATAGGTTATCGTGGTCTTGTTCGGTCATATCAGAATCACACCATACTATGCTACCTGCAGAAAGTCTTTGGACAATGAGAGCGACCATATTCGGAGATTACTTCGTCGTCCCGATACATCGGGACTCCTCTCAATGTCTAAACACTTCTTGATTATAGTTTAGTCTTATTATAAATCGGCTAAGGTAATTACTTTTCCTACGCCGACGCTTATGTAATTTTTGCCGAAATGCTTTTCAAATAAACTTCGGGCCTTTTCGCCGGTACAATGGCAGGGACCTGCATATCGCACGCCATGCTGTTTGAAAGCTGAAATGATTTTTTCTATTTTACCCTTGGTTGCCCACTCCAGATGGAAGCCGCCCATCACCAAAAGAATATCGTCTTTCATTAAATCTTTTGCTGTATCTATCATTTTTACGATACCCGGATGAGCACAGCCGGTTATTATCACTAAGCCCGCTTTCGTGCGGATACTTAACGCCTGCTCTTTTATCAATCTACCGATCTGGCCGGTCGAGTAAACATTTTCACAAATCTGTAAGAGCTGCTTAACCTCAACTATTTTTGCTCCGTGTTTTTGCACGTTTTCTTTGAATTTTTTGGGGAACGGTTCTGGCAGAAAAACTTCTGTTTTATGATTCTTTTTCATAAAACTGGCCAATCCGCCGGTATGGTCACCGTGAATATGAGAGAGAACCACCACATCTATGCTGTTAGGTTCTATTTCTAATTTTTTCATATTGCCAAGCAGTAAGGAGCCGTCTCCGCCAGTATCAAAGAGAATATTTTTCTCGGTGCCGATTATGAATGCGGAAAACCCCCAGGCCGTTCCCAGCTCCTGCTTGTATGGATTATTATCGTAAACAACTTTAATAGTAAGGTCATTGACGCCAGGTGGAGAAGCTGTTTCATTATCTTTATTCATATAACCATTATAACCATTAAAATGCTCAGAATGCAACTCGTAAAAGCAAAAGTAAAACTTGACAGGCGGTGACGGATATGTTAATGTACAAAACTGTGAATAGGTAGAATAACTTTGCCATGAATGAGAGGCTTAATCGACGCGATTTTCTAAAATGTATGGGCTTAGGTGCCTCAGCGGGTCTTACAGCACCGGTTCTGCCGACATGGGCACAAGAAAACACTGCTGAGCAAAAGTGGCGCATGCGACTGTCGACATCGTCGATTCATTTCATGCAACTGCCTATTGAGCAGGCCTGTGAGCGAATTGCGAAGCTGGGCTTCGAGTCGGTTGACATATGGTCGGCCCACGGAGGCTGCCCACACCTGGACGATGTGGCCAATCGCCTGGGACCTGATGGCCTGAAAAAACTGCTGGCAAAACACAAACTAAAATTATTTGCGTTTTCGGTCTATAAGGGTGGCTACGAGCGTTACGCCGAGCTGCTGGGAAAGGTCGGTGGTGGCGTATCCATACGAGGTAGCACTAAAGGAGAGTCCAAACCTGAGGAGATGACCACTCGAATGCAAAAGTTCATCGAGGGGCTCAAACCTCTGGTCGAACTGGCCGAGAAGCATAATTCATACCTCGCTATCGAAAACCACGGTAACGCGCTGCTTTGCTCGCTCGATTCATTGAGAGCGTTCGTCGACATCAATACTTCACCGAGGTTAGGTATCGCGCTGGCGCCGTTTCATTTACAGAGGATAAATGCTTCGGTGCCGGAGGCCATCAACATCTGTGGCAAGCAGCTTTTTTTCTTCTATGCCTGGCAGAATTATCCAGACTCCAAGCAGCTTCCAGGCATCGGCCCGACGGATATGACGCCCTGGCTACAGGCTCTTGCGAACATTCGATACCAAAGATATGTAAATCCCTTTATGCACGGGCACCAAGAGCCAGATGTGATGGCAGCTAATCTGGCCAAATCACGTGATTATCTAAAGGACTGTTATAAGAAGATAAGTCGTAAGACATGAAATATAATCCGTAAAAGAAATTGCATTTAAGATAAAGAAGGAGAAAATCATGTACCATAAGCAAACACAACCGGGTAAGTCGAATAATCTGACCCGGCGGCAGTTTATGCACGATAGTGCTGTGACCGCTGCAGGTCTGGCTATGGGGCTTGGCGCTCTCGGCAGCCAAACGGCCTATGCTGATGCGGCTATCAGGAAAACCCGCAGCTACAATCCTGAAATGGAATATCGGCGGTTAGGTAAAACCGGCCTTTGGGTCTCGGCTGTCTGCCTGGGTGGACACTGGAAACGCATTGATAAGATGGTGCCGGGTGTTTTTGAGACTCAAAAATGGCTCAGCGCTCGCCTCGACATGGAGGGATTCAAGAAGAACCGTCGCGATGTCGTTACCCGATGCATTGAATCGGGCATCAACTATGTAGACGCCTGTACCTGGCAGGAGGTGGTAGCCTATGCCGAGGCCCTAAGAGGCAGGCGCGACCAGATGTACTTTGGCTTCTCATGGTATCAGGAGGAGATGCGGAAAAAAGAGTTCCGCACCGCCAAGGCGCTGCTGGGAACTCTCGATAAGGGAATGCGTGAAGCCAAACTGGACTATGTGGACATCTGGCGGATAACGATGCTTTCGCAGAGCGGCAGACACACTAAGGATGAAGTGGACGAGATGATGGAAGCCCTTGAGAAATCCAGGAAACAGGGTAAGGTTCGTTTCATTGGTCTATCCTCACACGACCGTCAACATATCAAATGGATGATTGAGACGTACCCCGCCGTTCAGGTCTTCTGCACGCCCTACACCGCCAAGAGCAAAGTGCTGCCTGAGGACAGCCTATTTGATGCGGTAATAAAGCACGACGCAGGTTTTTTCGGAATCAAGCCATTTGCAAGCAACTCACTCTTTAAGGGCGATAGTTCGCCGGGCAACCCTCAAGCAGAGAAGGACGACCAGCTGGCGCGGATGGCCATCCGTTATATCCTGGGCAACCCGGCCATGACGGCGCCCATCCCGGGCATGATAAACACCCACCAAGTGGATAACATGGTCAGGGCCGTCAAAGAGCGACGCGAGCTCGATGTGGCCGAGGCCAAGGAGCTCGAAAAGGCGATGGATGAGGCGTGGGCCAAGCTGCCTGCAAACTACCAGTGGCTGAAAGACTGGGAGTACGTGTAACAAACATGTCTAAAACAGTGATATTCAAGTGGTGCGTTTTCCTGATCGGGATGGTTGCTTTGTTGAGGCCCATCGAGGTGCAATCTGCTGGGATTGAGAAGCCTCATCTGGTCTTCGTCGTGGGTACGCACCACTATAGTCCTCATATATCAATGCCGGTGCTGGCTAAAGAGATGGAGCGGTTCGACTTCAAGACGACGGTGGTCCTTCCGCCGGGCGACCCGGAAGGCAATAAGAACGATGTGGGCATCCCCGGCCTCAAGGCGTTGGAGCAGGCGGATGTGGCCATCTTCTTCCTGCGTTTTCTCACGCTTGACGACAAACAGTTCGGTTACATCGAGAAATATATCAAGTCCGGCAAGCCTGTTGTAGCGTTCCGTACCAGCACACACGCCTTTCGTTATAGTGCGGACCACCCACGTTTTGTCTGGAACGATGCGTTTGGCAGAGATGTCCAGGGTACCGACTATCTGTGCCACATGAAAGGCACCACGCAGTGTCGTCTCCTTGAGAAGACAAAAAAACATCCTATCCTGACCGGGGTGGGCAGTGAGCCATTCACCTCAGCCGGGACGCTTTACCTGACTGATTTAGAGCCCGGCTGTCACCCACTCGTTATTGGAAGTGGAAGCGGTTCTGAAAGGTTAATTCAGGACCAATTCCGAACCCGCCACGTCCAGAAAAACGAAGAAGATATCGTGGCCTGGACATGGGAGAAGAACAAGTATGGTGCCAAGGTCTTCGCTGCTTCTTTCGGCCATCCCGGAGATTTTGCCGTGCCGCAGATCATGCGAATTATCGTAAATGGCATCCACTGGGCTGCCGACATTGAGATTCCAGATGCCTCCAAAGAAATCAAGATATTTCATCTATCCCCCATTCGACAATGAAAAAAGAATCGAGTTTTCTACTACCTAATTTGCAGTTTAGAAATTGCAAGAACATTAGGTTTAAGGTATAATAACTTTTATTGTAATTTTCAGACTTTAGAAGCGATTATATGGCAAATTCTGGTTTAGTATGAGGGCAATTTTGAAATTGTCCCGAATTCGGAAAGGAGAGAACCTATGAAAAACGATAAACTTTCGCGGCGCCAGTTTATGCACGATAGTGCTGTGACCGCTGCAGGTCTGGCTGTGGGGCTTGGCAGTCTCAGCAGCCAAAATGCCTATGCTGATGCGGCTATCAGGAAAACCCCAAGCTACAACCCGGACATGGAATATCGACAGCTTGGCAAAACAGGCCTTTGGGTCTCGGCTGTGTGCCTGGGCGGACATTGGAAACGCGTAGACATGATGGTGCCAGACCTGTTCAAGGGCAAGGGCTGGCTGAGTGCCGACCTTAACGACGAAGGCTTTAGGAAGAACCGCTATGACGTCGTCAGCCGATGCATCGAATCGGGCATCAACTATATTGACGCCTGCACTCCGCCGGAGGTATTGGCGTATGCCGAGGCCCTTAGAGGTAGACGTGATAAGATGTACCTCGGCTTTTCATGGCACAAGGAGGAAATGCGGAACCCCAAATTCCGCACAGCCGAGGCCCTGCTGGGAATGCTCGACAGGCGTATGCTCGATGCAAAGCTCGACTATGTGGACCTCTGGCGGCCAACCATGCACGAGCAGAGCGGCCGGCACACAAAAGCTGAAGTTGATGAGATGATGAACGCGCTGGAAAAGGCTAAGAAGCAGGGCAAAGCTCGCTTCATTGGCTTTTCCTCGCACGACCGTCCCCATATTAAATGGATGATCGAAACCTACCCCAAAATTGTTGACGTTGTCGTAACGCCCTACACCGCCAGGAGCAAGGTGAGGCCCAGAGACAGTCTATTTGACACGCTGAATAAGTACAACGTGGGCAGCTTCGGCATCAAGCCATTCTCCAGTAACGCGCTATTCAAGGGCGATAGTTCGCCTGGTAATCCTCACGCAGAGCAAGACGATCGGATGGCACGTATGGCCATACGCTACATCCTGGCTACCGATGTGATAACAGCACCCATCCCAGGTATGATTAACACACACCAGGTGGACAATGTGGCAAAGGCTGTGAAGGAACGCCGACAGCTTGATGTGGCTGAGGCCAAAGAGCTGGAGCAGGCCATGGATGAGGCGTGGGCGAAACTGCCCGCAGACTACCAGTGGCTAAAAGACTGGGAATACGTATAGCAGATGGCTATGAAAATAACAAAAGCATCAGGTGTGACACTGGTCGGGTTTGCAGGGCTGCTGGTCTTTATGACAAACTGTTCCTTTGAAAAACAGGCCAATGAGGATTACTATCAAAAATCGAGCGAATCATTTGTGGCCAATCCTTTTTGCTTTGCATGTCATGCTGATTTTGATGGCGAAGAGCTCGCTCTTGAGCATGAATTAGCAGGTATCGGTTGTGAGAGGTGCCACGGCGAGTCCGAACGACACCGCTCTGATGAGAATAACGTCACGCCACCTGAGATTATGTATCTCAAAGCAAAAATCAATCCGACCTGCATGATGTGTCACCCCAGAGCAGATATCCGGCATGTGAAAGACCACGAGCCTTTCCTTGCAGGGGCTAAGACCATCTTTGATGAGCAAATCGAACGCGTTGCCGCTGGTGGAGAGAAATACTGCACAGACTGCCATGGCACCAAGCATAGCATGAAGGTCCGCATCGTACGGTGGAACAAGGCGACAGGCGAGATAATTAAAACTAAATAGACCAAGTCAATTTAATTTGGAGGTACGTAGCGATGGACAGTTATTTGCTTCGACGGGAGTTTGTTAGTGTTCTTGCAACTGCTGCAATTATTGTCTGCTTAGCGACAGCCACAGCTTGGCCCGCTAAATCCAAAAAGTCAAGTCTTCATGTTGTGTTTGTGACTGGCGACGATGAATATCGTTCTGAGGTTTCTATGCCGTTCATCGCGGAGCTGCTTGAGCGACAAAAGTCTATCAAATTCAAATGCACAGTGCTTTATGCCGTTGACCCCGAAACCGATAAGCGCAACCCAAAGTACCAACAAAACATTGAAGGTCTGGAGGCGCTTAAAACCGCAGACCTGGCGGTGTTCTTCATGCGGTTTCGAGCGCTGCCCGATGAACAACTAAAGCTGATACTCGATTATGTCAATTCCGGCAAGCCCATGGTGGGCCTACGCACCAGCACACATACTTTTCGTTATCCCCGTGGGCACAAGAACGCAAAGTACAACGAAGACTTTGGACGCGAGGTGTTCGGCCAGAAGTGGATCAGTCACCATGGCCACAAATCAAGTACGGATGTGTGGGCCATCCCGGAAATGGCTGACCATTCCATCCTGCAAGGCATATATGCGACAGAAAATAGCCCATTCCACTGCAGCTCGTGGTTGTATCACGTGACCCCATTGGTCGGTGATTGCAAGCCAATGCTTATGGGCAAAAGCATCAATTCTAATAAAACCGACAACCAGGACAAATTTCCATTGATTCAGCCTGTCGCATGGACCAAAACCTATAAGGGTGCCCGTGTGTTCTTCACCACGCTGGGCCATCCGAAGGACTTTGAGGATGATTCGGTTCGCCGGCTACTGGTCAACGGTATTTACTGGGCGATGGGCCTCGAGGTGCCCGAAGGCGGCGCAAGAGTAGAGGCTCGCAGCGGCGTGTGGGGCTGGCAGGCACCGGATACCCATTGAGTTTGCTTACCTGACAAGATAAGTATTGTTCACAGTTCATCGATGAACAATGAACAGTTTTCATACCGGGGTTCCGGTAGTGTCTTTGTATTTGATGCGTAGTCGCTTTAGTTCCGCCTTTAGCTTCTTAACTTCATCGGGGTATGCCGGATTGTTATAGACATTATTCAGTTCCTTTGGGTCTTTCTCAAGGTCGTACAGCTCCCATTCATCGATATCATGGTAGAAATGTATCAGTTTGTAGCGTTTGGTTCGCACACCGTAGTGACGTTTTACGCTATGCACCGCTGGATATTCGTAGTAGTGGTAATACATCGACTTGCGCCAATCCTTGAGCGTTTTGTTCTGCAGCAATAGGCGGATAGAATGACCTTGCATATCGGCTGGTTTGGCAACCCCGGCAAAGTCCAAAAAAGTCGGCGCAAAGTCAAGGTTTAGCACTATGTCGTTGTTGACCGAGCCGGATTTGATCTCCTTCGGATACCGCACCAAAAACGGCATACGAAGTGACTCCTCGTACATAAACCGTTTGTCGAACCAGCCGTGATCACCAAGGTAGAAGCCCTGGTCACCGGTGTACATCACAACCGTGTTCTCAGCCAGTCCCGACTCGTCAAGATAATCAAGTACCCGACCGACATTATCATCAACTGAGGCAATACAGCGCAGATAATCTTTGATGTATCTTTGATATTTCCAGCGGACCAGGTCTTTGCCCTTGAGATTTGCCCTGCGGAAAGCTTCATTCTTAGGCTCGTATGCCGCGTCCCAAAGCTTCTTCTGCTCGGGCGTAAGATTTTTCGGAGCTACGAGTTTCAGGTCGTTGTTATTCATCGTCTTGGCGATGCTCATATCCTGCTCTCTGGCGGCGGTGCCGCGGCCAGAGTAGTCGTCGAACAAGGTCTCCGGCTCCGGAATTTTAACGTCGTCATACATGTGAAGGTACTTGGGGCCGGGCTGCCAGTTGCGGTGCGGAGCCTTGTGATGGTACAACAGGCAGAAAGGCCTGTCGCTCTTGCGATCTTTAAGCCACTTCAGACAATGGTCGGTAATAATATCTGTCGTGTAGCCGGAGTGCTTGACCTGTTTGCCGTTCTCTATCATCGGTGGGTTGTAGTAAGGACCCTGGCCAATTAGGATGTTCCAGTAGTCAAAGCCGGTCGGCTCTCTGTCAAGATGCCACTTGCCGACTACGGCAGTCTCATAGCCCGCTTTTTGCAGCAACTTGGGAAAGGTCTGTTGTCTGTTGTCGAACCTGCCTTTGTTGTCGATGGCACCGTTGATATGGCTGTATTTGCCGGTCAGAATTACAGCTCGGCTCGGCTGGCAAATGCTATTGGTACAGAAACAATTTTTGAACAGCATACCCTCTTTGGCAATCCGGTCCAGGTTCGGCGTCTTGTTGATCTTACTGCCATAGCAGCTCAGGGCATGTGAGGCGTGGTCATCTGTCATAATAAATATAATGTTTGGCTGTTTTCCTCCCGAACCTATTATCTGGCCAATACCGGTACAACTCGGAAGTAGTGATAGCGCTGTCCCCGAGGTTGCTAAGCAGCCAACGCTTTTCAGAAATTCCCTTCTTGTTTGAGTTTTCATTTTGAATCCTTTCCTGTGTACCACCATGCATCGGTGTTAGGCACATTCGGTGACACGTCCAGCCTGCGCTCCCAATCTTTGAGTAGTTTCTGGTGTTCTTTCACGGTAGAAGCATACTGTGAGCCCATTGCAAGATTCCTGGTTTCGCCTGGGTCATTTTTCATATCGAAAAGCTGGTCGATCGAATCGCCTTTATAAGTGATATACTTGTAACGTTTTGTCCGAACCATCCTGCCGGTATTACTGCTCACCTCCGAGACGACAAAATCACGACTAAGCCCGCCGTTTCCTTCCAGCGCCGCCCGCAAACTCACCCCTCGCATATTCGCCGGCGTCTTTATGCCCGCATAGTCACACAGTGTCGGTGTTATATCCAGCCCCGATGCCAAATGAGCTATGTCGGTCCTATTGTCCATGATGTGTCCCGGCCACGAAAATATCAGCGGCACCCTCACGGCCTCGTTGTAAAAACTACTCTTGCGAACCATCTGATGATGCCCGAGGCCCTCCCCATGGTCGGCGATAAATACGGTCAAAGTATCGTCCGCATACCCGTATTCCTCGAGTGCCTGCAGAACTCTTCCGATTTCCGCATCGACTTGCTCGATGTGGCGATAGTAGCTCCACC
>CAYNKI010000117.1:0-11310 GCA_964397675.1 uncultured Pirellulales bacterium
GGCATGGGCGGCATGGGCATGGGCGGTATGGATACAAGCCGTTATCGAGCCGAAGACCTGACCATGCTTATTCAGGATACTATCGAGCCATATAGCTGGTATGAAACAAGTGATACCGGAGAGGGAACCATAACACTGTATCCGCGCAGTCAGCAGCCTAAGAAACTCGCTGTTCTACAGACCCGTGAGGTTCACGCTGAGATCGAAAAACTGCTGGAAGAGCTGCGTAAAGCGCTGGGACATCAGGTTTCTATCGAAGCCAGATTCCTGGTTGTTAGTGAGAATTTCCTCGAAGACATTGGCCTGGACATAGATTTTACGATGAATGTTGGCGGTAAGTGGGGCCAGATTACTTTCATGCAAGATTCTGCTCTTGCCACTCAGCCGGAGCCAACTGAAGTTCCAGGACATGTGGGCGGGATTGCTCCGGCAGCCGAGATCATCGGAGGATATGGCTCTATACTTGATGATTTGCAGGTCAGCGTCATCCTGCGAGCAACCCAGGCCCACAGAGATGCAAAGTTCTTGAATGCACCGAAGGTAACCGTTTTAAGTGGTGAATCGGCGTCGTTCAGTATTAATAGGATGGTGCCATTAGCACTGCCGCCTATTCAAACAGGCGGAGCGGCTACAGTAGCGCCTGGCCAAGGAACTACTACCGGTGTTGGCGGTGGTCTGCAACCACGTGAAATCTATATACCATCCGGTAATAGTATGAGTATTACACCAACTATTACGCGCGATAAGAAAAATGTATTGCTCAATATTATAACCATGCAAAACCAATTCCTTGGGCTTAGAAGAAGCTCGATCGAGACGCCTATAGTGACGGCACTGGGTGGCTCTGAGGTACAGCGATATAATGTGGAATTACCAGAGACTGAAAATTCACAGCTAATGACACGTGTGAGCGTCCCGGATGGTGGGACACTATTATTGGGTGGCCAGAAAATAACTGCAGAAATTGAAAGAGAGGCTGGGGTGCCGATATTGAGCAAGATACCCATCCTTGGAATGGCGTTCAGGAACCGCAGCGAGGTCAGGGACCAAAAGATATTACTGATATTGGTTAAGCCGACTATAATTCTGCAAGAGGAACGCGAGGCAGAGGCGATTGCAGCAATGGAAAAGGAACTTTAATTGGCAATACGAAAAAATCAAAAATTAAAATTGTGGAATCCAGAAGTACTTCGGGATGACTTCCTCAACTTTACACTTTACACTTTGATTTTTGAATTTATTTAACCAATTACCATTTTTTGGAATTGCGAGCATGAAGCGACAAGTTCGTACACCACATGTAATATTGGAGGTCGTGGTTAGCTTATTAATTTTGCTCTGCGCGCAAGCTGTCTTCGCACAGCCAGAGGATTGGTCAATTGTCACATCAGGCGGGGAGCTTGAAAATGGTACCCATTATAAGCAGGGCGAAATAGTGGTTCGTTTTATGAACGGGACAGGCCAACAGCTTAGTGGTCCACGAACAACACGTGCTGTAAGAAGTACGATTTCAGATTCTATCATTAACGGTTGTTATGTGGATAAAGAATATGACCAGCTTGTGCCCGGCTTAACCCTTGTAATGATACCTGAGGGCGTATCAGTTCTGGATGCTGTTATCCGATTTAATCGGTCGTCTGACATTTTTTACGCTCAGCCAAACTACAAAATGAAGCTGGCGGTTATTCCTAACGACCCCAGATTTTTTGAGCAGTGGGCCTTGGATAACGTCGGTCAGACTTTGGGACTTCCCGATGCCGACATTGATGCACCAGAGGCCTGGGACATCCTAAATGCCACTGATATCATCGTCGCAGTTGCCGACTCAGGCATTGATTATAATCATCCCGACCTTATAGATAATATGTGGATAAATGATGGGGAGGTCAACGAGCCCGGTATCTTTGATCCGAACGATATTAACGATGTTGATGATGACGGTAATGGCTATAACGATGATATTTTTGGCTATGACTTTGTAAATGATGATGGTGACCCCATGGATGACCATTTCCACGGCACTCACGTAGCTGGAATCATTGGCGCAGTGGGCAACAATGAGGAAGGTATTGCCGGCGTTTGCTGGAGTGTCAAACTGATGGCCCTTAAAGTGGGCGATGTTAACGGTGTTGTTTATACGGATGCCGCAATTGAAGCAATTCGTTATGCTGTTAATAAAGGCGCCAGTATTATAAATGCCTCATATGGAGGATACGGCTATAGCCAGGCGGAATATGATGCCATTGCCGCCGCTGGGGATGCGGAGGTAATTTTTGTGGCTTCGGCAGGAAATGACGCTTTTCCCTTCGCTTCGTTTCCTGCAGGCTATGATCTGGACAACATCATTTCCGTAATGGCGACAGACCACTTTGACAACATGGCTGTGTTCTCCAATTACGGTCTTGAAGACGTGGATTTAGGTGCTCCGGGCGTTGCTATTCTCAGTACTACACCAACGGAAGAGACAGAGTCGATGAGCGATAACGGTATCCCCACAGATTATGCGTTCTCCAGCGGCACATCAATGGCTGCTCCTCACGTATCCGGTGCCTGTGCACTGCTCAAGACGCTCAACCCTGCTTTAATACCTATCCAGGTAAAGTTAATACTCATGCGCGCAGTTGACCGGACTTTGCCGGATCTATGTGTCTCGGAAGGCCGACTTAACCTTTTCAATGCTTTGCATATGGCAAGGCTGGGAGTGGTCTTGAATACGAGAACAGATGTTAGATATGGAAGTATTCAGGAAGCGATAAATGCTGCCATAGATGGGGATGAGCTGATAGCCGATGCAAATTACTGGTATATTGAATCTATAGATTTCCTCGGCAAGAAAATTACGGTGAGCAGCGGAGATGTCAATGCTCCTCCGGATTATGGTGTAGTTTCACCATCAAATACTTTTATCTCCGCCCTTTTTGAAGTCGGTATCGTCGTGAACTTCGACGATGGTGAAGGTGCCGGAACCCTTCTGTCAGGCTTTACCATTACCGACGGTGACGAAGGTATTCACGTTGAAAACTCCTCGCCGCGAGTTACAGACTGTGTAGTTACTCGGAATGCAGACAGAGGTATTTATTGTTTCAATTCTTCACCTGAACTTTCCGACTGTACAATCACTGAGAGTACAACCGAAGAGAGTGGTGCCGGTATCTTTTGCGACGGCAACTCAGATCCCAATATCATCAACTGTATAATCACCAGTAATTCTGCGGAACAGAACGGTGGCGGTATCTATTGCGCTAACGATTCAGAACCCAATATTAGCAACTGTACAATCGCTGATAACACATCAGGAGCGAATGGCGGCGGCATCTATTGCGGTCAGGATTCAAGCCTGAACATTACTGGTTCCACTATTAGCGGTAATGCAGCGCAATGGCCGGGTGGCGGTATCTATTGTGTTACCAGCTCGCCTCAAATTAGCGACTGCACGATTACCGACAATACAACGGGATGGGACGGTGGTGGTATCTATTGTGATATCGGCTCGGAACCAAGTCTTAGAAACTGCACTATAAGCAACAACATCGCTGATTATGATGGCGGCGGAATCTATTGCAATGGCACATCCACGCTGGTTAAGAACTGTCTTATAATCAACAATACCGTCGATAGCTGGGACGGCGGCGGTATATTCTGTGCGAATGCTTCACCGGTCATCACTAACTGTACGTTTGTAGGCAACTCCGGAAATGATTTCGATGGATTAGGCGGCGCTGTGTACTGCGCAGAGGATTCAAAGCCTGTTATAACTAACTGTATATTTAATGGTAATAATGATATTGCAATCTATGAGCAAGACCAGGATTCTGACCCCGCTGTAGCGTTCTGTCTTTTCTATAAAAACTCTCGCGGTGATTACTATGACAAAGACAGCGATAAGGTCTACAGTGCAGATAGTACTTCTTTCAATAATGTTGTCTCTGGTGGTAACAGCTTTAGTGGTAATCCCATGTTTGTGCCAGGCCGACTGGGCAATTTCTACCTCAGTCAGTATGAAGCGGGGCAGGTTTTAGACGCCAACGGGCAGATCGTAGATCCGAATCTTAACCCTGAGGATGCTACCAGTCCTGCTGTGGACGCAGGCAGCGCCGATGCAGAGTCGCTTGGAATGCATCTGTATTCGACTCGTACGGATAACTTAGCGGATCAAAATGGTCATAAGGATTCAGGACGCGTTGATATTGGCTATCATTACAATGACCCTAATCCACCCCAGATGTATATTTTGTTTACAGGTGTTGTCCCGGTTGGTAAAGGTTCAATTAGCCCGGACCAGGCTGGCAGTCCTTATGCTTATTTCCAGTACAGTCAAGTACCTCTCGTAGCAAGTCCTAACGACCCGAACGTCTATCAGTTTAAGTCCTGGAATGGGACTGATTATGATACTCGTATTGATATGACCAGCACCGGGGACATCGCTGTAGTTCAGAAGAATATCGTCACCATGGATTCGCACAAAACCGTTACCGTGGCATTTGAGACTATTTTAGTAACCTTGCGTACCCGAGTTGTCGGAGGTAACGGTACTGTGAACCCAAGGGGCGGCCAATATCCACGGGGTACGGTGGTCGAACTGACTGCTATTCCAGTTGATCCAGCTAACCGGATTATATGGAACGGCTCAGACGATGACTTCTTAACTTTGCGCACTAATACAGTAACTATGAGCGTGCCCTTTATGATAGACCCGCAAGGCAGAGAATATAAGGAGGTTGAAGTTACGTTCTATGCGCCGCGAACTCTGGATGTTCCCGGCGACTACACCAGTATCCAGTTTGCTATCGACGATGCGAACGATGGGGATATAATTGTAGTTGCCCCATCAGACGAGCCATATCTGACTGTCCAAGGTCATTCCATTTACAAAACCATTACTATAACCAGCGCCAATCCAGATGATCCTAATGTTGTTGCTCGAACAATTGTTGAAGCGCAGCCGGCTGGTCCCGACGGCGGTAATGGAGTTGGTTTCTATTTTTACGAAGTTGGCCCTGATGCAGTTTTGAATGGTCTTACCATTAGGGGATTCAATCTTGTAGGTTTTAATGGACAAAATGGCAATCCCAACCAGGGTTATTATGATGGTGTCCCCGGGACGAGTGTCTACGGCTCGGCAATACTTTGCTATTTGGCCTCTCCGACTATTAAGAACTGCGTAATTACCGATTGCAGCGCCGACGGTGGCAATGGCGGCAATGGAGCAAATGGTGACGATGATCATCCTGCTGGTGGACATGGTGGCTGGCCAGGCGGGGGCTACGGCGGTGGATTGGCCTGCCTGGAAGGTAGTAATCCAGACGTCATAAATTGTACTTTTGACAACTGCACCGCTACCGGCGGCGATGGCGGCGATGGCGGTGATGGTGACGATGAGCCATTGGGACCTGGTGGACGAGGCGGCGGTTGGTATTATCCCTTCCTTCCATTCCCCGATTACGAATTCGGCCCCTTCGAATTCTATACGGAATACAGTGGCCACGGCGGTGCAGCATATTGCGACGCAATCAGTTCTCCAACATTTGTAAACTGCACTTTTACTAATAATCGCACCGAAAGTGGCACCTGCGGCATCAGCGGCATAACTCCAACCAACTTTCGGTATGAGCCCACCATACGCTGGCTGATAGACAACTCAGGCGGTGCCGTATACATCGCTCCTTACCCAGAATACTTTTTTGACTTTGGCTTCTTCATTGAGGAAAAAAGTGAAGCGGAATTTGAAAACTGCACGTTCAGTAATAATGTAGCTGATCCTAATATACAACTTGATAGTGAGGGCTTCTATGTAAGTTATGGTGGTGCGGTAGCCTTCGCTGAAGATGCGATGCCGAATTTTAATAACTGCACCTTCAATAATAACTTAGCTACCGTCGGTGGGGCAATGTACTGGGAATGGGCAGAACCATTAGTTAGCGACTGCAACTTCGTGGCAAATACAGGATTCCACGGTGGTGGTGCGTATTTTGTTGGTGGCTCAGGTGAAATTATCCGAAGTAATTTCAGAGAAAATGATGCTATTGGGATAGCTGGTGCAGGCGGTGCAATACATTGCTTTGATGCTAATGCCCTGATCGCTGATTGCAGTATCGTCAATAACGACGCAAATGGCTCTGGCGGAGGTATCTATTTTGGCGGCAGCGATGTGGTGCAGCTCAAGAACTGTCTCATAGTCGAAAACTCTGCCGGCAGAGATGGTGGAGGTATATCCGCTGATTGGAACTCCGAGTCTAAAATTACAAATTGTACGATTGCAGGCAATTTAGTTACAGGAGAAGGTTTTGACACCGGCTACGGTGGCGGACTGTATTGCTCCTATGAAAGCTATGCCACTGTGATTGACAGTATCTTTTGGGATAACTCAGCCGATCCACTTGACGCGAATGACACCGGAGATCAGATTGCTGTCGGCACCGGCTTTGAATTCGACCAGAGACCTGCAACCCTTGATATCTCATATTCCAATGTTGAGGGTTGGCAAGATCCTAATGGAGCCAAGACGATTGATCCTGGTGCTGTCTTTGTTGATACAGGTAGCTTTTTGAACTGGGACTTCAGCAGCAACATCGACGAAGACCCGCTGTTTGTCAGCGGTTACTTTCTAAGTCATAACGCTACTGGACATGATAGGAACAGCCCCTGCATTGATGCCGGAAGCGCTTCTGTAAACGATCCCAACGTCCTTATGCACAAACATACAACGCGTGTGGATAGCTTCAGCGATGTCGATATTGTGGATATGGGATTCCATTATGTCATCGACCTGTTAGATTTAACGGTTGCCGTGGTGGGTGGTAACGGCACTGTTGAGCCGAGCGGAACCACTACTTATAACCGCAATGCAATCGTTACCGTCAAAGCCATGCCTGACTCTAGCTATCGCGTCAAGGGATGGTTTGATGTCAATGATGTTTTAGTCTCGATCGACAGGGAGCTTGAAGTGGTGATGGATTCTGACAAAACCTTCACGGTTGAGTTTGAGCTGCGAGGCACGACTGTGGTATCAGGCGGAGGCGATGCTATCCAGCAGTCAATTGATAACGCGAGAGGTGGTGAGACGTTAGTCGTTGCTGCCGACACTTACAATGGCAATATAAACTTACTCGGCAAAGACATCACGTTGGTCAGCACAAATCCGGATGATCCAAACGTCGTGGCGATGACGATTATTGACTGTCAGCAAAGCGGTCGAGGCTTTATATTCAATAGCGGTGAAGACTCTGACACAGTGGTAAACGGCTTTACCATAATCAATGGCAGCTTTACCGGCGAAGGTGGTGCTGGTATATATATTGATCCTAACAGCAGCCCCACGATTAGGAACGTCACGATCAGTAATTGCGATGTCACCGGCGCTAATGGTGGTGGCATATTTGTTGATGTCAACAGCAGTCCGACATTTATCAACTGCACAATTATTGACTGTTCTGCTGATGGCGGCGGTGGAGCCTTCTGCGATTTCAATAGTGCTCCAATATTCGAGCACTGCAGCTTCGGTGACAACTCAGCTAATTTAGGTGGTGGCATATATTATGATGCTAACTGCACCTCAACAATGATTGATTGTACATTTAGCAGCAACTCAGCTATCGAGGATGGTGGTGGGCTGCTTTGTGATCCTAACAGTTCGATAATGATTGCGGACTGCAATTTCGCCGGCAATTTAGCCAACCGCGGTGCAGCCCTTTTTGGCATGGTGGATTCTTTAGTAACTGTAGATAATACAGTATTTATTGAAAATGTCGCAGCTAATGAAGGTGGTGCTATGTATTGGGTCGGTGCAGATATGGTAATAACCGACAGCAATATTGTTTCTAATTCAGCCTTGCGTGGAGGTGGACTTTATTGCGATGTTTCTCCAGCCACCAATATAACCAGATGTATAATTCAAGATAACTTAGCAGGTGTTGACGGCTTGAGCACGTCTGTTGTTGGCCAGGGCGGCGGGATATATTGCTTTGCTACACTGGGACGGATTCGTGACAGCGTAATTACTCGCAATGTTGCAAATACTTCTGGTGGTGGCCTGTATATAGCTGGAGATCCGAATTCTCCCCAGGTCATAAATTGCTTGATTACCGACAACGTAGCTGGTAGAGACGGTGGAGGAATCTCCGTTAGCTGGCGGGCTGAGCCGATCATCGCAAATTGTACGCTCGTCAAAAACACGGCTGCAGGCAGCTTTGGAGACCCCAATAACAGCGGTTTCGGCGGTGGACTGTATTGCTCCTATGAGAGTAACTGTGAAGTTCGCGACAGCATCTTCTGGAACAACTTTGCTTTAGATGGGTACGAAATGGCGGTAGGAACTGGCTTCGAGTTTGACCCGAGGTGCGCAACGCTTACAGTCTTGTTCAGTGACGTCCAGGAGGGACAAGGTTCTGTGAGAGTTGATGATGGTTGCACATTCAACTGGTCAGTTGGCAATATAGATCAAGACCCATTTTTCGTAACTGGACCGCTCGATGAATACTACCTTAGCCTGAACAGTCCAGCAGTGAATGCTGGTAGCGACTTTGCCTTCAAAGCGGGCTTATTTGCCTTCACCACACGCACCGATGGAATGCCTGATACCGGCATTGTCGATATGGGCTACCACCGTCAGACGGTAGAACCTTGTAGATTCTGTGACTTGATCTTTGACGGCATCATTAGCTTCCCTGACTTTGCGGTATTTATGTCGAGGTGGCTCGACGTGGGTTGCCACGAGGGAAATGCTTGGTGTGGTGGTGCAGACTTTACATTTGATACCCATGTGGGATTCGAAGACTTAGCATTCTTAACCGACTGCTGGCTCGTCGAGGATACCAATGCTCCAATTCCTAATCCAAGTGAGTGGGAAATAGAGCCTTTTGTAAGCTCATCCTCGTCAATAATCATGACTGCTAAGACAGCCTTTGATACCTGGGGTTGGCCTGTGCAGTACTACTTCCAGTGCGTCTATGGCAATTGTCACGATAGTGGCTGGCAAGATAGCCCGACATATAGAGATGGAGGCCTGACTGCCGGTAAATACGCTTATAGAGTGAAGGCTCGTGACACATCACCCAATCTAAACGAGACCGATTTCTCGACCATCGCCTCTGCTGGTGAACAAGACATTACGCCGCCGGCACCTGCACCTGATTGGGAAACGGAACCAAATGCAATATCGACGACCGAAATTTTAATGGTTACTACCACCGTTTTCGATGATAGTGGCGTGGAGTATTATTTCGAGGCCATTACAGCCGGCGGACACGATAGCAGTTGGCAGAATGAACCGAATTATACGGACACTGGCCTGGATCCAAACACCGAATACTGCTATAGAGTAAAAGCCAGGGATAAATCGCCCAATCAGAACGAGACGGTTTGGTCGCCTATAGCTTGCGCTACGACTCTTGTTCCTATTGAGACGAATCCTCCGACACCAAACCCAATGCAATTTGATCCTAATGGCGTACCAACGGAGATATTCGGTGGTGGCGGAACTTTCGATTACTATGCCACTATGACGGCAGTAGTAGCAACTGATGCCAGTGGTGCCGTGGAGTATTTCTTCGAATGCGTTGATGAAGCTGGTTTTAGCAGTGGCTGGCAAGCTGCCAATACATATACTGTCTTGGTAGGCAGACAAGGCCAAGGCCTTCGTTTCCGCGTCAGGGCACGGGATCAGTACGGCAACGAGACCGCCTGGTCGGAGGTGATGGCAGCCCTACCAGCGAACCAACAATAGTGAATTATCAAGTTTAGCCGTCGCCGGTACGGCGATGGTTTAACTTTAGTGCTTGGTAGCCGTAGTGCATCAGCAGGTGATCGAGTATTACCATTGCTGTATAGTTCTCAGCGACCGGCCAGATACGGCCTACAATCGTTGCGTCACGCCTGGTGATAGCAGCAAGCTCTTTATTCTCCAGGGTATACTTGTCAATGGTCTTTTGTTGTTTGTCAATCGTAGGCGTGGGCTTAACTGTGAGTCTGACAATTATGGGTTGGCCGGTAGTAAGGCCGCCTGTAATACCGCCGGCATTATTTGACTCGAAGATAACTTTACCGTTTTCTGCCCGCATCTGGTCGTTATTCTGGCTGCCGGTCATATCTTTGACAGCAAAGCCGGCACCGATCTCGACGCCTTTTACGGCGCCGATGCCCATCATTTTGCCGAGTTCGGCGTCGAGTTTATAAAAGACCGGCTCACCGAGGCCCACAGGAACGCCGGTTACAATGACCTGGACTACGCCGCCCGCTGAATCGCCCGTGGCTGATATCCGATTGCAGGCTTCGACCATAGCTTCGGCGGCATCGATATCGGGACAGTTAACAACATAATGTACGCCGTATTTGTCACGAACCTTTTCTCGGGACATTTTTGGAGCTTTACTGCGAATGGCGTCAATTTCCTTTTCAATCTCAGCCAATATCCTGGTCTTTTCCAGAAATCTCATCTCCATGTTAATCCGGCCTTTGACGTAGATTTGCTGGTAGAACGGGTCGAGGTCACACCGCATTGTTTTGTAATCGCTGGTATATTTAAGTGCCTGTTCGTGAGAGACGTCGGGACATCGCACGCTGGCAATTTCTTTCACATAAGAAAACACTTCGATACCGCACTTTTTCAGAACTTTTTTAGCCACATAACCGGCAGCTACAATAGTAGATGAATAGCGTCCGCTGAACAGGCCCGCACCAATAGCATCATCATCGGGGCCGTATTTCATAAATGAAGCGTAAGACGCATGTCCGGGACGAGGAGTGCGGTTGGTGTCCTGGTATTGCTTGATGTGAATGAAATGGCGGTCCAGGTTGGGAATCAAAATTGTTAATGGCGTACCATTAGTGTGGTTTTTGTTGCCGGCGTTTTCAATGGTGTCGGCGGCATTTAGCCCGGAATAGATAATCGGAAGGTCCGGCTCTTTTCGCGGGCTGGAGAGCTCGTCGGCACCAGGCTTTCTAAGAAGAAGGTCCCCATAGATTTCCTGCTCAGTTAGCAGCATTCCAGGTGGGACGCCTTGTATGACTGACGTTAGACCTTCCTGGTAAGAGCCGCCGGCAACCGTTACGCCAAATATGCGTCCTATATGACAACCTAACATTTCTAATCAATCCCCTAAAAAAGTTTTTTACCTGAACTCATCGAATGAGCCGAAGAGCCTCATTTATAAGTAGAATATCGAGCCTGTCTTGCAAAATCAATATTTTTAACTTTGTCTCGAAGCCAAAAATTTCAATATGGTCAAACAAGTTGCCCAAGCTACCAGAATTGGCTTTGATTGGCTTTGTTTTTCATTAACCGCCGAGTTCGCAAAGAACGCGGAGAAATAGGAT
>CAYNKI010000118.1:0-11304 GCA_964397675.1 uncultured Pirellulales bacterium
GCTGACGGCAACTACGGTCAATCCCGGCGGAATCGCAAAGGCCTTCTGCACCGAGGCGAATGCCACATCCCAGCCAAGTTCATCGAATTTCAAAGGCAGGCCAACCATGCCGCTGACAGAATCGACAAAGACCAGCACATCTGGATATTTTTCCTTCATCATCTGACTAATTTGGCCGACCGGATTTGTCAGGCCTGTACTCGTTTCGTTATGAACCAAAGTAATAGCGGCGAATTTGCCGCTTGCGAGCTTTTCGTCAATCATCTCAGGCAGAACGGGTTGTCCCCAGTCAACTTTTAGCACTTCGATGTTCCTGCCGCAGTCTTTAGCCACATCTGCCCATTTGTCACTGAAGGCTCCGCAGCAAGTACACAAGACAGTCTCGTCAATATCCACGCAGTTGCGTATAGCTGCTTCCCAGCCTCCGGAACCGGAGGATGTAAACAGAAAAACATTTTGCTCAGTGAAGAGCACTTTTTTTAGCATATCGGTTGTCTCAGCGTGCAATTGAGAAAACTCTTTGCCACGATGACCGACGGTCGGGCGTGCAAGCTGCTGCAAGACATCATCATTGACTTTCACCGGGCCAGGAATAAATAACCTCGGCGGATTTCTCCAATCTACCATATTGTGGGTCTCCAATAATTTATAGTTTTTGAATCACCAAACCTGTGTATATCTTCGGATAAAAGTAAGTTGACTTTTGAGGCATCCTTTCGCCTGCGTCCGTGACCATTTTTAGCTGTTGCATTTTTACCGGGCTCATAAGGAACAGTACCTGCTTTTTTCCAGAGTCAACCTGAGATATCGAGTCTTCGATAGCATTTGGAGTACCTTTTACATATTCAAGATATTTGCCTTTGGCTGATCTTTGTTCGTTGATACCTAAAAGTTTTTCCAGAATAAGTTTGTGCAGGATAGAGACATCAAGCGACTTCCAGGCGTCACTGCTGTTTGGTGTAACCGAATCCATTGCTTGTTTATCTCTCAAGACGGCAACGTAGAACGTATTGTTGCCGCCGTAGATTCCAAAAGCATTTTTATTTTTGTCATACTCGGCCTTCAACTGTGCAAGCATCTTCCGCTTTGCATCTGCTTTAGTGCTGGGCGAATCAAATTTAAACTCGACAATCTCAAATTCCTCTTTCAGATTCATAATTAATTTTTCAATGTTAAAGTCTTCGAGATTTCCAATAAGGCGATGGGTTGCTAACAGTTTCAGTCCATCCTGGCAGATATTGGTAAAGGATAGCATTTGATATTTAGCTGCTGGATTGTGGCTCTCTTTAGAATAGGCAAGAGAAGTCATATAACGATGATGGCCATCCGCGATTATGCAGCTTTTATCGCTCATCATTTCTACTATTGCATCAATATCGGCTTTGGAAGTTACTGCAAAGAGACGATGTCGTATGTTTTGCTCGTCGATACAATCGATAAGCGGTGTTTGCTTGTCTATCTTATCAATGATTTGGTCCGCAATTTTTTGTTGGTCTTCATAAAGCATAGATACAAGACCAAATCCAGCAGCGGTTGCTCTCTTGAGATTGAGCCTGTCAATCATGGGTTCATCAAAAATCTGTTCATGAGGCCTGACGGCCTGGCCAAATTCCTCGAGTCTGGCCAAAGCAATAAAGCCCGAGCGTTGAGATGTTGTACCAGCCAATTGGAAATCCTGCACATAAGCATAGATAACTTCGTCTGTGTCCTGTTTTAATGCACCGGTTTTCATCCAGCGATTAAGATAATCAGCGGCTCTTGTGTATTGATTGTTATTGTCGTTGTCAGAAGGAGTCGTTTTTCCTTTGGTTATCCGTACGATATTATATTCACTTTTTTCATAGAGCTGCTGTTGTTCGGCTGGACCGATTACGTCAAAAGGCGGGGCAATGCAATTGGCAACATTGCCGACCACATGGGGATTAAACCTAAATGCTTTTAACGACTTAACTTCCATACTCGCGCCTCAATACTTTGTCATGTTGAGCGAAGCGAAACATCTGGCCTTAAAATAATCGAGATTCTTCGCTTCGCTCAGAATGACATTTTCGGTGCTCAATACTTGCATTTCGACACTTCGTTCTCAATTATAAGATTGCCGGAAATTACAGAAATGGGGATAATACTAAAGAAAAGAAAAATTGTCAAAGGATATATTAAAAAGGGATGAAGGCATGGAGCAAATAATAATGCAGCCGATTGGGATAATCTATTCGCCGTATAAACAGAACAAAGATATCCCTATACAAGGAGTTTTTAACAGCGAGGCTGAGGCGTACGTTGAGCTGAAAGAAAAGTACGCCAGCGGCTTAAAAGGCCTGGATGGATTCAGCCATGCGATAATATTATATTATTTCCACAAATCGCAGAGGGCCGATATTGAAGGTCAGCCGTTCTTAGAGCAAAATAAACACGGGATATTCGCCATAAGAAGTCCGCATCGACCGAATCATATAGGGCTTTCCATTGTGAAAATCAAAAAGATCGAGGCAAACAAGCTGTATTTTACTGAGGTGGATGTTCTGGACCAGACGCCTGTTCTTGATATAAAACCATACGTCAAATACTTCGACAGACGCGACAGCGTTAAATGCGGCTGGTTGGATAAGCATTTTAAGGATGGTAATATCCCTGATCAAACTATCCAAAAATGACACGAGTTCAAATCCACAATTGAAAATCTATGTATTCTCTTGTAAAGTTGATAGCAACGTATAATGCTATGATAGGATTTCTTGCAGGACATTTTTATGGCTGGTGATTTTTCCTGTTAACTGCCTTTTATTTACATATTGTGCAGGCCATACGAATTTGTTTGCCAGAAAGGAAAAATCAATTATGTTAGCATGTGGCAAAATAGCTAAACCTGCTTACCCTACTTTTAAAAGTTCGAGGCTGAAATTCTTATCTTTGGTCATCCGCATAGTAGTTTTCATCTGGGTCATCTTTGGGTATGATTTCAAACATTCCTCGGTAATTGCGTCCGATCAGGATAAATCCGATGTTAAGGCTCCATGGCCACTTCATGTAATCGATAATTCATCACGAGGTGCCGATGGAGTTAGACTGGCCGATGTCAATAGTGATGGCCTTATGGATATAGCTACAGGTTGGGAGCAGGGAGGAATCACAAGGGTATATCTGCATCCTGGATACGACAAAGTAAAGCAACTATGGCCGGCGGTTACAGTGGGCCAAACGCCTTCGGTCGAAGATGCGGTATTCGTTGACCTTGACAACGATGGTGCTGTCGATGTTGTCAGTTCTTGTCAAGGCAATACGAAAAAACTATTCATACACTGGGCGCCGAAGGATAAAAATCGCTATCTGGATCCAGACAGTTGGCACAGTGAGGTCTTTGGCGTCACCGATGGACTTACGAGGTGGATGTTTGCTGTTGCAATGCAGGTAGACGGAAATAATGGTCTTGATATTATAGCCGGCGGAAAAAATTCCGGCTCGCAAATCGGCTGGCTTGAAGCTCCGACAAATCCACGCGCTGTTTCTGACTACAAGTGGCATACGATCTCTACGGTTGGATGGATTATGTCTATTGTTCTGTCTGATATGGATAGCGACAGGGACCTTGATGTTGTTATTACCGACAGAAAAGGCGAGGTGCGAGGATGCCGCTGGCTTGAGAACCCTGGTCCAGGTCCGGCCCAATATCAGCAGTGGACAAATCGTTTCATCGGTGGAAAGGATAGAGAAGTTATGTTTATGAAGATAGCTGACCTTGACCAGGACAATCTGGAGGACATCGTGGTCGCTGTTAGGCCGAATAGTATATTGTATATTCGCCGCCTTGACACAAGTGGTTTGTCATGGCAGCAGTATCAGATTGACTTGCCTGATAATACAGGGACAGCCAAAGCCGTTGCTGTTGGTGATATCGATCAGGATGGCTGGAATGATATCGTTTTTACTTGTGAGAACGCTCGCGGAAAATATGGTGCAGGGTGGCTGTCATACGAAAATGATACGACGGATACAAAGTGGATACATCATGATATTAGCGGCGATAAACGTGGGATTAAATATGATCGCATTGAGCTTTTGGATTTGGACGGCGATAGTGACCTTGATGTCCTAACCTGCGAGGAAAGTCAAGATGGTGTGGGCTTAGGCGTTATCTGGTATGAGAATCCACATCTGTGAGCTTGAATTTTAATGACAAATTTGTATTATATTGGAAATGAGCCGTATTAGTGCAGGATGGGCTTTAGCCCATGCGGAACAGACTCAAAGCCTGTAGGAGAGTTTCAGTGGAGGGTATATATGGGAAATTCCGGTTGATAAAAAATAAAAATATTTGTGACCGATAGAGATTTTACGCCACTAACCTGTTGGAAAGACCTCCTGAGTGAGGCAGAGAAAAACAGGAAAAAATGAATCATAATGATAGACGGTTCAGTATGACTGCTTGTAATGAAAACACATAAACAACAATCTTGCCTCTGGATAGCTTTGTTGCTATTGGCTTATCATACTGCGATTAACGCCGAAACGCTGATCTATCCGATTGTCGATAGTGCCCAAATCGACTGTTACAGCAATACCGACCTGATTGAATGCCCCCTGCCGGGAGAGCCCTTTTATGGCCAGGATGCTCAATACATGGGCCATGAACCCAATTATGTGGACAACGGCAACGGTACGGTTACGGATCTGGTCACTGGTTTGATGTGGCAACAGACTTACACAGGCAACATGACCTTTGAACAGGCCGTTCGCGGGGCTGAGACCTTTACCCTGGCTGACTTTAACGACTGGCGTTTGCCCACCATCAAAGAACTGTACTCCCTGATCCTGTTTAACGGTATTGATCCCGGTGAAAACGCACAGGTCAGTGATGTTCAACCCTTTATTGATACAAATTTCTTTGACTTTGAATACGGCGACACCAGCAGTGGTGAACGTATTATTGACGCCCAGTACTGGTCCTCCACGGAATATGTGTGGACTACCATGAACGGCAATCCCACTACCTTTGGAGTTAATTTTGCTGACGGGCGTATCAAAGGCTACCCTAGTGTAAAGGCCAAAGACGGAAAAACGACTAAATTCGTACGCTATGTACGTGGCAATCCCGACTACGGTACCAATCAATTCGTAAACAATGGCGACGGCACCATCAGCGACTTGGCTACGGGTCTGATGTGGATGCAAAACGACAGCAATATAGCCTTAAACTGGGAAGAAGCCCTGCCTTATGCCGAGGATGCCAACGCCGCCGGATACGACGACTGGCGTCTGCCCAATATCAAGGAACTGCAGAGCATCCTGGACTACACACGTTCGCCGGACACGACAAATTCCGCGGCCATTGACCCGAATTTTCAGGCCAGTACCATCATCAACGAAGCCGGACAAGAAGACTGGCCCTTCTATTGGAGCAGTACCACCCACGTATCAGCATCGCCACGTCCCTACTCTGCCGCGGCGTATATGTCCTTTGGTCGGGCTATGGGCTATATGGGGAACCGATGGATGGATGTACACGGCGCCGGTGCCCAACGCAGCGATCCCAAGCAAGGTGATCCCGACAACTTCCCCTTTGGCCGTGGCCCACAAGGCGACAATATCCGCATCTACAATCACGTACGATGCGTACGAACGATAGATGCTCATGTGTTTTTCAGCAGAAAAAAACGCTGATTCCGGCAGAAAGCTGTTGACATTGAGATGAGATCTTTGTATTATTGGACTTGTAGCAGGCAGGAGTGTTTCAGTGAAAGGTGAATCCGAAAACTCAGATCATTGAAAGGAGGAATCACAAATGTACTCAAAATATTTCAGTTGTGCCATAGGCGACTCTCGTCGCATGGGGCCGATTCTCTGGCTGTTGGCAGTGCTGTCCACGTGGGGAGCCGTTTCGACTTCAACGCCGAATGCTACCGCCGCGGAAAACGTATTGCTAATTATCGCCGATGATTACGGCGTGAGTTCGCACGGATTCTACGGATACGCCTCCTCGAGCCCTCCGACACCGAACCTGGACACCTTGGCCGCGCAAGGAGCGGTTTTCGGCAACGCATGGGTCACACCTATGTGCTCGCCCACCCGCGCTAGAATCCTGACCGGTCGATACGGCTTTCGCACGGGCGTGGGCTCCCCGGGCGCACTTGCCCCCATCAGTCTTGATGAATACACCGTCGCCCAGGCGCTCAAGACTTTGGGATACAGCACCGGCTGTTTCGGTAAATGGCATCTGGCCGGACCTGACAACGGCGAAGATGACAATCCAAACCTGATGGGCTTCGACCGCTTTGCCGGATCAAGAGCCAACCTTGGGGATTATTTCAACTGGTCGAAAGTTGTGGATGGAGTTACGAATCCATGCACAAACTACTCGACAACCGAACTTACCGACGACGCAATCGCCTGGATTAATCAACAAGGCTCGCAGCCCTGGTTCTGCTGGCTGGCCTACCATGCGCCGCACGGTCCGTTTCATAAACCGCCGAATGATCTTCACAGTTACGATGACCTTCCTGACACAGGCGCGAACACTGTTTCGTATTACGAAGCGATGGTGGAGGCTATGGATACGGAAATCGGCCGTCTGTTTAGCTCAATCGATCCGAACGTTCTGGATAATACGAACATCGTATTTATAGGAGACAACGGAACGCCGGGTCAGGCCATCGTACCTCCGGCTGAACGCGGACGCGCCAAAGGCACAGTGTACCAGGGCGGCGTTTGGGTGCCGTGGTTCATGAAAGGGCCTTCCATCCCGCAGACAGACACCATGATCACCGCGCTCGTCGAATCTGTGGATCTATTCAGCACGATTATTGAGTTGGCCGGCGGGACGGCGGAGAGCATGATTCCGCCCGGAGTCATTCTTGATTCAAAATCGGTTATGCCATTGCTTGTCAGCCCGGGTTCGGGCAGCGTCCGAGATTACGCCATGACGGAAATATTCCGAACAAATCCCCGAGACTCGGACGGGAAAGCAATTCGGAACGACGAGTATAAACTCATTCGTTTTGACTCCGGCGGCGAGAGATTCTACCATCTTGCCAGCGATACGTGGGAGCAGAATGACTTGCTTGCCGGAACGCTTAATACCACACAGCAAGACAATTACTATCGGTTGAACACTTGGTTGGATCAGTTGCTCAGCGGCGACATTGGTGAGCCACCTGGTCTGGCTTCTGACCCAAGCCCCGCTGATGCGGTGACATATGTACCCCGGGTCGTGGTCCTTAGCTGGACGCCGGGAGAATTCGCTAACACACATGATGTGTACTTCGGCAACAGTTTCGAGGATGTGAATGCCGCCACGACAGCCAGCGACGAGTATAAAGGCAATCAAAGCGAGACATCCTATGCACTCGAGCGTCTGGACTTTGGCCAGACCTATTTTTGGCGTGTCGATGAAGTCAATGCACCACCCGACTTGACCATCTTTAAGGGTAATATCTGGAGCTTTACTGTAGAGCCATTCGCTTATCCGCTTGTCAGTGAGAATATCACCGCCACTGCTTCCAGTTCCAACGCTATAGATGAGGGACCTGAAAATACCATCAATGGCTCAGGACTGGATGCCGATGACCTGCATTCGGCAAAAAAAACAGATATGTGGCTCAGTCGTGCGATTGGGCCGCATCCGATCTGGATACAATATGAATTCGACACGGTTTATATACTGCATGAAATGTCGGTATGGAACTATAATAGCCCCGTTGAGCCTGTTATCGGTTGGGGGATCAGGGATGCTACCATTGAGTATTCAGCTGACGGCAACGACTGGACGGAGCTGAGTGGTGTTCCTGAATTTGCCCAGGGAGCAGGTGCGGCCGGTTATGCAGCCAATACCACTGTTGATCTTGGTGGTGTGGCAGCGAAATATATCAAGATAAATGCTAACAACAACTGGGGCGGCATCCTGGCTCAGTACGGCCTAAGCGAGGTTCGTTTCTTCTATATACCTGTCCGCGAAGAGAGCCTGATCCAACTTCTGGGACAATAGATATGGACGTGGCTAATGTGACTCTTAGCTGGCGAGCAGGAAGAGAGGCAGCTTCGCACGATGTGTACCTTAGCACCGATGAGCAAGCAGTGATAAATGAAACTGTCAGCCCTATTAGTGTCCCTGCTGACAGCAGCTATGCTAACTATGATACAGGAGCACTTGATTTAGACCAGACTTATTACTGGAAGGTTAATGAGGTCAATGAGGCTGAGACCCCCACCACCTGGCAAGGCGATGTCTTTAACTTTAGCACACAAGCGTCTCTGATTGTGGATAACTTTGAAGACTAAAACGACTCTGAGCCTTTCGAGATTTTCAGTACCTGGAAAGATGGATTTGACAATCCTGCAAACGGCTCGCTGGTAGGTTACGATATCTCTCCTTTTGCTGAGCAAACTATCGTTCAAAATGGCACGCAGTCGATGCCGCTTCGCTATGACAATAGCGTTGTTAGCTTCTCAGAAGCCACAGTGAATATTGCTAATCTACAGGTTGGCCAAGATTGGACTAAGCATGGCATTTATGCACTAACGATGTACTTCTATGGTGATCCGTGTAATGTTACTCAGCAGATGTATGTGAAGCTCAACGGCACCAAAGTAGTATACGATAGTGATTCTGATAACATAACGCGAATAGGTTGGCAGCAGTGGAATATTGAGCTGACAGAGTTCGCTGGTGTGAACCTCAGCAATGTAACCGAGTTAACTATTGGCCTTGAGCGTATTGGAGCGGTTGGTGGTAAGGGAGTGGTTTACTTTGATGATATCAGTCTTTATCCCTACAGCCGTGAGTTGGTAACGCCTGCCGAGCCAAGCACTGCTGGTCTTGTAGGGCACTGGTAGTTTGAAGGCAACTTTGACGACAGCTCAGGCAACGGCCCGCAGGCTGACGTGGTGCGCATCTTCAACTACGTGCGTTGTGTGCGCGATGCGGTTCCGACCGCGTCGGGTGCGTCGACAAACTGAACACAATACTGACAAGTTCGTGTTAATAGGAGTTAGGTGGTCGTCTTATAGACTACGCCACTGAAGTCTGTTTCCTTGCCGAACCCAATATGGGCCTTTTTCTATAAGAAATCTTCTTTTAGAGGAGGCTAAGCAACGTAGCGAGATATAAAATAACCAGTCAAATGCAACGGAACGTTATTCAGATTTTGCGACGGCGGATTTGCTTTTATCCGGCTGTTTTTCCTCAAAGCCTGTAAACTTCAAGTTATCTTCGTCCTGCACGTCAATCTTTATAAGGTTTTTGCCTTTGAATTTGCCGGCCAGTACGAATTCGGAAAGCGGGTCTTCTATGTAATGCTCGATTGCTCTTCGCAAAGGCCTGGCTCCAAATTCAGGATTGTAACCTTTGTCGATAAGGAATTCCTTGGCCTGCTCGGCCAATTCCAGTTTCAAGCCGTGCTCAGTCAGCCTCTTGAAGACTTTCGCCAGTTCGTAATCAACGATGGTCTGCAGGTCCTCCCTCGTAAGTGCTTTGAAGACTATGACGTCATCAACTCTATTTAAGAATTCGGGTCTGAAGTGATGCTCGACCTCTTTCTGAAGAGTATCTTTCATCTTCTCATAGTTAGACTCAGGCGTCTTTTTGCCGAAGCCAAACCCAGCCTGATTCTTGATTAGCTCGGCGCCGATATTGCTGGTCATAATAAGGATGACATTTTTAAAGTCAACGCTTCGGCCGAAGCTGTCGGTGAGTCTGCCCTCATCCATAATCTGCAGGAGCATATTATAAACGTCCGGATGTGCCTTTTCTATTTCATCCAGAAGCAGTACCGCGTATGGCCGACGTCTAATCCTTTCGGTCAACTGTCCGCCTTCTTCATAGCCCACATACCCTGGAGGAGCGCCTACCAATCGGCTTACATTGTGCTTCTCCATAAATTCGCTCATGTCCAATCGGAAAAGCGAATTCCTATCGCTGAACAAAAACTCTGCAAGCGCCTGCGCCAGTAGCGTTTTTCCGACACCGCTGGGACCAAGGAGTATGAAGCAGCCCATAGGACGATTCGGGTCCTTCATGCCGCTTCTGGAACGTCTTACCGCCTTGGCTACAGCATTGATAGCCTCATCCTGGGAGACAACCGTTTTATGCAGCTCAGCTTCGAGTTCCAGGAGCCTCTGAGTTTCCTTCTTCTCGAGTTTGGTCAGGGGCACGCCGGTCATATTGCTGACTACCTCTGCAATTACCTCGGCATCCACTGCGCCGGTCAACTCTTTATTCTCCTCGTACCACTTCTTCTGCATCAGTGCTTTCTTATCGAGCATCTGTTGTGCCTCATCCCTCAATGTCGCTGCCCGCTCATAGTCAGCACTTCTAACGGCCTCGTCTTTTTCTCGCTGTAGTTTTTCAATTTTTTCCTCGAGTTCCGTTAAATTCGGCGGAGGAGTCATGTTCTTAAGCCGAACCCTCGCCCCAGCTTCATCGATTACATCTATGGCCTTGTCCGGCAGGCATCTGCCAGCGACGTATCGAGTTGAAAGCTCTACCGCTTGAAACAGCGCCTCGTCGGTAAACTGGACTCTATGGTGTGCTTCATAGCGGTCTTGAAGTCCTCTGAGTATATCCAGGGTCTCATCCTTTGAAGGTGGGTCAACAATTATTGTCTGGAATCGCCTCTCAAGGGCACCATCTTTCTCGATGTACTTTCTATACTCGTCCAAAGTGGTGGCACCGATACATTGCACTTCTCCTCTGGCAAGAGCTGGCTTAAGTACGTTTGATGCATCTATAGCACCCTCGGCCCCTCCGGCTCCCACTAATGTATGAAGCTCATCAATAAATAAAACGACGTTGCCCGCCCGTCTAACTTCATTAATGACCGCTTTTATTCGCTCTTCGAATTGTCCGCGGTATTTTGTACCAGCCACCATCATTGCCAAATCCAGCACCACGATTCGCTTGGCCTTGAGCAATTCCGGTACTTTTTTATTGACTATTTGCTGGCTCAGACCTTCGACAATAGCGGTCTTGCCAACTCCTGCTTCGCCCAGCAATACCGGGTTGTTTTTCGTGCGTCTGCAGAGTATCTGTATCAATCGCTCGATCTCTCTTTTTCTGCCGATCACTGGGTCGAGCTCGCTGTTGCTTGCTAATTCGGTAAGGTCTCTGCCGAAGCTGTCCAGCGCTGGAGTTTTGCTTTTTGGCTTTCTGCCCACCGCCGGACCCATCTTCATTCCCAGACCGCTCGGCCCATCATCCACTCCCGCACCGAGCAGGTTTAAGACCTCTTGACGCAGATCATCCAGCTTCAAACCCATGTTCATAAGAATCTGAGCAGCTATTCCTTCGGTCTCCCGCAATAGGCCCAGCAGGAT
>CAYNKI010000119.1:0-11295 GCA_964397675.1 uncultured Pirellulales bacterium
ACATCGTACTCAATCGTGTCAGCGTCACTGAGGGCCACCCATCGTATAGAATTCTCTCCAGCGTTTATCCAGGTGAATATACGGACTATTTCACCCGTTTCCGGTGACAACCATATCTTCTTTTTAATAAAACGGGGGACTCCAGAAGTTATTACGCCCTGCCATATATCGACCGTTTTATTCTTAATCTGTTCTCGTCCTACTTTAGTAAATCCTTTCACTTGATTGAGATTGGCCATATACGCCGGAAAAGGATTCATTGTGCGAATCTGAAGACGCTGTTCAAAAGGGCTGAGTTTTATGAACATGACCAATGGAGGAGTTGAGTTGCTATCTGAATGCCTATAGCCGGTTTCCATTATGTATTGGCCATCTGAAACATGCAGCCGATATCTTGGCGTTTCGGTCGTATAGACTGGGGGCCTACCCCGACTATCAGGAAGCCAATATTTGAAGCGACCGCCTTTTTTTTCATACCAGATTTCAAATGGAAACTTCTGTAATTGGGTATCGTCGCCTTTGCGAAGAAAATCCCAACCTTTGATGTGAACTGTCTCAGCATTCATCCACAGCTCCAGAGCTTCAGTGATTCCATAAGCAGGGGAACCATCGCCAAACCAATGTAAGCCGATTATTGTCCCGGCTATTATCACCGCCGCGGCAGCAAGTTTTGTCATTTTGCTTTTCATGATTATTCTCCAGATACTCGGCTGGGCGACCACCGACTTTTTCGCCTTTGACTGCTCGAATGCCTTGAGGACATCGTTGCGGACGGTTTCGTCAACCTCGGCGTTGGTAGCAATGTTAATATTCTTAATTATCTTTTCTACATTTTCTAATGGTTTCATAATTCGTCCTCACTATTCAAAATTGACCGCAGTTTATCTAATCCATAGCGGTACCTGCTCTGGACCGTGTTAATTGAAACACCCTGCAATTCTGCAATTGCCTTGAATTTCATTTCACCTTGCAGGTGCAGGATTATTACCTCTCGCTGCTGATATGAAAGCTGGGCAAGTGCGTTATTAAGCTGTCTAAGTCGCTCGTTATAAATAATCCACTGTTCCGGCCTTTTTAGGTTTGATACGACTGGCTCAACTCCATTTAGGCCGGTTGTTTTTTGCCTCCGCTTTGCTTTGTTCGCATTGTGTACACGATTAACAACGCAGGCCGCCAGGTAGCTTTTAAGATTACCGCTGAGCTTTAGACGCTGTGACGATTGTGCAAAAGATACAAAGCAATCATGTACAATATCCTCAGCAGCAACCCTATCGTTCAAGAGAGCCGATGCCAGTCTAAGTAGATTACTTTTATACTTTTCATAGATACGGCGCAAGGCGTCATTGCTACCGCGCTTGAATTTCCATATAAGCAGCTTATCTTCTATCATCTACATTCCGCGCGTTTTCACTTTGCGACAAATATTCGTCACATATAATACAATCAGATCGGGGGTTTTAGTCTAAAGAAAATAAATTTTTGAGGCGGCACTTCGTAAAGTCTGTCTCAGAAACTGCCGATTTACAAATAGCAAAACAAAAAAGGTTCTGGATGACTAAAGTATAAAAATGTACAAAAATAGTGAAAGAAGAATGGAACAAAGACTTCATTATCATTGGCCTATCTGGTTTGCCGATGACTTCGGCGTAGAACTCACGCAGGGCCAGATGATTGATATTTCCAGTGGATCTGCAGCTTTTACATGTTACGCTGACGGTAGTTGTCCTTACCTCGGCCAACAAATAACTGCTCGTTTTAGCATTCCCCACTATGGCTCAGATGATTCTTTTGATATGGAAAATTTCATTCGCTCAGGTCATATTTGCCGAGTCGATGATGTAAATAATTATTTGCGCCGAGTTGCGATTCAGTTTGCAGAATCCTTACCTTTCAAACCCGGCGAACAGAGCCACAGTGAATCTCATGCGCAGGCAGCCCTTAAGCCTGTGGCAACATGACTTGTTACTGACGTTCGTCTTCCGCCCTCCATCCACCGTTCTCGATTATCATCTGGCCTTTTTTCTGTGCGGGGCAGCTTTATCCGCCATTGCTCGGCTTTCTCTGTCTTGCCTCAAGCCTCGTATAGCTCAATGAGGTTGTTCATTGAGTCCAACGTATGCGGATGTGTCTGGCCAAGTCTTTGTTTTCTGCCGTTGACTGCTTCGAGCAGCAGTGATTCTGCCTCATCATAGCGCCCTTGCTCTTTGTAAAGTACAGCCAGGTTGTTCTTTGATGTAAGTGTCCAGGGATGGTCGTCCCCAAGCGTGCGACTACTGATCTCCAACGCCTTCGTAAGTAGCGATTCGGCCTCGTCAAATTGGCGTTGGGAGGTGTACAATTCCGCCAGGCCGTTCATGCAACGGACTGTGTCCCGATGCTCCTTGCTGCGTACCTTCTGCAGCCCTCCCAGCGCCTTCACAAACAGTCGCTCTGCCTCTTCGTACCTTCTCTGACCAGTATACAAGCGGGCAAGCCCCTCGATGGACCAAAGTGTGTACGCATGCTCCTCGCCCAGCACACGGCGCTGCATCTTGAGCGTCTTGAGGTACAGTGCCTCTGCCTCGTCGTACCGCCCTTGCTGTCTATATACCCCGGCCAGGAAGCTCATGAATATCAAGTTATACGGATTCTCGTCACCCAACACCCGGCGGCCGATTTCCAGCCTCTCGAGGTACAGTGCCTCTGCCTCGTCGTACCGTCCCTGCCTCTCATATACCTGGCCGAGGTTGCCCACGCCAAGAGTCACTTGCTGCTCGCCCAGCACACGACGGCTGATCTGGAGCTTCTTGGAGAACAACTGCTCGGCCTCGTCATACCGGCCAAGGTCCATGTACGCGATGCCAAGGTCGTTCATGGAGACCAGCGTAATCGGATGCTCGTCACCGAGTACGCGGCGGCTTATCTCAAGTTTTTTGGCCCAAAGCTGCTCTGCTTGCCCGTATCGTCCCTGATCGCAGTAAACCCAGCCAAGGGCTCCCATGGATTCCAGTGTCTTGGGGTGCTCCTGGCCGAGTTGATCCCGACGTATCTGGAGCGTACGCTCAAGGTGTGACTCGGCCGCCTTCAACTCACCAAGCATCCGGTACGTCCAGCCCAGCGTGCGGCGGATCGATGCCTCAACCAGCGGCTGATTTTTGAACTTGCCCTTGAGGTTTTCCGAGGCGGTGTCAAGAAACGAGCGGATAGTCAGTTCCCGGCCTTTGGCCTTGGTCGGGTCGACCGACGCCAGAAGGTCTTCACACAGGAAGTCGCTCACAGCCTGTGAGATTTTCGCTTGCCGCTCGGCCTCGGCGCGGGCGCGGGCTTGGCCAATGGCCAAGACGGTCGAAACCACAACGCCTGCAATAAGTACCGCCAGTACTGCTGCGATGCCGGTTACCAGCGCTCGTTTCCGCTTCACGAACTTCTTGATTTGGTACATTGTCGATTCAGGCCCGGCAATTAGTGGAGCACCATTTAAGTAGTTCTGGATATCGTCCGCAAGCTCGGAGGCTGAGCGATAGCGGCGTGTGCGTTCCTTGCGCATCGCCTTGAGCGGAATCCATTCCAGCTCCTTGCGCAACCGTTTGGCTAACGTTCCAACCTCGATACGGCGCCTTTGCGCAACCTTTGTGGCCTCCTCGCCCAAACTTGTCAGCCGGGTGCTCGGCGTCCTCGGCTCGGTTTCAGAGATAACCTGCCGGATGTGGTCAACACCACCTTTACGAAGCTCCTTTGGGTCAAATGGCAGCGCTCCAATGAGCAGCTCGTAGAGTACTACACCAAGCGAGTAGATATCTGAGCGGGTATCAATGTCTTGAGCGGTCGTCTGGGACTGCTCGGGACTCATGTACTCAGGTGTCCCGACAAACTGGCCCTGTTCGGTGTACAGCGTCCGCTCGGTCAAGGGCTGGCTGAGGGCCTTGGCCACGCCGAAGTCGATAATCTTTGGCACCGGATTGTTGCCCTCAATGGCCACCAGAATATTCGTTGGCTTGATGTCACGGTGGATAATAGCTTTCTGGTGGGCGTGCTGGACGGCTTCGCAGACCTGCAAGAAGAGTTTAAGACGTTCTTCGATGCCGAGCTTTTCCTGGTCGCAGTGCCTGGTGAGGGACAGGCCCTTAACGCGTTCCATTACAAAGTACGGTCGACCCGCATCAGTCATTCCTGCATCGAAGACCTGAGCGATATTGGGGTGGTCCAGCAGAGCCAGCGCCTGACGCTCGGCCTCAAAGCGGGCGATAACCTGTTTCGTATCCATGCCCGGCTTGATGACCTTCAGCGCCACCCGGCGTTTCACCGCTCCCTGCTGCTCTGCCAGGTAAACCACTGCGAAACCGCCTTCACCCAGGATGCTAAGCAGCTTATAGTGACCGACCTGGCCACCTGGCCCTACCGCCGAGCCACCAAAACTGGCAGTGGGAATGGACTCCTCCTCGCCTGCTCGCTTATTGTTTCTTTCTTCGGCCTTGCTCATCGCCATCTCACTTTCAGACTATAAGATACCCAAGACCACAATTCGTGTCAAGCTCATCGTCAGCCCAGGCGAAGGCTGTCAGCCAATCCCAACACTCCAGACGCGCTTCACTGCTGTTAACCATAGTGACTATATGCCAGTTTGTTCTACTTACATCTTGAAAGCCAATTTCTTATTTATTTCTTGGAGAGATATCGCTATTAACTCTTAAGTACTGCGGAGTTTCACTGAACTTCCTTGTCGAGCCGCTTCAGTAGTACTCCTTGTAGTTTGTGTAATTCCAAGAGATTGCTTACATATTCCGCTGCTTTTGAGCTGCCTTTTGGTTTCCCTGCTGAAACGGCTCTTTTTGTTCTTTTTCTTTTAGATTTTTTCATTTCTTTGCGGCTCCTTGTTGACAAAATTCATATTCACGTCTAAGATTCGTAGTTCTGGTATAACTTTAGCACTATTAATAACACATTTGCGAAAGATGGCAAATAAATTCTCGTATTTAGGTAAAAATTATGCAAATATTTGATGAAAAGGCGTTAATTGAACGGGTTAGACTTCTGCGTAAACAATATGCAGGCAGCAGGGGCAAAAGCAAATTCGCCCGGGCTTTGGGCATAAGTGCTTCTACCTACAGCTATTATGAAAATATTCGCGTCCCTCCAATCGAAATTCTACTCAAAATATGTGAGGCTACGGGGGCAGATTTGAAATGGCTACTGACCGGCAGTAATACCGAAAAAAAATTCGCATTTGGGTCAAATACTGAACTCCTGCTAAAACTAAGTGATTTGTTCACCCACAATCCGGAGCTAACCGAGGCAGTTCTGGCCTTCGTTGAGCTATTATGTGAGAAAAAAGGGATCGAAAGTCAGTTTTACTCCGAAACTCCACCTGTCAAGCTGAACCGTCCGGGCTGGATTCCGGTGCTCGGCCGAACTGCTGCAGGGATGGTTCATTTCTGGGACCAAACATTTCTGCCGGAGCCCAAACAAGCTATTACAGAATTGGATGAGTTAGTAAAAGAACACATCGGCAAAACTATTCTTGGCTCGGCAGATGGCACGGTGTCAATCGATTTGCAGGCACGGCCTTTAATAGAGAGCCTCAAAAACCAACAGGTCAATCTTATCAAAGTTGGCGGGCCGGAGCAGGAGCAGATAGTCGAGTTTGTTCAGTGCGAAGATATTCATAAGCTATTTCCGGATAGCTTTGCGCTGCAGATAGATGGCGATAGTATGTCACCAAGGATAAATGATGGTGACGTTGTGATACTAAGTCCCTCGGTACCAGCAGCGCAAGGGCAAATTGGTATTGCACGACTTTCAAATCAAATAGGAGTCACCTGCAAGCTTATAAGGACAACTGAGAATGAAGTACACCTTATACCGATAAATGAAAGGTATGAAACAAAGGTCGTGGCTAAAAAGGATTTGCTTTGGGCGCTGGCAGTGCTATGCCATATAAGTGTTTGAATATTTATTGTTACCTGTGTTGTTAAAGAAATAAGTCGTAATGTGAGGTTTGGGTCCGCAGATTGAGGACCAGCCGTCGCCGTGCCGGCGATGGCTAAACAGAAGAACCACTCATCAGCAAGCATTTAGGCATTGGCATCTCTTTTTCGTGTGGATAGAAGGATCAGGTTTCTTATTCCCGCGGTGTCTCTGGCGGCGTGCCAGCGCTTCTCAAAGTCTTTCTCCTGGACAATCTGAGCTATTGCCATCAAGGCTCTTAGGTGATAGTTTCTCTGATCTCTGCTGCCTGCTAAAATGAACATTATCTTAACCGGGTCCTGCGCATGTGGGAAATCAATCCCATCACGGGCTCGAATGAGCAAAATATCGAATTTATTTTCACCTTCAAGCACAATGTGGGGTATGGCAAGGCCCGGCTCAACTACTGTACTGCCCTCCGCTTCACGGCGGATAAACTTCTCAAAAAGTACAAATTCATCCGTTTCCAATCTCTTCGCCAAAACGGCGGAGGCTTTACGAAAAATTTTCTCGGCAGATATCTTACCCTGTAAATCCAGGATTTGGCATTGTCTTATGAGCTGGTCGAATCTATCCTCGATTATTTCGTCCCGTTCAATCAAAATATCTCGAAGCTCATTTTCGAGCGTGACGGTTTTCAGCTCTCTATCTGTAACGCGTTCGACCACATGCATAACCGCGGAAGCTCGGCTGACCCGGCGAGAAACATATAAGCCGAACCATGCTGCACTCAAAACAATAAAGACAGCAGTAATTATTAATGGAATCCTGCCCATATCTATTATCAAAGCACTATAGGCAACTATAGCAAAGATATGAGGGTAAGGATACAACGGCGATTTAAACCGCGGCCGATAACTCTGGATCCTGCTCTCCCGCATAATAATCACGCTTGCGTTGACAAGAATAAAGAGGATTATCATCAAAGTTGAAGCGGTTTTTACTAACTGCTCGATGTCCAAAAATACAATTGCCATAATCATAAATCCGCCTGTCAGGAGTATGCTAATATGAGGTGTTCTGAATCGCTGGTTCACACGAGCTAAAAGTAGCGGCAGAAGGCGGTCTCTGCTCATAGCCATAGGTGAGCGAGATGCAGCAAGTATGCCTCCATTGGCGGTAGTTACGAATGCAGCTATAGCAGCGAGGCTGAGCAGTGCAAATCCAGGTAAGCCCAGAAATTTACTGGCTGCCAATGATATCGGCAGATGACTCTCACTCAACTGCCTACTGTCAACCAGACCCACCGTAACAACAATTACTGCGATGTAAAAAACCGTAACGACAAACCAGGCCAGCAGCATACCCAACGGCAGATTTCTTCCGGGCTGTTTCACCTCTTCTGCGATACTGGCAACTTTAGTCAGACCACCAAAGCTAATGAAAACCAATCCGGAAGTGGCAAGCACCGCCAACCAACCCTTTTCTAAAAATCCTTTATACCGCGCGGCTTCAACTGTTCGGCCACCGAAAACAACAAAAAAGGAAAGTATCATTAACAATAGAACAACAAGTAAAACCTGAAATCTACTTGTATGTTTGACGCTTACAATATTCAATCCCGTAAATCCAACGCAGCAGGCTACGCCTATTGCTTTAAGATGCCAATCGCTTAATTGAGTAGGAAAGACCTGCTGGAGAACAACCTCAATAAGAACCGCCATTCCAACAATCGCAAAGGCGCTCTTAAGTGCCAAGGAAAACCATCCTGCAAATCCGCTAAACAAGCCCACGATTGAGCCCAAACTTCGTTCAATGAAGAAATATGTTCCACCCGCTCGTGGCATTGCCGTAGCCAGCTCGGCTTTGCTAAGCACACTGGGAAGTACCAGAAGCGACGCAAAAAGATAGGATAGAATTACGGCAGGTCCAGCTTTGGTAAAAGCGATGGCAGGCAAAACAAATAAACCTGAGCTAATCATCGCGCCGGACGCCACAGAAAACACCTCAGCTAAGCCAAGCTGCTTCTTTAGCTGAGCCATCTTAAAAGCTCCCAAATGAAGTTTGAACTGCCTAAAGTGCCTAAAATGAGCTAAAGTTAAGAAATATTACTTTAGTCACTTTACATTTTAGGCACTTCACACTTTTCAATATTATACCAAGATACAGCAGTTGCTATTAATAATATAAATTCATTAGACAAGTTTTATGGAATGTTTTATTATGGTATTTGGATTCGTTTTACGGCATTTGGCTGAGAAAATCGAGGTTAAATTGAAGCTTTTACCGGATTAACCAGATGTTCAGTAGAAGAAATTTTATTCGCTCGCTTGCCAGTGGTGCTATAGCTATAACTTTGCCTCGGAACCTACTTTCCAAGGAGCAGGTCATAAACAAGCCAAACATCATTCTTTGCATGGCAGACGATTTGGGTTGGGGTGACCCTGGATTTAATGGCAATTCAGTTATTAAGACCCCTAACCTCGATGCAATGGCAAAAGCCAGCCTGAAGTTTACGCGTTTTTATTCCGCTGCGCCGGTGTGCTCACCTACTCGTGGAAGCTGTATTACAGGCAGGCACCCATATCGATATGGAATTTTCTTTGCAAATGTCGGACACATGCGCAAGAAAGAGATTACGTTGGCTGAAGCCCTTAAAATCCATGGTTATACAACCGGCCACTTCGGCAAATGGCATCTGGGGACTTTGCTGCCTGACTATTCAGGAAAAGGACCCAGGCGAAAAGCCCAGGAAAATTTCATGACCCCCGGTATGAGCGGATTTGATGAATGGTTCTCCACCGAATTTGCGGTGGCTACCTGGGACCCATATAATCCAGCAAATGCTCATGTAAAGAATTATGATGTCAGGTCACTTTACTGGCATAATGGGCAAAATGTGACCGAAGAGCTTAAGGGAGATGACTCGCGAATCATTATGGATCGCGCCATCCCTTTTATCCGAAAAGCTGCAACGAATCAAAGGCCATTTCTTGCTATTATCTGGTTCCATGCGCCGCACGCACCGGTTGTGGCCGGCCCACAGTACCAAAAGATGTATTCACAGTACAGTGAAGATGAGCAACATTATTATGGCTGTATTACCGCTATGGATGAGCAGATAGGCCGGCTTCGCAAGGAGCTGCGCAAGCTGGAAATAGCTGATAACACTATTCTATGGTTCTGTAGCGACAATGGGCCAGAAGGAAAAGATGGCAAGAGCGGCCGATTTCGCGGCTCAGCGGGACCATTTCAGGGACGCAAACGCAGTTTGCTCGAAGGCGGAGTTCGAGTTCCAGCTTTACTCGAATGGCCTGCTTGTATAAAGCCCGGTCAAGTGACTGATGTCCCATGCTGTACGTCTGACTATTACCCAACCGTTTTAGATGTGCTGGGACTGAAAATGAAAGGACAGCCAAAACCCATCGATGGAGTCAGCCTTCTGCCGCTAATTGAGGCTCGAATGACCAAGCGTCCTGTGCCTATCGGCTTCGAATCAAGCAGTCAGGTGTCACTTACAGACAATCGATACAAAATCTACAGCAAGGACAAGGGCAAAACCTACATGCTCTTTGACTTGATTGAGGACCCCGGTGAGACAAAAGACCTATCGGCGGAAAAGCCTATGGTTCTACAATCGATGAAAGCAACGCTTGCGAAGTGGCGAAAGTCTTGCAAGGACAGCCTTGCAGGAAATGATTATATTTAGTACGGTTAATGCTTTAAGGATAGTTACTGACATAAAGGCAAATATTATGGCCAAGCAGAAAAGAACAATAGTTGGGTCACCATTAACACCGAGCCTGCTAAAGGAATTAGGGGCCATTGATCGGTTTCCGCTTACATCTGAAGATTTTGATCCAGAAGGAAACTGGCAGAATACATACAGAATCTGGACCTGCCACGGATATCGTGAAAGTGGCAACGACAACGTGGGATTCCTGCAAATCAGGCGTTCCGCTGACGCAGAGAAATCGTTCACATTGACAGTCCACCGCGAGGTCGTACAGACAGATAGTTTAGTGAATATTATCGAGGCCACCATCAAGTGTCGGAACAATCAACTGGCCTCACCTATCCAATGGAACATACGGAGTCGCTTTGTCGGCCCGGACAACAAGCCTCTACCGCAATTGGATAAGAAAGAGACCGGCCTGGCTACTGAGGCGGCTGACAGAACTACAGGCGATTGGTGCCTGTTTGAGGCGGTGCAGCGTCTTGCGTTTGACAAACAGACATCATTGAGCTTTGACCTACTTGAAGGTTTGAGACTATCGAAAATAGGCCACCGATTGTTTTACCGCGGAGTCTACCCAAGCGGTATCCCTGGCATGGATCGGCTGCGCTGTTTTGTTCAGTTGGGCAGTGGAGTCCTACCTTATGAGTATTGGCTTGATGATAGCCACAGGCTGCTGATGGCAATTTCTATGAATAAAGCCTATATCCTCGATAACGAGGCTGAGAAAGTTATAAGATGAACAATCGAAGAAATGCGAAAATCCTACCGAAGAAGGAAAGCATAAAGGAAATCGGACCAATGGAAAAAAACTCTCCCGCAAAATGTTCTCCAGACCTGATAAACCGTCGAAATTTTCTAAAGCTAAGCGGCAGTACGGTTGCACTTCTGTCCAGTGGCGTTGCGACGAACAAAGCCTCTGCCGCTCGCCAAAGGCAAGGGCCAAAGCCCAGAAATATTTTAATTATTATCACAGATCAGCAGCATATGGACACAATTGCTGCTGGTGGTTGTCACCACGTGCGAACACCGGCTTTTGATCGACTCAAGACCCGCGGTGTCAGCTTTACTCAATCATACTCCAGCAATCCATTATGCAGTCCCGCGCGAAGCTCTATCTTCTCTGGCCGAACCAGTAGTGAAGCCGGAGTTCACGTAAATGGCCGGCCTATCCGTTCAGATATTCCAAACCTCGGACAGTGGTTCTTGCAAGAAACAAACTATGAGACGGTCTATGCTGGAAAGTGGCATCTTCCAAGAACCTATAGCATCAACATACCGGGTTTCAACGTTATAAATACAGGTATTGGCGGCTTTGGTTACCTATGTGACACTATTACGTCGCAGGCATGTGCTGCATTTTTACACAATCGCTCGCGGTCGAAACCGTTTTTGATGGTGGCTTCGTTCATGCAGCCACATGATATATGCGAGTGGCTGCGGCTGAATATGGAGAATCCGGGGCGGCTTCGGTATCCGGAGCTGGCCGGTGAGCTGCCGGAGCTGCCGGATAATTTCGAGTTCGATAAGAATGAGCCGGAGTCAATCAGGCAAAGACGAGCAGGTAATGAACCATTCAGGGGCAAGAGCAAGTGGAATAAAGAGCAGTGGCGATATTACAGGTGGAGCTACTATCGCCACATCGAGCAAGTCGATGCGGAAATCGGAAGAGTTCT
>CAYNKI010000120.1:0-11201 GCA_964397675.1 uncultured Pirellulales bacterium
ACGGATCAAACTTAAAAGACTCTATCCATCAATTGAGGTGTGAAAGAGCACTAGCATGATCGCAAATAGAAAATCACGACGGACCTTTCTGAAAATATCAGGCCTGGCCGCGGCGGCCTTGGCGGCGCCTTCGGGCCTTTGGGCCGTGTCGAAGTCCAAAAGACCCAACATCGTCTGGATCTCGACAGAGGACATCGGCCGGAACCTCGGGTGCTACGGTGACCCCGACGCCATCACGCCGACCTTGGACAAACTGGCCTCGCGCGGTGCGCGGTTCACAAACGCCTTCGCCACCGCTGGCGTCTGCGCCCCCATGCGCTCGGGCGTCATCACGGGCGTCGTACCCGTCACCCTCGGCTTCCACCACATGCGCTCGGGTGGCTCGGGCAAGCAGGGTTCCACCCGTCCGGTCAAGGCACCCCATGTCAAATGCTTCACCGAATATCTGCGCGAGGCGGGCTACTACTGCGCCAACAACTCGAAGCAGGACTACCAGTTCGACACTCCTAAAACCGCCTGGGACGAGTCCAGCAACCAGGCACATTGGCGAAAACGGTCCAAGGGTAAGCCTTTTTTCTTCGTCCGCAACTTCGGCAACACCCACGAGGGTTCGATCCGCAAGTACGGCGACAAACATATTGACGCCACCAAGGACCTCAAGCCCCACGAGCGGCGCGATCCGGCCAAGGTGACACTGCCGCCGTTTCTCCCTGACTCCGAGGTGGCACGTATCGACTGGGCGAATTACCACGACAACATCACCCAGATGGACTACTACGCGGCCGAGATTCTCAAATGGCTCGAGGAGGACGGACTTCTCGATGACACGATCGTCTTCTTCTGGTCCGACCACGGCGCGGGTCTCCCCCGCTCCAAACGCTGGATCTACGACTCAGGCACCCACATTCCCCTCATCGTCCACATCCCCGAGAAGTACCGCCTCAAAGGCCAGTGCGAACCCGGCACGGTGGACGATAGCCTGGTCATGAGCATCGACTTCGGCACTACGGTCCTGAACCTCGCGGGCGTCGAGATTCCCGACTACATGCAGGGCCGACCCTTCCTTGGGCCGAACGTCGGCAAACCCCGCGAGCACGTTTTCGGTGCGAGGGACCGGATGGACGAACGCTACGACATCATCCGGACCGTGCGCGACAAGCGCTACCGCTACATCCGCAACTTCGAACCCTTCAAGGCCTACTACCAGTACATGAACTCTTCTGAAAGCAGCCCGACAATGAGCGAGCTGCGCAGGCTCCATGCCGAGGGCAAACTCCACGCCGAAGCCGAACTTTTCATGGCCGAGACGAAACCCCTCGAGGAACTCTACGACCTGGAAAAGGACCCGCACGAAGTGAACAACCTGGCCGAAGACCCGAAATATGCCAAGCGCAAGCGGGCCATGTGGAAGACTCTCCGCGAGTGGATGCTTGAGGTGCGGGACCTGGGCCTCATTCCAGAAGGCGAAATCTGGAAACGGGCTGAGAAACTCGGCAACCCCTATGAGATATTGCGCGGACGCGAGGGCAGGGTCTTGCTCGAACGCCTGATCGACGCGGCCATCCTGGCCGGAAGACCGAAGCCCAAGGACCAGCCGGCGCTCGAAAAGACATACGAGGACAAGGACGCAGCCGTGCGCTACTGGGCGGTCGTGGGGCTGGGCAACCTGGGCAAAGCGGCCGGGACCTCGCAGGCGCCGCTCCTGCGCAAGGCCCTCGGAGACAGCTCTGCCAACGTGCAAGTCGCCGCGGCGCAAGGCCTCTGTATGTTAGATATGGAGAAGGAGGGACTGCCCGTTCTCGTGCGCGAGCTGGCCAGCGAGAAGGAATGGATTCGCCTTGCCTCGGCCATCGCCCTCGACGAAATAGACGCAAAGGCGCGTCCCGCCATACTGGCCCTGCGTGAAGCCTTGGACGATCAGTACAACAAGTACGTCGTGCGCGTGGCGAATCGCGCACTCAACCAGCTTAATGGTACGAATAACAAGGTAAGGTAAGCCACGATCAAGCCCAACTCTGACGCCTGCGTTAATAATAGTTAGATTAGCCTGATTTAGTCAAGGTTTTTGGGAAATTTTTGGAAATTATGACCATTAAGGCAGCACAGCTCGGTGTACAATATGAAAAGCAATGGCAAAAGACCTCAATAACTGCATCAGATGCAAAATTATTAAAATTTCACACCTGTAAAAAGTATTTGTTTTATAACTTGCTTTGTATTAAAATATTGTTGCTTACACGGGGCGTGGCGCAGTTTGGTAGCGCGCTTGACTGGGGGTCAAGAGGTCGCTGGTTCAAGTCCAGTCGCCCCGAATTGAGTGGACGACGGCTGTTTTCTGTAAGTGTCGCGAGGCATGCCAACTACCATTGTTGATATCGACCGTATCGAACAAATCAAGTTTGTCATAGATAGAAAGGGCTGACTGTGGGGAAAACCGCGGTGATAATTTGCGGCCTCGGTTTCTGTATAGGTGCTTATGTTCTTTTTCGACCTCGCGCATTTGTCTATCCTAAGAATCCACTGTCACCGGACTACTAACGGAACATGAGCTACCTGATCCATGCTGTTAGCCAAGCACCGCCTGATTTTTCAAGAGTCAAAGGCGGTCTTCTCTATTCTCATATCCCAATCTTAACAGAGCAGGATTTCTCCAGGTTTACAAATAAGTTAAGACAAAAGCTCCATAACGCTGCCCGCAAAGATTTTTTATTTCACATAATCGTGGTCGGTAGGATGGATATCCGTGACATCGATGAGCCACTGCTCAAAGCCAGCGATGGGCTTCGTATGCCAGATGAGTCTAATATAGAGATCGTAATTGTCGAGCCATCTATGATTTCTGATGATACGAAAAAAATTCTCGAAGAAAGGGGACTGCGAAGCAGCTACGCCAAGGCGAGTAAATTGCGGGGCTAAACAATTCGGTTTCTCTCAAGACAGGGATTGACAAAGGGGAGATAAAAGCGTAGTATAGCTTTTTAATAGATTTCTCCGCTTTGTCCGCCTATGGCGGACTTCGGTCGAAATGACTTATGGTCTTTAGAGCGCATCCAATTATGATTATGATCAATCGAAAAACAGTTTGGCTAACAATAATATTGCTTATCGCTTGTTTTGCAAACGGCTGTGGTAGGCGGTTCAGGACAACTGGCAGGTCAGAAGAGCTTGCACCCCTCACAGAGCTGGGCACAACTATAGGGTCATTAGCTGAGATAACTACGCCTGAATTAATTGCCATTGAAGGGTATGGACTAGTAGGTGGATTAAAGGGCACAGGTTCTGCTGAATGCCCGCCAAGGATTAGAGAATATCTAAAGCAGTACATTCTTACACAACTGCCAGAGCAAAAGTTAGATATTGAAAAATTCATTAACAGCCTTGATACCGCTGTTGTCCGGGTGGAGGGAATAATGCCCGCAGCAGCCTCGAAAAATCAATACTTTGATGTAAGATTAGTTGCTCTGCCGGGCACACAAACAACATCTTTGGAAAACGGCTGGTTATATGGAGCTGAACTTCAAGCAAAAGGAACCTTCGGCATGAATATGAAAGTTTTAGCTAATGCGGAAGGGCCGGTATTTATAGATAAAATTGATACTTCCAATACAAACAAAAGACTTGGATACATCTTAGCTGGCGGAAGGAGTCTTGAGCAGTTCAAGATAAACTTATTATTTCGCAGGCAGGACTATAGGCTCACCAGCTTGGTTCGCAACCAATTAAATGAACGCTTTGGTTACGGGACCGCTAAAGCGGTTTCACCTAACCGGATTGAACTAAAGGTGCCAGATAAATATAAAGAACGAAAACAAAGATTCGCCTCGATAGTTAAGGCGATGTATCTTGACCATAGGCCGGAAGTCATTGAGGAAAGAATAAAGATGTTTGTTCGGAAGCTTGCTGTTTCCGAGGACAAACACGAAAGTGAAATCGCTCTTGAGGCCATAGGCAATGCAAGTCTTAGTAAGTTGCCCGTTTTATTGAATTCATCCGATAAAGAGGTACGGCTGCGAGCAGCCAGATGTATACTCAATTTAGGTAGCGACCGTGGTTTTCAAACTCTTAGGGAGATGGCGTTGGATAGCGATTCGGCTTATCGTATCGAGGCGTTGGATGCGATAACTACGGCCGCCAGCCGTAACGATGCAACTGCATTATCACGAAGGCTGCTGCGTGACGATGATTTTGGCATCAGGATAGCTGCATATGAGCGATTGCGAAAATTAGATGATATCGCGGTGACGCAAAGACACGTCGCGCGTAGTTTTTACCTGGAACAGATTACACAAACAGAACACAAAGCGATCTTCGTTTCCCGCAGTGGTCAGCCGCGAATTGTACTATTCGGCGCACCACTACGTTGCCGTGACAATATTTTTGTGCAATCAGCAGATGGCAATATAACAATAAACGCTCCGTCGGGCCAACAATATGTCTCAATAATACGCAAACATCCACGTCGGCCCGATGTAGTATTGAAGCTGAAAAGCTCTTTTGAACTTGTTGATATTATTCTAAAACTTTGTGAAGAGCCCTTGCAAAAAGACAAGAAAGCACGCCATGGTTTAGGGATTTCGTATGCTGACATGATAGCCCTTTTGAAACAGATGTGTGACAAAGGGGCTGTTAGAGCAGAGTTTCGGGCCGGTCCACTCCCAAAAATCGGCTAATTATCAAGAAATTATAAACCCTCAGCCGATAACAATTGGTAAATGGTGATTGATAATTGATTACCCTTTACCATTTTGTGTTACCGGACGTTATCAACAGGAGAAGAAATGAGACTTGCAAAAGTAGTTCTTGATGGATTCAAAAGTTTCGCTGACAAAACAGACTTTACTTTCGATTCATCTATAACCGCTATTGTCGGGCCAAACGGCTGCGGTAAAAGTAATATTGTCGATGCGGTAAAATGGGTGCTGGGCGAACAAAGTCTTAAGAGCCTTCGAAGCGACCAAATGGCTGACGTAATATTTAGCGGAAGCAGCAGCAAAAAACCTTTGGGCACTGCTGAAGTTAACTTGTTTATCTCTAATCCCGAAGGATGTGGCACAGGCAGGTTGCCGATTGATACTAACGAAGTGCAGATATCACGCAGGATTTACAAAGACGGAGAGAGCGAATATCGGATAAATAACAAAATCTGCAGGTTAAAAGATATTCGAGAATTGTTCATGGACACCGGTGTAGGTACCAAAGCATACTCGATTCTCGAACAGGGTCAAATTGAGCAATTGTTAAGCGGCTCGAAAATAGACAGAAGAGCTGTATTTGAAGAAGCGGCGGGCATCAGCAAGTATAAGGCACATAAAAAAGAGGCGCTTCGTAAACTGGAACGTACGGAACAAAATTTACTTCGCCTGGCAGATATCCTGGGCGAGGTGACAAAGAGGCTGCGAAGTGTGAAACTTCAGGCAACTAAGGCGCGAAATTATTTACAATACAGCCAAAGGCTCAAAGAGCTACAGGTTAATTATTGGTTGGCTGAGTATGCAAAGAATCACACTCAATTAGGACAAAAAGACGATGAGCTTGAGCAAGTCCAGCAGCAGTTGCAGCAATTGGAAGTGCAAGTCGCGAAAAATGATACTTTGATGAGCGAACTGGGCGAAGAAAAAATAGAAATGGAGCATAAGCTCCAAACTACGGATAATCTTCTTGTCACCGTTCAGAGCAAAATTGAGCAGCTACTTCAACGAATTGAATTTTTACGAGCGAGAACCGCAGAACTGCAGCAGAGAAAGGAAAATGCCGGACAGCGAATTGAAAAACTACAAGAGCAAGAAAGGACCTTCCAGGAAAATCTATGCCAACATAAACAGGAGCTGGAAAATTGCGAAACGACACTGCAAGAAAAAAGTCGAGCTATTGAGCAGCTCCAAAAAGCTATTGAGCAAATAAATACGGAATGTGCCTCGCTGGAAGCAGAATTAGAAGACAACAAATCGGGAATTATCGATATTGTTCGCAGGACCGCACAACTTCACAATGAAGTACAGAGCATTTCAGCTTATCGCAACAATTTGTCTAACCAGAAGGATCGTCTCGCTGGCCGAGCAGAAACCGCTAAGGTAGAGTTTGAAAAGCTGCTTACCGAAAAAGCACAATACCAGGCTCGCGGGGATGACATCGAAAAAGTGTTAGGCGAATTGCATCAGAGCTTGGAATCCAAACGCAAGAAAACAGAAGAAGTCAACAACCTGCTCGAAGCGGATAACAAGCTATTAGCCCACAGCAAAGAGGCACGAAGTGCACTGAGCAGCGAGCTGGCGATACTTAGTGACATGGAGAGGAGGCGCGAGGGATTAAAAGCCGGTGTTAAAAGTATCCTGCAAGATCAATCAACCGGAAACAGCAAATTAGATTACGTCGAAGGAATACTGGCAGAAATAATAGAAGTCGATCCGCCGCTGACATACGCTGTGGAAGCTGCGCTGGAGGGCAATACCGATGCCGTGGTAATCAACGATACAAGCAGATTAATGGCTGACAAAGAAACCATCGAGAGACTTGAAGGAAGAGTGAATTTCGTATGCCTGGATAGAATAGAACCGTTTGTGGATAATCCGCCCCTGGCGGACTCGAAATTGCCTTCTGTAAAAGGAAGGCTCGCTGAGTTTATAAAAACCAAGAGCAAATATGCACCGTTAATTTGGAAATTGCTTGGAAAGACGATAATTGTGGATTCAGCTGCTGCGGCAGTTGAACTCGCTAAGAGCACAACAGGTGAGTATGAATTTGTCACCTTAGAGGGCCAATACTTAAGTGCTGATGGGACTATAAAACTTGGGCCAATGGCCAAAACGACAGGTTTGATATCGCGCAGGAGCCGAATTCGCCAATTGCAGCAGAGCCTTACTAAAATACAATCTGAAATCGCAGAGCTGCAAGAGCAAATTGAGCAAAAGAATCAGACAAACGCACACTTGGAAAAGCTGTGCAAGGACCTGAGAACGGCTATTTACGAAGCCAATACTCAAAAAATGCACATAGGCTCGAAGATGGATGTTTATGAACAAAATATAAATCGGGCCAAAAAAGAGCAGCCTCTGATAGCCGGCGAAATCGACCTGCTCCAAGAGCAAATCTCTCAATCAGTGCAAAAAGAGTATGAGTCAAAACAAAAATTGCAGGAATTAGAGACGGTAAATAAGCAGCGCTCAGAGCATATAGAAGAGCTGGAAGCTAAGTATGCCGAACGAAAAGACAAGCAGCAGGCAGAAATGGACCAGCTTACTGATTTGAAGGTTACTCTGGGACAAACCACCGAACAGAAGCGAGCATTAAAACAGATAATCGTGAACCTGGAAAGCCAGATACAAGCAAACCGAACAGTTAGTGAGACAACACTGGAAGAAATACAGAATTCTAAATTTGAAATTCGAAATTCACAAGCCGATATTCTTAGCTGCGAATCAGCGGTCTCAGAGCTGTTCATCGAAAAAGAAAAGAGCCAAAAAAGTAGTCGATTGCTTTATGAAAAAATAGAAAAGCTACTCGAAGAACAAAAACAGACAGAACAGCTTGTGCGCTCCGGGCGTGCTGAAAAAAGTGAGATTGAATCCGCAATAGGCGGACTTAAGATAGAATTGAGCCAATTGGAGGTAAAGGGACAGAATCTGGTGGAGAGGGTGCAAGAAGAACTACAGATTGATTTGGTAGAGGCATACAAAAGTTATACACAAAGCCAAGTTGATTGGGATGAGGTAAGAGAAGAAATAGCTGAGCTGCGTGGCAAAATCGAACGGCTCGGCAACGTGAATGTAGATGCAATATCCGAGCAGGAAAGCCTCGAAGAACGGCATAGCTTTTTAAGTAACCAGGTTGAGGACTTGAACTCAAGCCGCGCTCAATTGCAGCAACTGATAAATCGGCTTAACAAAAAGAGTAGAGAAAAATTCAGCGAGACTTTTGAACAAATCCGAGGGCACTTCCAGCAGATTTTCCGCAAGCTGTTTGGCGGTGGTAAAGCTGACATAGTGTTGGAAGCTTGTCCCGGCGAAAGCGGGGAACCAGATCCACTCGAAGCGGGGATAGAAGTAATAGCCCGGCCGCCTGGCAAGGAAACAAGGAGTATTTCTTTACTTAGTGGCGGCGAAAAGTCGATGACGGCAATCGCGCTTTTATTTGCCGTTTTCAAGACAAAGCCATCGCCGTTTTGTTTCCTCGACGAAATTGACGCGGCACTGGATGAGGCTAATAATGAGCGATTCAATATGCTATTACAGGAGTTTATGACGGATTCTCAGTTCATCATAATAACTCATACCAAGCGTACGATGAGCGTTGCAGAGGAGCTGGTTGGGATAACGATGCAGACACAGGGAGTGAGCAAGAAGATAAGCGTCCGATTCGACCAGTTTGACGAAGCAGAGGAAACCGCCGCCGTCGCATAAGCGTATCGCGTCCCTTCGACTACGCTCAGGACAAGCGTGCGTGATGCGTATTGCGTATCATAATGCAGGCGTGCGGCGAATGGCACATTTACATTCCGTAGGGTGGGGCTTGCCCCACCATTTTCTTTTATGGGGTTTGCCCCACCCTACCCGGCTGCAAAAGCAGAATCTAAAAAAGCGAGAAATGAAAATACCTTTTGCGCCCTGGATATTTCTCGTTATAATAGCTATAAACCTGTCTTTCCCAAATTAAGCTGGATATTTTATTGAGTTTTGGCCAGGAATTAAAAGTTGTGCAAGAGCGTTTCAAACTGGAAACGGAAGGGCTAATCAGGTCGTGGATGCGATACGAACAGAAAACGTTGCGGGACTATTTGGTCCAGGATGTCGAAGACCCCTGCATTAATATACAGAGCATTCTGACGCGACATTTCCTTATCGAACGACTATTTGGCCAGCGATTCGCTACCGTGATGGAACAGGAACTACGGTTTGGCCTGGTAGTAAACTGGCTTCTAAAGCTTCTCGAAACATCGAACCATGCGGGACAACTTCACGCCGTGCTGGACGCACTGCTGGAGGGCAGGAATAACACAGAGGATGTGGCGATTCCCCAGTATGTATCAGAGACGTTCAGTACGCTGACACTGCCGAACTACATCTGCGACCTTTTCACATGGGCGCCGGTTGAGACTACTGATGCGCCTATCCCAGAGTACCTTATGGAGACTTTCCAAAAAATTTGGTGCGAGATGCTGGACAGCGAATGGCACCGGCCCATTTCTGTGTTGGAGCCGGCCTGTGGCTCAGCCAATGACTACTGCTTCATTGATGCCTTCGGTATCGGACGGTTTCTGGACTACACTGGCTTCGACCTGTGCGAAAAGAACATTCTCGATGCAAAACGGATGTTTCCAGACATTTGCTTCCAGATGGACAACGTCCTTAAAATCAATGCGCCAGACAAAACATTTGATTACTGTTTCGTGCATGATTTGTTTGAGCATCTATCGGCCGAGGCAATGATAATTGCAATTTCAGAAATATGCCGCGTTACACGAAAAGAAATTTGTGTTGGATTTTTCAATATGTATGACGGTGATCAGCACGTTGTTAAATCCATTAATGATTATCACTGGAACAAGCTAAGCATGGGCAGGACGAAGACAATTTTCGAGCAATACGCTTTTGCAGTGCAAGTCATTCATATCGATTCATTTTTGTTATCGCGATTCGGTTGTGGTGATACTCACAACAAAGGCGCCTATACCTTTATCGTTAGATTGTAAAGGTTCGGGACTTTTGAATTTTGCAGTTGCAAACATTCCTGTTTATTAGTAGAATTGCATTTCTTTATGTAGATGCTCAAGAGAAGTTGCAATGGCAGAAAAACTTGACAGGCATATATTAAAAAACGGCATGGTTCTTCTTGGCGAGCCGATGGAGGTTGTCGAGTCGGTGGCATTTGGCTTTATGCTACCGGCGGGAGCGGCCTTACTGCCGGAAGGCTGCTGCGGGGCGGGAAGTGTTATTGCTGATTGGATTTTCAGAGGTGCCGGTGATAAAAACAGCAGGCAGCTTAGTGACGCCCTGGATGGACTGGGGCTGCATCGGGCCGGCTCAATCAGCAGCTCCCATATAACCATAGGAGCGGTTTTGGAAGCCAGTAACTTGGCACAAGCCTTAGATTTGTATGCTGACATAATACTTGAGCCACGTCTGGAAGAAGACCAATTTGAATTAGCCAGGCAGTTAGCAATTGATGGGGTGTATGCTTTAGATGACGACCCTCGGCAAAAGGTTATACTTAAACTGCGAGAACAGTTTTATCCACATCCTTTAGGACGCAGTACTGTAGGGAACATCGATGAATTAAAGGCTTTGACAGCCCAGATATCAAAAAAGATTATAAAGAATAATTTTAATCTTTCGCAGACAATTTTTGCAGTCGCAGGGAAATACAACTTCGATACGATCTGCCGAAAAATGGAGAATCAGTTTGAGACACGTGCCTCGTCTGGCGTGGCTCGTGACCTGGGGCCTAAGGATTCGAGCGACGAGCGACGAGCGAAGAGCGACGATAGGTATGCTCATATAAATAACGATAGTGCACAAGTGCACATCGGTCTGATGACAGAGACAGTTAAACCAACGGATAAGGACTACTACAGTGCCAGAATGGCAGTATCAGTCCTTTCAGGTGGAATGAGCGCCAGATTATTTACAGAGGTAAGAGAAAAGCGAGGGCTGTGTTATGCAATCGGGGCGAGGTATCACGGCCTGAAACAGGCCGCTGGTATAATCTGCTACGCCGGCACAACGCCGGATAAGGCACAGGAAACAATCGACGTGATAACAGCAGAGTTCAATCGGCTAAGTGCCGGAATCGATGAACAGGAAATCCAGAGAGCCAAAGTTGGCTTAAAAGCATCGCTGATTCTGCAAAGCGAATCCTCTACCAGCAGGGCAGGTGCAATTGGAACAGATTACTATATGTTAGGCAAAGTCCGAAGTTTAGATGAAATCAAGAATAAAGTCGAAGCAACCAGTGTCGACTCAGTTTTAAGGTTTTTGCGAAATAACTAGTTTAAAAACTTTACAGTTGTAACGATAGGTCCGAAACAGGTAACTGTCGGATAGGGCAGCGGGTGGAATTCAAGAAAAAACAATTGGCAAATGGCTTAGTTATTATAGGCGAGGTTAATAAATCCGCCAAATCGGCTGCGGTCGGTTTTTTCGTCAAAACCGGCTCCCGTGATGAAAAACAACAGATAAACGGGGTATCGCACTTCCTCGAACATATGC
>CAYNKI010000121.1:0-11193 GCA_964397675.1 uncultured Pirellulales bacterium
TCGGACGCACGATTGATGAACACGAGATTCCGGTGTACATTGAACGTTTCGGCAGCTCGAAAGACGAAATATTTGTGACTGCAAGCATGCTCCGCAAGGAGCTGGGGGACAAGGAATTCGAAAAGCTTCCGACCGGTGCCTTGGGGCTTTACACCTACTACGAGCGCCTTGCCCAAGGCCTGCGTCAGCTAATGGCTGGAAGTCGGAAGTTTGCTGTAAAACATATAGCGAGGGATGACATAGCAGCCCTGACGCACCAGGCGGCAGAAATCAGCGGAATTCAGTATGTAATGGATTTAGATCGAGGTAAGGTCGAAAGAATCCTTAACAGCTAAAATCACCAACGCTTTATTATTGCAGGGTCTTGTAAAATAACTACCTTGCTTTTGTTCAAGAGATATTTGCTTTCGGTTGGTTGGCTGACATTCGTCGGTAAGTTCGAGTCTCGTAAGTTAAAGCTAAAGCATACAACAGCCCGGCATTTCTATATACACTATAAGCCATTCTAATAAGACATATCATTATTAATTTCTTGAATCAGGTCATATAAGTCGTATATTATATATGGTAGATGGTATGTTTTGGTCGTTTACAGGGTAGTTAGTCGGCATTATTAGTATCGCTTATTATAAAAATTAGTTGTGCGAATGAAAATTATGATTTTAGACGGAGATCGTTCAAATGGCACTAAAAAACTTAATCCAAGCCGTTTACGAGCAGGTTCTCAGTCGTAATCCCGGAGAGGCTGAGTTTCATCAATCTGTAAGAGAAGTGCTGGATTGCTTGGGACCGGTAATTGAGAAACATCCAGAATACGCCAAGGCCAAGATTCTTGAACGTCTGGTCGAGCCAGAGAGACAATTGGTTTTCCGAGTCCCATGGCAGGATGATAAAGATAATATTCATATCAACCGCGGATTCCGGATTGAATTTAATAGTGCATTGGGGCCGTATAAGGGTGGTCTCAGATTTCATCCTACAGTCAATGCCAGTATCCTGAAGTTTCTTGGATTTGAACAGATATTCAAAAACGCTCTTACGACTCTGCCAATAGGTGGGGGTAAGGGCGGATCAGACTTTAACCCAAAGGGCAAGAGCGATAATGAAGTTATGCGCTTCTGTCAGAGTTTCATGACCGAATTGACAAGGCATGTAGGGCCTAACACTGATGTACCGGCAGGAGATATCGGTGTCGGCGGGCGTGAAATAGGCTTTATGTTCGGCCAATACAAACGGATCCGCAACGAGTTTACCGGCACTTTTACCGGCAAAGGACTCAATTGGGGCGGCTCACTCATCCGCCCAGAAGCCACTGGATATGGTTGTGTGTACTTTGCTCAAGAGTTGCTGAAAAGCAGAGGCGAGAACATCGAAGGTAAGGTCTGTACGGTCTCCGGTTCCGGAAATGTGGCCCAGTACACCGTGGAAAAACTCAACCAGCTTGGCGCAAAGGCAATCAGTCTGTCGGACTCCAACGGCACAATCTATGACCCTGACGGAATTGACGGTGAGAAACTTGCTTTTGTGTTTGATCTGAAGAATGTTCGGCGAGGGCGCATTAAGGAATATGCTGAGAAGTTCGGCGTCAAATACCTCGAAGGTAAACGACCATGGGACATTAAATGCGATTGCGCCTTTCCAAGTGCGACTCAAAACGAAATTAGTGGTGATGATGCGAAAACACTGCTCAAGAACGGTTGCTACCTTGTAGCAGAGGGTGCAAATATGCCAAGTACACCAGAGGCTATTGAGCATTTCACCAGCAATAAGATACTCTACGGTCCCGGTAAGGCGGCAAATGCCGGCGGCGTCGCCACCTCTGGCTTGGAGATGGCACAAAACGCTCAACACATGGCCTGGTCTCGAGAGGAAGTCGACAAGCGGCTCCACGAGATTATGATTGCTATCCACAAGCAATGCTATGAAACCGCTGAAAAATACGGCCTGTCTAATAACCTTGTAATGGGCGCAAATATTGCAGGTTTCGTCAAAGTCGCCGATGCGATGTTAGATCAGGGACTCGTCTAAAAATATACATTATTATGTCCCTGAAGCTGACGAATATGCTGATGTTGTTTATGTGTACGATTTCAATAAAGAAAAGATGCAGATAGTCTGCGATTTAGTGACACAAAAAGTTACCTGTTTCTTTACATCTCTTTTTTGTTGCCCGATCTGAATCGTGCAGTTACAATAGTTGGGATGTCAAAAGAAGCCGACAAAAGCAGAGTTGTTAACCAGCATCTTGAGATGGAACAGTTTTTCACAGGCTTTACCATTAAGGGAAAAAACTCAATGTCTGAGGACAGAGCCCCAAGCGGAAGCGAGGTGCAAAGCGAGAAAGCCGCCGAACTTGAGAAAATCGCTGAAGAAGTTCGCCGGTGTTGCAAATGCGGCTTAGGATCATCACGAACTAATGCGGTACCAGGTGAAGGTAATCCGAATGCTCGCATAATGTTTGTGGGAGAAGCACCGGGAGCGGATGAAGATGCTCAAGGCCGACCCTTCGTCGGAAGAGCCGGCAAACTTTTAGACAAGGTAATCGCAGCCTGTGAACTAAAACGAAGCGATGTTTTCATAGGAAATATTTTAAAATGTCGACCGCCGGAGAATCGTGACCCCCGCGCTGAGGAGATAATAAGCTGTTTTCCCTACCTTCAAAGACAAATTGAGACAATAAATCCTGAGATTATTGTGGCTCTTGGAGCTCCCGCAGCCAAGACGCTATTAAATACAAACAAGTCGATAGGCGAACTGCGGGGCCAATTCCACGAATACTACGCCGGCCTCGGCAGAGCACCTATAAAGCTTATGCCGACGTATCACACCGCCTATCTTTTGCGAAATTACTCGCCGGAAAACCGCAAAAGGGTCTGGGAGGATATGAAAAAGGTCCTTACCGAACTCGGCCTACCAATACCGAAATAATTAATCAACAATTGCATTGTCATTCTGAGCGCAGCGAAGAATCTATCAAAACAAGAGCCTGCCCTGCCTGCCCTCCGTAGCTTTAGCGAAGGGGGGAGCATAGTCGAATGGGAGGAATCTATTAGACCCTGACTTCCGTCCTCTGTCTTTCCGTCTTCGCCAAGGCTACGCCGGACAAGCCGTCCTCTATCTTCCGTCCTCTGTCTTCTGTTTTTATCATGGTAAGTGGGTATTTTTGCATTGTTATTTTTCTCTGGACACGAGCGACGAGCGACGAAACTATTATCGTTCAGAGCATAATTAAGCGAAGAAACACTAAGAAAAAACGGAGCCTATCCCAATGTACATCGGGATAGGCCCCGAAATAAGGCATAACATCAAGCAACATCATCTCAAGGTTGTTCTATCTACCGCTGAAATCACTCTTCAACGAGCGCAGGATACAGCCGAATATCGTCAAAGTAAACCACGCCCGAACCACCAACTAATCCGATACTCTCAAGGCCGATACTCAACTCAGTTACATTGCTAAGGCTAACGCCAGCGAAATCTGCCAGGTCAATATTCCACGCCTGCCATGGTATTCGCGGAACAGAACCGCGTAGTAGGTGGCGGCCAGGGTGTATCGCGGCAAACCGCTTCGAAGATGACTGTCATCGGCTGAGTATTCGCCGATGTTGACAATGCCGGGTACCTTTCCGGCCCGCATCTTCCTATCCAGTTCCAGGAACATCACCCAAGGCCTTGAGGATATCATTGCGCAAGCGTTTGTCGGATGTCAACTCCAGTGCCGCACGAAAATCCGCTTCAGCCCGGTCGGTTGCCCCAGTGGCAGCATAGGCTCGCCCTCTGGCAAAGAACGCCTTGGCAGCAATCCAAAAAGGCCACGTGTTGATGTCTTCATGGCCGTATTGCTCAATCAACTTCGCGGACTCGCGACGCTTGAGCAGGTTTTGCATGCGAATGGTCTTGGCTACCGCCTCAACCGGCGCCTGGTCCGCAAACTGCTCGGCACGTTTGAAATCCTTAATTATCCGCGCGTAGTCTGCTGCATAGTAGAGTGCGTCACAACGCTGAAAATCCGTGAAACCCTCGCGACTGGCCAGATCTGCAAAGACAGTGATGGCTTCCTCGCGCCTGCGCTGGCGAAAAAGTTCCTCGGCTGTACGGCGAGCCTGCAGGTAATCGGGCTCCGGTTCGGCATAAGTGAACTTGTAGGACGAGCCTTTGTAGTAGTGCGCAAACTTCATGGGCTCTTGAAAACTCTCCTTCCCGGTCGGTGAAAAGGCTGAATACTCCAGGCCGTTGTCGCGGATGCGTCTGCGGCAGATATTGAAGAACCAGGGAAGATTGTACAGGGGCGGAACGCGGCCCACAACAAGGTGAAGGGGATCGTTGTCGTCTTCTGTGACCGGAATCCGGATCTCCACTGTCCAGTGATCGTCGGCCCTGTGGGTCGCCAATTCCACTTTCGAATCCCAATCGAACGACGATTCCTTTGACGCGCCGTGGTCCAGGTCGATTACGGCACCGGCCGGGTTTACCGCGATTTGGTAATAGGAATGCGATTCGGTTTCAAGCAGGATTTCAACTGCGTCACCCTGCCAAAGCGCGGGATCCTCCGGTTTTGTCGTACTGATGTTAAGTGGCTCGCCCCGGCGTTCCTCACAACGGATCCCGAAGTAAATGTTGTTGGATCGCCATGCGGATTTAATCGTCGTGGCAAACGCCGGCGCGCGCCCTGTCTGTGATTCGCGCAGCGATCCGGTTGAGGAAACTGGACAGTTTTGCCAATATTCGTCATCCAGTTTACCGTCAATGACGATGTCGCCGGGTTGGACCTCGCGCAGGAGTCGCAGCTTTGGAACCGGACCGCGGAGTTTGCCAAGCTGCTTAGCGCGGTCTCGGAGTCTTTGGATGAACTCGTCGACAAGCGCGATCCGTTGAGCATGGATCGATCCCTGCGCAACCGCGGCCTGCGCCGCTGCGAGCCGTTCCAGGGCGGTATCGGCCTTGACCTTGTCCTTGTCCATGTCCCGCCAGTGATCTTCGCAGTATTCAAAGAAATACTGCATCTCGGTTCCGGCTGGGCCGTAGAATTTTTGGCAGTATTCCTCGAACAGCGCGTTAACATCCATCTCAGGTCCACCCCAATACATTCGGGCAGTGAAGTAGACAAGAAAGTGATTGAATCCGACGTTAACTTTCTCGAAATCCCGCCTGAAACTGAGCCAGATGTCCTCCCCCAGAGAGATGCCCTTGGTGGCGTTGATGCTTTCACCGATCGACTGGACCGTGAAAGTCGGCAGGAACCAGCCGCGATCGGTGAACGGGTAGTTCTCGAATATCATGATCGGGTTGTCCGTCTTGGTGATCCAAGCCTCGCGCAGTCGTCGGATCTCTTCCTGCTCCTCCGGGAGGTTTGCCCTGGGCCGGCGTCCACCCACAATGCAGACCTGCACGTTCTGCTCCAATTTATCGATGTTTTGGGGCGGCAGTTTGTACGTCGAGTAAGCGCAGTTGGAAACCCTCTTGTTCGGGTGTGTCTTGCCGACCTCTCCGGCTACGCGGTTCACAAAGTCCCAGACGTAGTCGGAAAAACGCCCTGAGTCACCGCGCTCTGGGGTTGCTTTGCCTTCGCAGAGCGCACACTGACACATGGACACGAATCCGTCCGGCGGCATCACGGACACCACGTCGAATTGGTAATGGTCGAACACGGCACGCACGTAACGAACGGTTGCCTGGAACAGTCCTTCGTTCGAGTAGCACAGGTGATGCGTGTTCCCCTTGTCAAGATCGTTGTCACGCTGGCCGCTATAAAGCGCAAACCACTCCGGATGCGCCTTCATGACCTCCGGGGGCCTGGTCATCCTGTCCATGCCGTGTGCGATTTGCAAACCGTAGGGATCGCGAACGCCCAAGCGCATCATCCACATGGCCGTGTCACGCCCATGCGTGCCGAAGCGTGCGTTAAAACGGCGCACTGTGAAATCCGGCCACACGGTCTCGTTGATCCTCGGCAGGATAATCGTCTTCAATTCAGGCACGATCTCGCCCAGCTCACCGGGCATGTACCAGCGCACCCCGAGGCTGCGCAGAAATCCGCATACCGCGTTGAATGACCCGCGCTCGTCAAATCCCCAGACGTTCACATGACCTTCCTCATCCACGTGTTGCTCGTCAGGCGTTCCAAAGAGCTTAGTGGAACCGGTGTAGTGCTTGCGAAGTTGCGAAATCGGAAAACCCCAGTGTTCGCCCGTAATGTCATTCCATGCCCTTTGCGTCTTGCCGCTGACGATGTCGTTGTTGTTGCGCGGCCACGGTTCTATGGGCACGAAATCCGTATCGTCACCTATGAGCACCATCCAGTTGTCTTCGGAAATGATCCGGTATGCACCGTATTTCAGATCTTTATTGGTAATCCCCATCTCGTCTGTGTGCGAACTTCGGCCGACGTAAATCTTAACGGGGATGTCCGCGCTTGGCTCGGTTGCTATGGGCAAGGTCGCGCCCGAGATTTTCTCGATGTAGGTCTGGAGTTCATCAGCAGCCAGCCTAGTTGTGCGTGGTGGATTGTCGGTAATGACAATTTCTGCACGTGGTTGACCGTTCTCAACAAGGAACGCCTCAGCGGCATTCACCTGAATCCCTGAGGCACAGATGCAGCAGAATGCAACGAGTAGAAAGGTTTTCATACGGGTCTGATGTTGATGGTCATTCATTGTGTATTCACCAACTGTTTATAACATTTTCTATATCCGTGGAACCGACCTGACTTAAGGTTACATGTCTTTTTGGGTCCCCTTCAGAGAATGAATGTCAACCGAGATTTCCCATTTAGCTCCATAGACGATACTCTGGTCAGCCCGACAGTAATGTTGAATCCCTTGTCTCTGCCACAATAAATATTGACTCTGCCTATCGAAATGCCATCTGGTTAACGTCTGATAGGGGCATCGGCAGAGCCATCATTATCGATGTCGAATATATCAACCGGTATTTCCCACTTCTTGTCAATGTCCGGTTTATGCCAAGAGTCCTTTGAGTGACTCGCTGGTTGGTCACTGACCGGTTTGCGCTTATTGGCAGGCAACTGGTCGATATTCTCAGCCATTTCATGCCAGCGTGCTGAGAGTGCCACCACCTTTTCCGGATATTGTGCGGCCAGATCATTTTGTTCGCATCGATCAGCAGCAATGTTATAGAGTTCCCATTGGCTGCCGTAAAAGCTGACGACCTTCCAATCCCCCTGGCGCAGGGCACGGCAGGTGCTAAACTGGAAATAGATGTTCGTATGTCCCTCACGTTCAATTCCCTTGAAAAGCGGAAGAAGAGACTTTCCCTGTAAAGGAGCGATATTGACATCCGTCGGATATGTGGCTCCTGTTACATCGATACAGGTGGCCATGATATCAATCAAATGTCCTGGGCTATGTTCCCATTGGCCGACGTTTTGAATGTGATTCGGCCAATGCACGATCAACGGTGACGAGATACCGCCTTCGTGCTGGGTTTGCTTGTAATGACGTAAAGGGGTGTTGTCCACAGTGGCCCAACTGGCGTCGTAGCACAGGTGTGAACCGCCCTCCCATGGTGTATATTGAAATCGACTGCTACGTTCAAAGGGGCAGGCCCCATTATCCGAACAGAGGATGATGAGTGTATTATCGAATAAGCCTCTGTCTTGCAGATAGTCGATCATACGACCAATATTTTGATCGATCCGATCTACCATGGCTGAGTAAACAGCCTTGCGAAAGCTCTCGAATTCACGTTGATGTTCATTAAGTGAATCCCAGTCCGACACGTGCTCGGGCATTGGCGGCAATGTCATATCCTTCGCAAAGAGATTGAGCTGCTTCTGTTTGGTAAAACGTGCTTGGCGGATCGCTTCCCATCCCACATCATAACGCCCTAGATATTTCTGAATATCGGCTTTGGGTGCCTGAAGGGGATAGTGCGGAGCATTGAATGCAATGTAATGGAAAAAAGGCTTTCCGGCCCTCAGGGCTTCATCTATAAACTGAATGGCAAAATCGACGTTCCTATCCGTTGTATAAAAATCCTCATCGAAATCGTTCCACACTTTGCCGTTGAGCCGGAAGGTGTCATCCCCGACAAAATAGTCGGTCGCACCGGATAGGTGTCCCCAGTAACGCATAAACCCGAAATCAGTGGGTCGCTTGCTGAGATGCCATTTACCGGTCATAGAGGTGAAATACCCGTTTTTTCCGAGTACCTCGGCTATGGTCGTGGCGCGATTCAACTTCGTATTACCGGCCTGTTGGCAATAGAGTCCGGTCAGAAGGCATATACGAGACGAATGACACTTTGCTGTGTTGTAGAACTGTGTAAAACGCAATCCGTTTCTGGCAAGTGTATCAATTCGAGGGGTTTCTATTTCACTGCCGTAGCATCCAAGATCCGCAAAACCAAGATCATCAACCATCATGAGGAGAATATTGGGTCGCTCAGCCTGAACTAGACCAAGATTAAGTAGCACCAACATGAAGCTCAGAACAATAATATGTTTTTTCATCATACTCACTTTCAATTAACCTGAATCAGACCGGATCGCATTTTACGACTGTTTTTTCTGGATAATTATCTCCTGCGATCATGTTTTTTATTAACTGACATTTCCCATATGACGCCATAAACGGTTCCTTTGTCTGCTCAGACCTTCAAAATAATCCAATATATAATTCAATTTCAAAGAATTTGTCCACAAAAACCACACAAATAGTGATCAGAAAGATCCAAAAAACAGAACAACAACAGGCAAGCCAAGACAGACACTGACTTCTGCATTTTGACGTTTTCCTCGAAACCGTATTGTAATTTATTATTATACTGCAAAGACTAAACAAATTCAAGAAAGAAGCTGTTTAGACAAGCCTCTAAGCGTAACTGATGCGCCGGAACGTGGATGCCTCAAAAAAAATTATGGCAACAGAGATTTTATTATTTGACTGTGAGCTTTTCCTTTGTTAACGCTCCGCATGCAGGCGTCTGAAAGCCACGTTGTATTTCTGCTGCATGACGGCCTGGAAGTAGACACCAGCTAGCAGTTCCCTCACCTGATCATAGATTAGGGTGTAGGTCGAGCCCGGATAGTTGACATCGCGCAGTTCCACAAATACCTCCAGAGTGCCGTTATTATCCCGGGCCTTGGCGACAGAGATATTGATCGAGTTCGGATTATAATATTTAGCCTGCAGCGTGCCATCCTGACTGACACTTTCGATATCAATCACGTATGGCGTGTCCATCCGGACCCAACGGCCGACGAGCATCTGGAAGTCCGGGGCAGTAACGGCGGTTTGCGGAACGGATACAGGCTGACCGGCAGCCGACGGTGATTCTCCAGATTTGTTGATTCCCCACAAGACCAGTGAGATAACTAAAATCGCGGTTATGCCAATCGACACTAGCACGATAGTACGACGTTTTCTTAAATCGTTCCGGACGTCTTCCGGTTTTTTCGGATGACTTTGCTGCCGTCTGTCCGATTGTCTGCCAATTGTTTTTTTCATCTGACATTTCCCATTTACACGGTTAACAAACATAATTTTCTTCGTACGCCAATAATAATCTTACGATATACCCCTTGAAACGTCAAAAGATTCCACTTTCAAAGCCACATTGTTGATAATTTGCTTGAGAACACGGTTTTGGCCTGGATGGATAAGTATGTGTATTGATAATCAGTTGTCGAATTCTTTTCTTTGCGACTATTGTGGCTGAAATATCTTCGACTAACACAAAAACAAGTTGAATTTTTGGATGGATTTAACATTATAGTGGAAATGAGACTCAGCGGCGTAGTTGAGCAAAGAAATACATTGTTATCCAGGGAATCCCTGGTAAGACAATAAACACTTAGCAAATACAACAAGGAACATTGCTATGAGACCGAACGTAAGATTCTTAACCGACGACCTTATAAAACAGATTATCGACGAAGCTGTAAGTATACTTTGCAGCCTTGGATTGCAAATACATAACAAACAGATTCTGTCAATGCTTGCCCATACCGATGCTCTGGCCTTGTAACCGCAATGAAGACGAATCACTAGATCATCTGCATTTTCATAATCTTCCAAGGCGATGTTAAACCATACAACCAATTCTTGGTCTTTATTCAAAGGTCCCCCACCCTTCCATCCGGCTGCGTAGTCGTAATCAATTGTCTCTTGGCTATTCGGATCCGTACTCCAGGCATCCATGTCTCCGTTTTGGTCACAGTCATTGGGTCCCAGAATCCACCAGGTAGTATGAGGGTTCATAAGAACACCACCTGTGCACCCTGGTTTGCCGAATCTTTGGATTCTTGTAGTGTAGCTCACAACCCTGTCGGCCCAGTTCTGTCCCTTGATATAAGCGGCGTCTGCCAAATCGACGACGGCAGCCAGAACCCAAATACATGTTAGAATGCCAGTTGTTAGTTTCATTTTGAATTCCTCAGGTTCTCATTTTAGTTGTTTGGCTCTATTTCTTCTCGCTCCAGAAATGGGTGTAGCGATTCTCTCGGCTCATAGGCACTTGCTGTTCCTTCATTACGTCTGTGCGGCCATCCAGAAACAGTACATTGATGTTTTCTCGGTGCCGATATTCAAAGTTACCTGCTGGGCAGGCCTCATACAAAACGACGCCGCGTGCAGAGTAATAGCCGTTGCCATCACACAACGCTAGTGTCTCAGACGGTTTTCGAAATTCTGTGGCACGTCTGCGACATCCCCGGGTGCCACCCCTATTTGACAGACGCCATGTGCCGTTCATCATGTAACTTAACGCGTACGGGCGCTGTTCTGGAGGAAACAAAGGCGACTCATCCCGTGCCATTGTGGGATTTCTATGTGATGGACAGGTCAGAACCGTTCGATTTGGGGGTGGACCAAGAACATTACCCTCGGCATCCTGTTGGGCTTCTACATCCATGCTCACCAGCAAGGCTGTATTGAGGTACCAGTTATCCTGAGAAGTAGTATCTAATTTGTCGCGCGGTTCAGCCGGCGGAAGGTATTGGTCGTTATTATCCATATAGCTGATAAGTGCCAAGCCGAGATTCTTCAGATTCGCAGCACAGGCCACCTGTTGTGCCTGCTCCCTGGCCAATCTAAGGCCCGGCAGTAGAATCGCCATCAGCAGAGCGATTATGGCTATCACTACCAAAAGCTCGATTAGTGTAAAACCTTTCCTTCCCAACTGATAAGCTCTCAACATCGCAGAGGTATCGGACAAAGCCGCCTGAGATTTTCG
>CAYNKI010000122.1:0-11088 GCA_964397675.1 uncultured Pirellulales bacterium
CGTCACGGCGAAGGCCGTTGCCGTAGCGGGGCGAGAATCCTCTACAAATCGGCCTTTTTTTATGCAAAACAAAGCCAATTTACAAAAAGTCAAATGAATGTAAAGTTAATTATAACAAGGGATTATGAGAAAAAACCGAACAGGACATTTGGTGAAAACAAACCCAAACAAAGCCAATCTGTGTTCTTCACCGCGGAGAACGCGGAGTTCGCTCGTCTTGGCGACTCGTCACGGCGGAGCGTGCCGTAGCCGGGAGCGCTTCGCCGTAGCCAGGCCGAGCAAAAGAATATATGCGTAACTTTTTGCCTAACAAAGAAATACAATCCCAATCTTCTTTCTCTGCGGTCTCAGCGAACTCGGCGGTTAATGCAAAAACAAAGCCAATTTGGAGACAACTACAAACTCTGTTTACACGATTTCCGTGAGTCGGCCGCCGCCTTGTTCCGATGAGGGCATAACCTTAACCTGCAATCCCCGCGGGTTTGGTAGCGGGCCATCGGGATCGATGCCGAGCAGTTCGTACATGCTGCCGATCAGGTCCTCCGGATAGACGGGCCGTTCGGCTACTTCGGTGCCATTTTCGTTTGAGGCCCCGACGACACGGCCGCCTTTGAAGCCTCCGCCGGCAACCACGGCACTGAAGCATTTACCGTAATGTGACCGTCCTCCGTTCCAAGGCGGCTCCCATTGGACTTTTGGGCCTCGTCCAAACTCGCCGCTCCACCATATAATCGTGCTGTCGAGCAGGCCGCGGTCAGCCAGGTCCTGTAACAGAGTAGCCATGCCGGCGTCCATTTCAGGCAGCTTCTGGCGCATAATTTCGAAGTGCTGTTTGTGGGTGTCCCAACCCTTGTAGTTGATTGTAATGTAGGGCACGCCATTTTCTACCAGCCGGCGTGCCATCAGGCAGGACTGGCCAAACGTATTGCGGCCGTAGCGCTCCCTAATTTCATCTTTTTCCTCCGACAGATCGAATAGTTTCCTGGCATCGCCGAACATCAAATCGTAGGCATTTTCCTCGCAGTGGTCGAGCCGTTTGAAGTGCGGATTCTCCGGCATGGCCTTGCCCAACGAATCGAGCGAATGGAACAACTCACGCCGGCTGCGCTGGCGCTGATCGGAAATGCCTCGTGAGACGATCCCTTCCACCGCAAAGATGCTCTGATTTGGATCGCCACCAGTGGCAAATGGTTTGTATCGCGGCCCCAGGAAACCCGCCTCGGAAAATCGGCCCTGTGGCTGAGTCAACACGATATAAGGCGGGACAAGCCCTTTATAACCATGCTCATATCCCTTGAACAGCGAGACGACGGCCCCGACACAGGGATAGACCAGACGACCGGGTCTGCGCCCGGTTTGCACGATGTAGGACGCCGTTTCATGCCCGTTATTGCCATGGGTCATGCTGCGGATGATAGCATACTTGTCGGCCTGCTGTGCCAGCAGCGGCAGCATTTGGCCGATTTGGATGCCCTCCACGTTGGTAGGGATCGGCTTGTCAAGAGGGCCGCAATAGTCGTAGCCTGCGTCCGGCTTGGGGTCGAAGGTGTCCAGATGGGACGGGCCGCCCCACATCCAGATTTGTATAACCGACTTGGCTCGGGGCTGTAAGGACGCAGACCTCGCCTGCCGGCTAAACGGAGCGACCAGTGCTATTCCGGCTGCTCCGAGAAATCCCCGTTTTAACGCTTCACGCCGAGTCATAAAGTTTGGATAATTATTTTTTTGCTTGCTCATAGCTTTTTCCTTATCTTTTGTCAAACTACTGTACAGCCTTAATCCTGCTAAACAGAATCATTTTGTTGCCTCAAAATCGCATGGATATTTCCGGTCCGAAACCGGAAACGCTATGCACTGCCTATCCCAACCGGCAACATCTCAGTCACTTGTAGACAACCCTATTGCCCTGAACAAATCAATGACAAGCTGGACGATCCCACTTGGATCATATTTCCGGCCAAGTTTGGGCACCCAGTATCTCCCATGAGCAAGCCAGTGTCGGAATCTCAGGGCTACTTTGAATGTTCCAACTGGAGTTTTGGCTTGCTCGAATTCTGATGCCCAAATATCAAGGATATCCTCGTCGAGCCGAACCTTGATCTTGTTGTGCTCGCATCGAGACTTGTAGATATCTCGGAACACCCGACTCACGCGGTCCTTTCGCCTTTCATACACCCGCTCGAGGAAATCAACACGAATTGTCGCCTCCGCACTCGCAATCAAAAACAGACACGCTTGTTTGTCGGCCTCATCGAGCAGGCTCGCGAAATGGGCATTAAGCTCTGCCATATCCACTCCAAACAACCTGGGATCCTGGAGATCAGCGCCCTCGGCCAGACTTTGTTTCGCCATCTCAGCAAACTGGACAATAGCTGCACGCACGGTCTCGTAGTAGTCCCACACGTCGTCCACTCCAATGCGGTTGGAACTTATGGAGACACGGGGTGTCACTCCATCACCTCCTGGAGCACATCTTGAAAGGAATCCTCGTTGAACGGAAGTGTTTTCAAACGCGGAAAACGTTCGACGATATACCACTGATCTGCTTTGAATACCAGGGTTCGGATTCCTCGCTGTCCTTGCACATCGACGCGCCCATTAGCCCCGATGATCAGCGTTCCCTTGGGGTGAAATTCAACGCGCTGTTTCCCGATAAAGAGCGTAAGGACATCTACTTGATACTGGCCAATATTATCTTCTTCAAGACTTTCAGAAGAAGTTTGGAACCGCACCGTCCTGTCTTTCACGAGCGGAGCTATCCATTCTCGAATCATTTTATATAACTGCGCAATTTGACTCAGCCACTTGTCCTTTTTCTCCTTCCAGTCGACCTCATTTTGGGTTGGGGTTGTTGAATCAGCTTTCTGCTTCAGAAAAGCTTGTAATTCATTTTTCTCGTCCATCGTTAGATTTCCTCGGTTTCTGCACCTATAATTGACTACCGCATATTCGTCATCCGACCGGCTTAATGCCGATATAGGAATTCCTTGGTGTTAATCAGCGCCCATGCCAGATCACTCGTGGCCTGTCTGGTGTTAATTCCCTTGGTTTGAAAGTATTTTTCCGCGGCGGCCAGTTCAGCCTCCGTCGGATAACGCGACAAAATGTTCAAATAGATCAAGTTAATCAAAGTACGACGGTTACTCTTGGCGGTCCTAATCAGTCTGTTTAACCACCCGCTGCTTTCGATCTTGTTTTGAACGTGGGTTGAATTCAACAGGTGCAACCGTTGTGCATCCGTGGGTTGATTATTGCGTTCAGATGCTAAGCCGGTGTCACGCGCCGGGCGGCCGAACATTTCGAGGAATTGACTGGTGATGCTGCCATCCGCAAGCTCAATGGATCGATTTTCTTCCGGAATGAAGGCGAACGGTTCCGGAGTAGCGCTCGAATAGCTCTCCTGGGTTCCGGAAATCCAACACAAGGCATCGATCAACACTTCCGCATCCAGTTGGCGTATCGGATAACACGCGAACATGGCCTCGGCGTCAGGATGGTCGCTGCGTGGAATCGAGGACTGCTGGTAGGTTCTGGAATTGAGAATCAGGCGGTAAATATGCCGCAGGTCGTAGTCGGCTTCCACCAGCTCTTTTTCCAGAAAGGCAAGCAGTCGGGGATGGACGGCAGGATTATCCGGTCGGATGTCATCCGGCTCGTGGATGATCCCGCGGCCCAGCAGCCAGGCCCAGATGCGATTCACGATATTGCGCGCGAACCACGGATTGTTCGGAGTAATCAACCAATCGGCAAAGACCTCGCGGGGATCCTTGCCCGGCTCAATCTGCACAGCTACACCGTCTGGAAAAACGGCCTTCAAAGGTTCGGCGGGTGCAGGATCCAGGTAAACGATTTCTTCTTTCCATTCAGCCGTCTTTTTGTACGCAACGCGCGAGAAAAAAGCCTCCATGCCGGAACGGCGTTTTTCAGGCCATCCCGAAGATATTTCGGGACGCACCCCCATAAAAGTCAGTGCCACCGCCGATGCAATGGCGGATGGTTCCTGGCCTTGAATAGCACGGTAGAAATTAACCTGCGGTACGCGGAAGTTGCTGCCGCTCGAGGTCAACAGCTCGCGGGCAAATTTATCGTAAGGCATGTTATGCCGTATGCAATCGTGAATCCAACGATGATATGCCTGCACCGCGTTGGGCCACAGATTGATAGGAAACTCCGCCTTGACCCGCAGCAGATCGCACCACTTCAGCGACCAATAATCTACAAACTCATCCCGCTTCAGAAGAATATCAATCAGCTTGGCACGCTTGTCGTGACGAGTGTCCTTCAAAAATCTGCGAACATCCTCAGGCTCGGGCAACGAGCCGTTCACATCCAGATACACGCGCCGGATAAAAACCTCGTCGGAACACAGCTTTGCAGGCTTGATACCCTGCTTGCGCAATGTCACCATCACCAGGATATCGATATCATTCGCCGCTGCGTACTTGCCGTTGCTTTCAAATTGTCCAAAGCGTGCTTGGCCCGGATTATGCTGGGCACAAAGAGGTACACAAATAATAAGCATTTGGAGCAATACAACTGTGGGACTACTTTTTCTCATTATTTGAGGCCTTTGTATAAAAACAGGTTTCATGAGAGTACCCTGTTTATTTAAAGACAATAGAGTCAATCTCTATATATTCTTATCCGAAATTTCCCATACACATAACTTATTAACGCCGCTGCGTCTTCCAACCGTCATAAGTTATCAAATACCTTTCAAAATTGCAAGTATTTTCGGTCGTTTCGTGCAGCTTTTTAGCACCACAATCCGCAAAACACAGTAGTTTTCACTTGAAAAAAGCACTAACTTAACTGCATCACCGCATTTTTCCATGTACGGTATTGCCGGCATCTCGAACACACCGCACATAATTCATTATTCGGATTTGATCCTTTTGAGGCCCTAATCCTGTGGGATAATTTGCAGGGTCACCAGCTTTGGGATCACTTCGTTGAGCACCTGCACCATGTGCATCCCATTATCAACAAACTTATTTTTCCCATAATCAGGATCACCTCGAACGCAGCGGACGTAACGCTCGGCAGACGGACCACTGACCACATTAGCCGGATAACTTTTGATTCGCCCGTCAGCAAAGTTGAATCCAAAAGCTGACAGGTCGTTATTCATCGTACGGCCTACATAGAAATTGCTGGACCAATACTGGGCGTCCATGGAGCGAAGGCCGGTAGAAGGATCGGGGTATTCAAAGTCAAAATATGTTGTATTCAGATAAGGTGTTCTTGTGTGATGATTGCCTCTAAAATCGATGATGGAATAGAGTTCCTTGATCGTCGGCAGCCACCAGTCATTATACCCCGCCAGTTTCAGACCATCTGCATAGTCAACAGCATCATACCATGTCATAAGGTTGTTAAAATCTGGAGTTTTCTGCCACATTAGACCTGTGTTTAGGTCTGTAATCGTCCCGTCGCCATTGTCATCATAAGCAGGCTGAATTGCCTGATACTGAGCATCCTGCCCATAAAAAGCATCTCCGGGCTGGGGACAAGCAATCTCACCGTTATTGTCATAACATTTGTCTTGTCCGGTATCTACGATGTTGTAGCATTGATCTGCCTGGCAGAACTTGACATCCAATTGAATAACACAAATAGCAAGTAGAACTAATTTCAAACTCAGAACATTTTGTCTCGTTTCCATTTATCAAGAATCTTAATAATGTCAGCTTGCTAAAAATATAATAATCTTTATTTCTGAAAAGCTTATATATATAAAAGTCCGCTTCGCAAAAAGCTACAGCGGGCACTCCTTACACCAAGCCTCCGCTCCACCGCCATAGCTTTGTAGCGTCGACGACTGCGGATAATAACCGCCAAAGCCTTGGCGAAGCAGGATGGAGGCGGGGGGATTCGAACCCCCGTCCCGTGATGCTTCAAAACAAGCGTCTACATGCTTAGTCGCTTTATTAAAACTTCGCCTCGCAAAGCGCCAAACGACAGGCTCAAAGCTCGGCTATTTCGGAATTAAATCTTGCCTTGCCGGCCCGAACAACCGACTCAGCCAGCCTGCTATCTGACGCCCTTACCAGACCCACAGGCAAAGTCCGACAGGACGGGCTGCTAATTAAGCAGCCATGGCATACTGATAGTTGCCAATTAAGTTTTTTGCCGGATGATTAGCCAGGCCAACCGGCGTCCTGGACATGCAGCTTGTCTTTCCGTCATCCGGTCGAAGCCGTTCGCCCCCGTATTTACTTTTCAAAAAGTCTATCTCTTTGATAATATTATACATGGCCTTACAGTAAACTGCAATTAGAAAACCATAGAAATTGGCTTTGTTTGGGTTTGTTTTTAATTAACCGCCGAGTTCGCAAAGAACGCGAAGAAATAGGATAGAGAGCGTATTCCTTTATTGAACAATTACTTACACAAATATTTTTCTTCTCTGCGTACACAGCGTTCTCTGCGGTAAAATGGAAATTGGGTTTGATTGGCTTTGTTTTAACCAAGTGTCCTGTTCGTTTTTTTCTCATAATCCCTTGTTATAATTAAGGTTACATTCATTTGACTTTTTCGTAAATTGGCTTTGTTTTGCATAAAATAGGGCCGATTTGTAGAGGATTCTCGACAATTGTAGAACGAAGTATATCGTATTGGGTATTGCGTATAGCGTATTGCGGATTTGGCGAGTATTTGCACTTCGCTGGCCATTGGGAGAACCTCCTGTGATTTACTCCGTCCGAAGACCGCGGATCTTCGATTTTGACCTTTGACTTTTAACTTTTGACTTACAACTTATAAGCTTTCAGCTTATTAGTTGGATGCATATTATACCCAAAAACGGCTGAAAAACAAGCAAAATCTTTTCTCAGACACAGATTTACACTGATTTACACAGATTTTTTGGGCCACAGAGAACGCAGACGGTGGCGAGTTTGATTTTGGGGCTGGGGTAGGTGTTTCTCAGGGATAAAATTGTGAATTGACGGGTTGTTTGTGAGGATTTATAGTTGGTTTGGCGATAATTAAAAAGATGTCTATTTACATTAGAATTGAAGTATTCGATATTAAAATTATGAATGAAAAACAGAGGCATATATTTGATTGGTTACAAAAAGTAGGGCCCGAATTAGCAGAATTGTACGAGGGGTCCGTTAAGATGAAAGAAGATGCAAGTTTTTCTGGGCGGGGGCGGTTTATTTGTCATGCAGTTCGTGAAATACGAAATAGACTACCGGATGAAGTGTCGGGAAAGCTTGAAATTAAACGTTTGGAGTATAAAGATGAAGTAGAGGGCTTAGCGAAAGCTTGGGAAAAAGAAGGATTAGAAGGTGTATATGAAAAAGAAGGCAGAGGTCAAAATCAACAAAAAGTCCCACGTGATGTGTTGGTGTTAGTAAATCTTTTGATAAGAAAGCATAGAAAAGTAGCCTACACCAATCGAGAGAAGGCGAAAATGCTAATGGTTGAACTCGAGCCTGAAAATAAGGCGCTGCAGGTAAGTTTGTATCCTGTAGCGGACGCATGGTTTAGAGAGACAGAATGGTTTGTGGATCGCGCTCATGTGGGAAAGGAAATAGACAAGGATGATTTGGTTACGCATTTTCAAAGATTTGAAAATGTGCTTTATAGTCTCATTGGATACTTCTACGAAGGGATGGAAGACATCGAACGAATAATCAAGAATGCCAATGCATTTAAGCAAACTCCAAGTCAAAACGAAGTTAATGAAGTGGTATTGAGATTGGTCAGGGCAAGATACCGGATGTACTTCTTTGACAAACTCGAGAACCCTCTTTGGTTAAAACCGTTGAAGGATAAAGAATTTTTCAAAAGTCCACGGCATCCGAAGACAGGAGAAGTATACGAGCGATGGCCTCAAGGAGGGTATTTGAAAAAGATGGCATCGAAAGTACCTTATGAAGTGCTTGAAATAATAAATGCGATTAAAAGCAAAAACCCATTTGTGCAAAAAATGTGTTTTGATTGTCTTATTGAAATGCCAGAGGATGTGGCAGCCCAAGGTATAGGAGTTGTTGAAAACTTTCTTGGGGAGAGACAATATTCAGGAAACTGGGGATTGTTTTGGGGAGGAGAACAAGCAGCTAAGTTGATGGTGAAGCTGGTTGAAAAGCATACTAAGGAAGCGTTTGAGATTGCGAAGGTGTTACTTGATGTATGGCGGCCTGGAGATGATGCACAAAGTAGTTTTGAAACAATCAGGTGCAAATTCCGAACGCACGAATATATGGAGTTGATGTTTAAATGTTATATAAAGGTTTGGGAAAAGAGGCCATTCGAGGCGGTGCGTGTGCTTGTAGATATATACGATGGGTATCTTGAGGTATATAACAAGAAGAAGGATTACGATACAAGCGAGTATTTGGGAGTAAGTGTGGAGGATTTGGAGAATATCCAGCGGCTGGAGTATGACTTAAATGCAATCATAATGAAGGCGATATGTGAAGCTGGCCGAGTGGTTATCGAAAAAGAGCCACAGAAGATTAACGAGTTATTAGATGATTTAGAGAAACGTAATAAGGGAATTTTCCACAGAGTTGAGATGTATCTGCTACGGTTTGTGCCGGCAGGGATGGAAAAAAACAGGATAAATAAACTTATCAGGAATCAGAAGTTTATCGAAAATCGTCTGTATAGGTATGAACACAGGCGCTTATTGAATTACAAGTTCGAAGATGTGGGGGAAGAGGCGAAGAAAGCATTTATCGAGTGGGTTAGGAAACCAAAGATAACAGAGGAGCGAAAAAAGGAAGTAGAGGAATGGTGCCAGAAAAACAATGAAAAATTGACGGATTTTGAAAAGTGGGATAACCAAATAAAAGCAGAAAATCTTTATCTGGTGCGTGAAAAGTTCAAAGAGATTTACAAGGAATACAAGAAAGCGGCGGAAATCAAAGAGGATAGATCACTTGCACCGCGGCGAATGGTTAGCAAGGCACATGCTGTTTCGCCAGAAGAAGGCAGTCCATATTCTTCTGAGAAAATGGGACAGGATAATGTAGAGATTGTAGTCGATTATCTATTAGAGCCAAAAAATTATGAAGGAAAGGAGAAGGTCAGTGGATGGGGAACGGCTAAGGATGCGCTGGCGTCAAGTTTCAAATCCGACTTCAAGAAACGTCATACGGAATATCTAAATATCGATTTGAAGAAATTAGAACTTTTAGACCCGGAATTTTTGGGAAAGATTTTTTATAGTGTTAGCGAAGTAGTTCGAGAAGGGAGTTTCAAAAAGGATGGATGGGAGCGGCTGATAGATTTGGCCTGCGGAATTGTAGAAAATAAGAATAAAGAAAAAGAGTGGAAGGATTGCTTTTTAGCTATTCTCTGGGTATTGCATGATGGTTTCGGTGAGGAGAGTAACAGGATAACATTCAACGAGACGATTATCAGGAAATTCTGGCTCATTTTGAATGAACTGGTGCGCTACAATTATGATGAAAAGTTAGAGTCGGAAGAAGATCCAGTTCAACGACGATTGAGATCTGTTCAGGGCAGCGCTTTTGGACAGATTGTTTTACTTGGAGTAGTATGCAAGAATGATTTTGCGACGGTTTTTGACAATTCCCTTAAAAAAGAAATGGGACAGGTTTACGGATTCATAGTTAAAGAAGTGAAACGGTCAGAAGTTAATTGCACCTTTGGACTCGATTTTGCCAGAATCTACTGGCTCGATAGAGAATGGGTGGAATCAAATCTCGACAGTATATTTGATAAAGAGATGTGGGATACAGTTTGGGGGACATACGTATCGTGGGACAGGCCTTCGCCTCAATGTTTCAAGTTTTTAATTGAAAAAGGAAAATACGGCCAGGCAGTGCAAAAAATTGGAGACAAGAATAAATACAAGTTTGGGAAAGAACCAGACGAAGGATTGGTTGAGCATTTAATGATCGGATACTTTAATGGATGGATCGGTCTTGAGAATGAAGTATTGAAGCTATTTTTTGAGAAGGCATCGGCAGAGTTGCGAGGTAAGGCATCAAGGTTCCTGACAACAGGATTTAAGTCAGTGAATGAAGAAGGAGGAGAAGAAAAGGAAAAGGTAGCAAAGAGGATGAAGCAGTACTGGGAGAAGCGGCTTGCGGAGATAAAAGAAAAGCAAGAGGAAGGCAAAGATGAGGCGATAGAATTGACAGGATGGGTGGAGGATTCGGTATTGCCTGCAAAAGAGACACTGGAGCTATTAGAACAGAGTTTGGATTTGAGCGACGGGAAAATCGGAAAGATGAGGGATGCTAAGGTTTTTATTGAAGGGGTATGCGAGTTAGGACAGGGAAACGAGTTATTGGCGTTAAAGTGTTTGAAGAAGGCGGCGTCAGATGAGAATATGCATATGCCGTGGGCGGATATCCAGGACCCTCTTGTGCAGTTTTTAGAATCCATGGTGGAATCGCCAGAAAATATCCAGAGTGAAGCAAAAGAGGTGGCGGATATATACGGACGATACAATCCGGATAAATTCCGTTTGGTGTGGGAGAAATTGCGCAAGTTTAACTGAGCGCAAATTCGCCGTGGTATTTCTTAGCCGCTTTGTTCCACCAGAGGTGGATAAACTCCAGCTTTAGCGGCGTCGATTTCGGCTTTTTATTCGTGTCCATCCGTGGTTAAATTTTCACTGAGTTCTCTGTGTACTTTTCGGCTTTTCGGGCTACGGCTGGCTGCCACTGATACCATACTTGCTCATAAGGGCGTCCTCAAGACACTGGAGTTCGCTTTCTGAAAAAACTTCGTTGTATTGATGGAACTCAGCTATCTGGCCGGCAAAGTTGGCCGGGCCACCAGTCGAGCCGTCATGGAACCTTGTTTTTCCTGCTACGTGTCCGAGAGCACAACCGCCGGAGTGATTATATAACAAACCGATTTTGCTGACACTGCCGATTCTCACACCATTGACAAATCCTTCAAAGGCGGACGCGTTGGCGTTCACCACCAATACCGCTACGTATGCGGTGTTGGCGGAAATAGGAGCATTCAGGTCTGTCGGTAACCACGGCATGTCCCCCAGGTTCCATCCATTTATATACAGTTTTCCGCTGTCCAGATAAAAGTTAAGGCCACGGGTATCGCCGCCCTGCTCCCAGATTACCTGACGGCTGATAA
>CAYNKI010000123.1:0-11079 GCA_964397675.1 uncultured Pirellulales bacterium
AAACGGACAAGCCGGTCTATTTTTATGAGGAGGGTAACCTGCGAATTAGCTGGCGTCTCGAAAACGATACGTGGCAGATGTATGACCTTAAAGAAGACCCAAAGGAGCTGAGCAATATAATTGATACATCGCCTGTCGCCGAGGATATGAAAAGTAAATTAAAATCAAATATAAAAAGTTAGTGCCTAAAGTTAAAAGTGCCTAAAGTTATGGATTATTTTAGATTTCACCCAACTTTAGTCACTTTAGTTCACTTTAGGCACTTACTACTCTGCGAAGTAGCGCTTCGCTGCGAAGTACGAGTCAGTCATACGGAAAGGAAACTACTATGAAATACAAACTGATTGGAACAATGATTGTTATTTCCACGCTAGCCTGCTCTCTCACACTCGTCTCGGCGAAGGCCTCCGCCGTAGCGGGACCGGCCGCCGAATTCTATGTGGCCACAGACGGCGCCGACACTAACCCGGGCACAAAAGACAAACCCTTTGCCACGATCGAAAAGGCCCGCAACGCTGTCCGCGCAAAAAAAGACGCAAAGGAGAATATCACCGTCTGGATCCGTGGGGGCACATACCGCCTGAGCCAAACGTTAGTATTCAGCCTCGAAGATTTCGCACCAAAAGGCCGTATAATCACCTACGCGGCCTATAAGGACGAGGAACCGATCCTCACCTCCGGCAAGAAGATTACCGGATGGAAAAAACTCGAACAACCGCTATCTGCACTGCCAGCCAAAGCTCAGGGCAAAGTCTGGGTCGCCGACATACCGGCAACAAAAGGCGGCGCGTGGCGGTTCCGTACTCTGTTCAATGGCGAAAAACCACTGCCGCGCGCACGCTCAAGAGGCTTTAATCCTACAACCCCACGAATTGAACGTGACAAACGCTGGACCAATCTCGACACCCTACACTTCCCAAAAGGAACCCTGCGAAATTGGGATAATCTGGAAGACGTGGAAATCCTCATCCGACCGAACCACGTGTGGGTCGTCAATTACCTCGGGCTGGCCTCAGTAGACGAGAACACGAATGTCGCGAAGACAACTGTACCGGCAACGTATAACTTGAACCCATGTAGTAGCCGCGTAACCAGCAGTTGCTGGGTTGAAAACGTTCTCGAGGTCCTGGATCAGCCCGGAGAATGGGTGCTGAACACGCAGGAAGGCAAGCTGTACCTCTGGCCTGAAGATAACGCCCCCGGCGATAACATTATCGCCCCGCGGTTTCGTGAACTTATCCTCGTGGAAGGAAAAAACATTGACGAGCTTGAAGGCGATGTTCCAGTGCGCGGCCTGGTATTCAAGGGTCTGACCCTGACCTGTGGTGACCGCGACGTGTGGACAAAAGCAGATAAGGGCATCCAGCACGACTGGGAAATGTGGGACAAGGACAATTCACTCGTGCGGTTCCGCGGGGCCGAGAATTGCGCCTTGGAAAACTGTGACCTGCGAAACAGCAGCGGCGGCGGTGTGCGGGTCGACCGCTACGGACAGAACATCCGTATTGCAAATAACAATTTCCATAACCTTGGCGGAACTGCGGTACTTCTTTGCGGCTACGGTCCGGGACGCAAGGACGTCAATAAGAACAACGTCGTGCAAAACAATAACATACAGACATGTTCACAACTGCACTTGCACAACCCAGGCGTCTTCATCTGGCAAAGCGGCGAAAATAAAATTCTCAACAACCACATACACGACCTGCCATACGACGGGCTCGTGCTCAGCGGCGTGCGTCCACGCTACTTTGACATTACAGACCCGGTCAAATGGACTCAGAAAGGCATTATCCCAAAAAATCTTCGTGAGAACATGCGTCTGATTCGCTGGGATGAAGTCGGCCAGCCCAAGACAGCGGCCGAAGCGCGGCGCTTCGCCCACGCGCGCAATAACCTTGTGCAGGACAATGAATTCAACGATTGCGTGCAGACGCTGGGTGACGGCAACGCCATCTACCTCTCCTGCGCCGCGGAAGGTAATATTGTGCGACGCAACCTTGTGCACCACAGCGGCCAGGGAGGGCAGCAAATTCGCTTTGACGACGACCAGGAGAAATCAACAGTCCAACAGAACATCGTCATCGGAAAGGAGGGCATCGCGCTTAAACACAATAACTATATCATCAATAATGTGATCATCGATGGCACTATCGTGTTCAAGAAAGAGACGGAACCCGGCTGCAGAGTGGAGCACAATATTGTCTATAAGCGTGACGGCAGCACAACGTTCTTTTCGAAGAGCGGGAAGACCGACAGGGCTTACCAAAAGGCGAATGCCGACTATAATCTCTTCTATTCTTCGAACACAAAGGAAGTGGAAAAGTTTCTCCAGCAATTCCGGGGAAAATACGGGCTGGAAAAACACGGAATTGTAGCAGACCCGAAGTTTGTTGATATAGACAACTACGATGTACGCCTGACGCCGGATTCACCTGCGCATGACCTTGGCATCAAGTCCATCGATATTGATAAAATAGGCCTGCTCAATGCCCCCTCCTTCGCGCGCATCTTCAAACAGGGACTTGCGTCGACCGGCACCGGAAGCAAACTGACCGATTGAGAATTGAGAATACAGAAGATTCTGAATTCAGGCAGGAGAAGCAGTATGAAGATTTTACAAAACCTTACGATTGTATTTTTGACCATGGTGCTAACGGGCGGTGTTTGTCCGGATGCAGCGGCCGGCAAGTATGAGCCTGTGTGGGAATCGATCAGAAGCCACAAAGTGCCCAAGTGGATGGAAGACGCGAAATTCGGGCTTTATGGTCACTGGGGGCCGTACGCCGTGGCGTTCGACTGGGACCTGGAAGAAGGTATGAACATTACGCGCAGGTGTGTCTATTTCAATTTTATGTACAGGCCCGGAAGCGATGAGAGAAAGCTGTTTGAAAAAAATGTTGGTCCTGTTTGCGAAGGCTACGGTTATAAGGACCTTATTGACAGGTTCAAGGCAGAGAAGTTTGACCCTGCTGAATGGGCGGACCTGGCTGCAAAGTCTGGTGCGAAATATGCCGGGCTGGCCCTGATGCATCATGATGGCTACGGGCTGTGGGACAGTGACATCTACCCCTGGTGCGCGGGCAAGACCGGGCCGAAACGCGATATTTTTGGCCAATATGCAAAGGAGTTACGCAAACGCGGGCTGAAAATTATCGCCAGTTTTCATCATCTTCGCACCCACAATATGTGGAACATGTACTACCGGGGCGAGTATCTGGCCGCGGCAAAGAAAGAAGGCTGGGACGTCCTGGACCCCAAATACAAATCGCTCTACCTGTACAACACTGATTATGAAAAAGAATTTCTGCCCCTCTGGGGAGCTATGGTCAAGGAGGTCATCGATAAGTATCAGCCTGACATAATATGGTGTGATGGCGGCAATATGAGGGAAGAACCTGTTGCGACGCATGCGTTGGACTGGGTAGCTTACTACTTTAACAGTGCCCGGCAGTGGGGCAGACAGGTAAGCGTTCACAACAAACTGACCGGCATGCACGGAAAGACCGCATACAATTTTGGTCCGGGATTCGGCGTCTATACGTTTGAGGGCGGCCGGGACCGCCCGGACTATGTCGACCGCACCTGGGAGGATGACACTTCTGTAGGAGACGCGTGGCCGTATTACAAGGGCCAACCCTACAAGACCGCCCAGGAAACGATCGTTTGTCTTATTCACCTGGTTGCAAACAACGGCGGCCTGCTCATGTCACTTACTCCCAAGCCGGATGGCACGCTTCCTGAGGGGGTCAAGACGCTGCTACTGGGTACGGGAAAATGGCTTGCGCAGAATGGTGAAGCAATTTACGAAACTCGTCCCTGGAAGATCTACAACGAGGGTGACCTTGAAAAGCTAAAGATGATTCAGTATCAAGAAAGCAGGCAGGGCGGCGAAAAGAAGATAGCTCACATCAGAAGACCTAATACCAAAAAGCTAACGTGGCAGGACATCCGTTTCACTTGCAAGGGCAACACTCTTTATGCCATGTGCACGGGCATTCCGCCGGAAGGCAAAATTACGATAAAGTCGCTTGGCAGACGGACAAAAATCTCATCGGAAGATGACATAGAGTCGGTCGAACTGCTCGGCTCGGGCAAGGTCAGGTGGAAGCGCAACGGCAAGGGCCTGCACCTTACTTTGCCCGAAGTAATGCCGAACGATATTGCCCTGGCCTTCAAAATCAATGTAAAAGGTGCCCTGGATAAATAATTATTTAGGTGAGTTATATGAAAGTTGGATTCGTTGATGTTGCCATTATTGGAATGTATTTTTTAGGGATCATTTCTCTGGGACTCTGGATCTCTCGTTTACGAGCCAAGGGAAGTCGCGAGTTTTTTCTGGCCGGCAACCGGATGAAATGGCCCTTTATTGGGGCATCCCTTTTTGCCACAAACATTTCCAGTCAGCAGTTTGTAGGCCAGGCCGGTCTGGCCTTTTCTGTGGGTATTATTGCAGGCGGTTTTCAGATGATTGGCGCGATGTGTTTTATGTTTCTGGCTGCCTTTTTCCTGAGAACCTACATGGGCCTCAAACTGACTACTTCGCCGGAATTCTTTGAACGCCGTTATAATACAGGCTGCAGCACAATAGTTTCCTTTATCAATTTAATGATGGTTCTGCTGGCCAACCTGACAGCTGCCTTATATGCCGGGGCCACCGTCTTGACCCATATATTAGGCTGGGACACCGGGCCCCATGCCAATACACTGTTCTGGGCCGCTGTTATACTCATCGGCATTGCAGCGGGAACCTATACATTGCTCGGTGGACTCAAAGCAGTCATTTATTGTGACTTTGTACAAATGCTCGTACTGGTTATCGGCGGCGCAATGTTATTAATCTTCGGCATCATCAAAGTTGGTGGTATTTCAGAAGTCCTGGCTTTTAAAGATGCAGCAGGTCAGTCTATGTGGACATTGACCAGACCCTGGCATCACGAATTTGGATGGCTGCCCATGCTAACAGGAACTTTTATTCTTGGCGTGCATGGTCACTGTACGGATCAGGACTATGTACAACGAGCCTTATCCGCATCCAATCTGTATCACGCTCGGATGGGTGCTATTTTCGGAGGATTCCTGAAAGTACTGGCTTTATTCGTCATTGCAGCCCCAGGTGTGTTGGCCGCTCAATTAGTTATGAAGGGCTCACTCGTAGTTCCTGAAGGTGATTCCGCCTATGTTGCGATGCTGACCGGCGTTATGCCGACCGGCCTGTTAGGGATCTGTCTAGCAGGCTTACTCGCAGCCATTATGTCCAGTGTCGATTCAGGCCTGTGTGCTTGTGGCTCATTATTGACCTATGACTTTTTTGCAAAGATCAAAAAGAACGTCAACGACCAGCAGCTCCTGGGCCACGGACGTCTGATCATGGTGATCCTGCTTACCGGCTGTATTCTTATCGCCCCCTTTATCAGATACTTTGAGGGACTGTTCCATTACCTGCTCTACGTCTGGGCATTACTGGCGCCGCCGGTATTTGTCTGTGTTCTGTTTGGATTGTATTACCCTCGTGCCAATGCCAAAGCAGCCTTTGCAACACTCGTTGTCGGATGTGTCCTGGGATTAGTTGCCTTTGCCGTCTTAAAGTTACCCCTTTTGGAGAATTTCAAAGAATCACTACCAATTTATTTCCAGAACAAACTAAACATCGGATTTATCAACACCATCATCTGCACCATCGTTATGTTTTTAGTCAGTCATTTTACGGCATATACCCAGATTGATCAGGCAAAGGCAGAATCCGTCCGTCAAAGTGCCCAAGTCATGCCAATGACCAGACAAGAAACAGTCAAGTACTGGTTATTTACAGCGAGCTTGATGGCAGTATGGATTTTGATACTCATCTTTTTCTCCCCAATCGGGATAGGGGGGAAATAGAAACCCAAGTTAAATGGTCATTGCATTGGAAAGAAATATAAGTATAGTTCGCTTTTTGCAGGATAAAGGTGGGTTTATCCTGTATTATTATTCCGCAAGCCAAGAAAGGAGAATGAGATGAAGAAAGTTGTGGTTCTAAGCTGTGTATTGTTAGTGGGTGTGGTCTGCGCAATCCCGATGTACATCGGGGCTCAAGAAGATCAGAGAGGGCCTACCAAATCTCCGCGCGAAAGAATGGAGCAGTGGAACGAATGGAAGTTCGGGATGTTCATTCACTGGGGACCCTGGTCCCAGACGCATAAAGGTCCCATCTTTCGTGGCAGAGGCAACCACGAAGTCAGCGGCCGGCAGCAATTAAATGAGTATCTCGCTCTCAACAAGACCTTCAATCCCGTGAAGTTCGATCCGTCCGAGTGGGCAAGAATAGCGAAAAAAGCCGGCATGCAATATGTGGTTCCAATAACCAAACATCATGATGGCTTCTGTTTGTTCGACACGCAACTCACGGACTACAAGATCACGAATCCTGAATGTCCGTGGAGTAAGAGTGCGAACCCGGATATCATTTGCCATCTCTTGGACGCATTTCGCAAGGAAGGCTTTGCCATCGGTGTTTATTATTCTCATCCGGACCAGCATCATCCTGATGGCCTCTGGTGGAGCAGGCACTTCGACTATATCCCGAACTTCAAAGCGGAACACCCGGACCGCTGGAAGAGCTTTGTGGCATTCGAGCAGGGACAGGTACGCGAGCTATTGACCAACTACGGTCACATTGATATTTTCTGGTTCGATATCAAATGGCCTGAGGAATGTCTTCGCGACGCGATTCCGATGCTGAAGATGATGCGTGAGCTTCAGCCGCATCTCATTATCAACAATCGCGGCACGAGCGAGTACAGCGATTTCGAGACTCCGGAACAGAAGGTCCCGGGCAAGCCTCCAAAAGACTTCTGGGAGACAAACATGACTGTCAGCGGTACCAGTCCCGGCTGGAGCGGATTTTGGTATAAAGGGCCTGAAGCCCGCTACAAGCGACCTGAGGAAATCGTTCAAAAGCTTTGCGATATATGTTCGAAAGGCGGAAATTTCCTTCTTAATATCGGACCCAAGCCGGACGGAACAATACCGCAAGGTGAAATCGACACTCTGCTTGGTGTGGGCAAGTGGATGGATGTCAACAGCGAGGCGATCTATGGAACGAAACGCAGTCCGTGGGGCGCGGCACCGCAATGGGGCCGTATTACCATCAAGGGTCAAAGGATTTATTTGATCGTTTTTGACTGGCCTGAGGGCGGGGGAAAAATTCCGCTGGCGTTGAAGTTCGACAAGATAACAAAGGCGTCATTGCTGAAAGACGGTACGCCTGTGGAGTTCAGTGCCGTGGGTAACGGTGTAGAATTCAGCCTTCCAGCAGAAAAGCCGACCGAACACGCGTCGGTCATTGCGGTGGACTTTGATGGTGAACTTGGCGTGACTGCAAAATGGCCACAGCCAAAACAAAGGAAGAAGAAGTAAGCGCGACGAGTAAAGAAAGAGGCCCCCGATCCCGAAGCACTTCTGGATCGGGGGCCCACAATGGGAAAAACTCGATGCCCGATGCCAGAGAAACGGCAATCGAGAATCGAGTATCAAGAAAGAGGAAGAAATGGTATAATGAGAAATGATTGCAAGGAATTTCATTGCACAAGCATTGCGGCCCCGATCCCGAAGTGCTTTGGGATCGGGGGGCTTTTTATCGCCTGCGCGCTATTGCCTTTTGTCCCGATGTACATCGGGATAGCTGAGGGTATCCAACTGTTCGTCAGCCCCACCGGTGATGACAGCAATCCTGGGACAAAGAAAGTTCCGTTTGCGACGATGGCCCGTGCAAAAGAAGCGGCCAGGAAATTCGCCGGCAAGCAGCCAGTGACTATTCGTTTCGCGCCTGGGACATACCGAATAGAAAAGACGGTTACGTTCACGGCTGAGGATTCGGGAAGCGAGGCCGCGCCGGTTCGATACGTGGCCGACAAGTCCTGGAAAAGTACGCTGGCGGGATTCAAGACGCTGAACTTGACATGGAAAGAAGGCAAAGAAGGCGTGTTTTCAGCAAAGGTTCCAGAGGGCCTGTTGTTCGATCATTTGTACGTCAATGGCGACAAGATGATTCGGGCGCGTTATCCAAACGCTGACCCGGCCAATGGTTTTTGGGACGCGGCTTATCGGGACCAGGAGAACGCTGGGACGCTAACCGATATCCGCAAGCATCTGGCTTCAATGAGTGATCCGGTCGGGGCGTATGTGCACGGTTATCATGGCCTGGGCTGGGGTTCACTGCATTTTCTCATCACGCGCAAAGTCGAGAAATACGTACTGGAGTGTGGGAAAGAACATAATGCCGAGGGCGGATATCAAAATGCAGGACGGAGAACGGCGCCTTACGCGCCGATGGCGAAGATGGGATTCGTAGAGAACGCGCGGGAGGAACTGGATGCGTTTGACGAATGGTTTCTGGACGAGAAAAGCGCGACACTTTTTTTCAAACCTGGTAAAAGTCTGAATCTGGAAAATGCCAGGTTCGAGGTGGTGGTTTGCGAAAGGCTAATCGAATTGAAGGGCGATGAAAGCACGCCGGTGAAGTTTGTCTCGTTCGAGGGCTTTCGCATCACTGGTACACGTTATACATTTATGGACACGAAGGTTGTGCCCAGCGGGGGGGACTGGCGAGTGGCGCGAACCGGCTCGATCTACATGGAGGCAACGGAGGATTGCTCGGTCGTCGACTGCTTTTTCGATCATGTCGGGGGCAATGCTGTTTACATTTTCGGTTACAATCAGCGCGCGCGGGTGACCGACTGCCTGATGGAATACACCGGCGCAAGCGGCGTAGTCATCGAGGGAGACAATTCGAGCCTGCGTTCGCCCTGGGCGCATCGGTGGGGGTGGCCGGAAGAAGAAGTCGGCCCGTTGCCCGAGGGTGAGTTTGAAGAAGGTCTCAACGCGAAGGAAGGAGTCCATTCGTTAGCGGAAATGACTGATTCGGCGCTTGATGGCTCCCAATGTATATCGGGATTGATCGACATCGAGCCGGGACCGGCGAATAGGCACTATCCGGCGCAGTGCGTCGTGGAGAACAATCTGATGCGCGAGTTGGGCACTGTCGAGAAACAAATCTCCGGCGTGTTCATTTCAAAAGCTTTCGAGATCGCCGTTCGGCGCAACACAATATATAATGTCCCGCGGGCGGCGGTAAATGTCAATGACGACTGCTGGGGCGGGCACGTGTTCGAGAAAAACTCGATGTTCAACACCTGTATCGAATCGCGCGAGCACGGATGTTACAACTCATGGGGACGCGACCGATACTGGATCAAAAACGGCCGCAATAGCAACGATTCGGTTGCAAAGAAGATGCGCCGTTTCGCACTGCTCGATACACTCTCGCCGATCGTTTTGCGGAATAACTTTTTCCAGTGCGACCACGGATATGATATCGACCTGGACGACGGTTCGACGCACTATGAGATTTATAACAATTTGTGTCCCAGCGGCGGGATCAAGATTCGCGAAGGCTTTGATCGCAAGGTGTTCAACAATATCTCGACGACTTTCAGCCCGCATTGCACTTTGAAATACAACGGCGACGTGGTGCGTGGAAACATCCTGATCGGCCCACAGCCGTACACGCCCAAGGGCGACAAAAAAGTTAAAGCCGATACACTCGGCCCAAATCTGGTCATAATTAAAAATGCCGATGCTTCGTATGACCCCAAGGTAGTCATTGCCGATGCAGGATTCAAGAACATGAATAAAGGCGACTTTCGTCTTGCGAAAGATTCGCCGGCATACGAGATCGGATTCAAGGACTTTGATACGGCACTGGATAGTTTTGGCGAGAGCAATCCCAAACTCAAGACCATGGCCGAGAAAGGAATCAAGCAAAGATGTCATACACAGGCCATTGTGGAAAAGAGATAGTCGAAAGAGTAATTACATCGCCCGAAGAGGCGAAGTCCCGATGTACATCGGGACTGTCGCGGATCGCCGTTACCGGTAGAGCCGCCAGAGAGTGCATCGATATTGCCTACGGTTTTTTCACCCCGCTGGCTGGTTTTATGGGAAAAGGCGATGTCGACAGTGTTTGCAAAGATATGAAACTAACAGACGGGACACTCTGGCCTATACCAATCATACTGGACGTCGACGGCAAGGAAGTTGAGCAAAAATCTCTTAAACAGGGAGATGACATCGTCCTGACTTATTCTGAAAAGCCATTGGCTATTCTGGAAATCGAAGAGATTTACACTTATGACAAAACTCAGATGGCCCAGGCGGTATTCGGCACAACCGATGCCAAACATCCGGGCGTGAAAATGTTTGACGGCTTAAAGGATACATTCCTTGCCGGCAAAATCACGCTCGTCAGTCCGCCCCGCTTCCAGCCGCCATTCGATAAGTTTTGGTTCACCCCAAAACGAATGCGTCAAAAAATTGCTGAAAAGGGCTTCAAAAGGGTCGTTGCTCATCAAACGAGAAATGTCCCACACAGTGGCCATGAGTGGCTGATGAAGGGCGCCTGGTTTTCCACTCACGGCGAAATGCCCGTGGAAAAACTGCAAACCGCAATACTGGTAAGCTGCATCATCGGACCAAAACGTATAGGCGACTACATTGACGAAGCCATCCTTTTATGTCAGCAGAAGCTAAATGACGCCAGGTACTTCAGAGATGATGTGCATATGGTATCGTTTGTGATGTGGGATATGCGGTATGCCGGGCCAAGAGAGGCGATTCTTCACGCCATAATAAGAGAGAACCTGGGTTGTACACACCATATGTTCGGCAGAGACCATGCAGGGGTAGGCAGTTACTATGGTCCTTACGATGCGCACAGGATATTTGACCAGATTGAACAGGGCAGTCTGAATATCAAGCCTGTCCGTGTGCTCGAATGGTGGTATTGCCCTGTCTGCGGAGAAGTAACTTATTCGGGATTATGCGGCCACAGCAAGGAAAGACAGGCCTTTAGCGGCACTATGATAAGGAGCATTGTCCAGGACAAGGTCAAGCCCACCCGGCTCATCTTCAGGCCTGAGGTTTTTGACGAGCTTATGGAATGCGCCGAGAAATACGGTTTTGGTTCGCCTTTCTGCACTGAAGAGTATCTGGCAAAAAGACAGCCGGTCTTTGAGCTGGAAGATTTTTAGCTTAAAAGCT
>CAYNKI010000124.1:0-10975 GCA_964397675.1 uncultured Pirellulales bacterium
CTTGATGATATTGAACAACGTCTGGATCGCGTTGAAAGTCTTTTGCCTGGTGGAGAACAACAGTCGGATGATCAACCTGTTGTGCCGCCAGAAGAACAGGTTACAAATGACGATGAACCGGAAGAGGAGTCAATTTTAGGATGAAAACAACTTACAATATCAGACTTTTAAAGAATGGCGAAACGATCTTTGAGGATGATAGTGAGACAATGTTTGGCCAAAGAACAAACTATGTAAAAGTATATGATTTTACTACTTTTTTGTCTGGTAATAACATTCAACTTTGGCTTGAAATCACGAAGGAAACGAAATGTCTAAGAAAAAAGTTAAGAAAAAAGTTGTCAAGAGTAAAAAGAAATCTGTTAAGTCTGTTAAGCCGAAAACCCCGGCCGAACCCGCACCTGCACAGCCGAAAATAACACCATATCCGACAGCCGGTCCGAAGGTACAGGAATTTGAGGACCTTCTCGATAAAAAGCTTTCTGGCGATATTGGTCCACAAAAACCTAAGCGCGGTCCTGGTCGCCCGCCAAAAGAAAAAACTCTTGAGCCTGAACAGCCTGAATTGACGATTGATGTTGTTGCTGGCGTTGTCAAAATACCTTTTGAATTATGGTCTATAAGTCAAAGCGTAAAATCTTTGAGACTTACGGATAATGAGGCACAGCGTATTGCAGAGCCGGCAATGCAATTGCTCGAACATTATTTGCCGCAAATTCCGGTTATAGCATATGCCTGGTTGAGCTTGTCGGTCAGCACTTTTTGGGTAATGCAATCACGATTGAGAACGATACAGGAATTAAAAAGGCATCGTGAAAACTTACAGAAACAATCAAGTCCTGCTGAACCGTCGCAGTCGGGTGTTACGACAAAATTTCCATCGGAAATCAAACAAAAAAAAGTATGACCGAAAAAAAAATAATTTTGATTTTCGGCAAGCGTGGCAGCGGCAAATCCTGGCTTGCGAAAAAGCTTATCGAGAATGAGCCGCGATTTATAGTATTCGACACGATGAGTGAGTACGAAAACGGCGTTATCTTTGATGCCGAAAATTTTGCAGAATTTATTGAGTTTTGGCAGAATGTTTATCGTGGTCGATACAGTTTGCTTTATCGGCCAATGATGCCGGCTGTTGAGATCAAAGATATTAGTGAGCTTGTTTATATGGTTGGAAATTGCTGTTTTTTGGTTGAAGAAATTGACTGCTATTGTACAGCTTACCAAATCAGCGAAAGTTTTGCTGCAATCATTCAGCGTGGCCGTCACAAGAATATCAAGTTGATCGGAATCACCCAGCGGCCTTATGGAATTCACCGGCTCTTGACCAGCCAGGCAAAAGAGATTTTTGTTTTTAATACGAACGAACCCAGGGACCGTGAATATTTGCGGACTTTGCTTGGTCAGGAAATCGAGCCTAAACTTGATGCTCTTAAACAATACGAGTATGTTCACTGGCAGGATGGCAAAGATGGTCTTGAAATCGGAAAGGCTTAAAGATGGCTAAAGCTCAAATCATTAAAGAATATTCTGTGCAAATAATCAAAAATCATTTGCTTGAAAATATTGAAAGGATTGATGCTGAAAGAGTTATTCTCGAAGCAGAATCCGATCAGGAAAAAAGCCATAGACGAAATCAGAATGTCATTGATTCGCAAATGTTGCGATTGAGAGATTGTTATACTGAACGTGAAGTTTATCATCAATGTTTATGCTTAATTCAGCAAAATATTACTGAAATCGAGATTTAATAAAATATTTTTGCGTTACGCAAAACCAGGGCAATTCCGCCCTCGATGTAGATTGAGTAACGATGGGATATTGGCATTACGATAAAGAATGTTATTGGTGCGGCAAGGAATTTCGCTCTCAAAACCCCAAATCGAAGTATTGTCCAGGGGGCAAATGTAAACAGGCTCACTATCGAGCCTACAAAAAGTACGTTACGTCTTGCCAACGTGCCTGCAGCGCAGGCCGTAACGCTGATAAAAAACGCAAGAAAAAAAAGTTATTGACAAAAAGGAGATAAGCCTATGAGATAACGGTTGATCAAAAAATCCTTTCACATAAGTTTTTGAGTTAAGCGTCCTGGTAGCAGATAATTTGCTGGGACGCTTTTTTTTATCTGCTGCCAGGGACGCAGATAGGAGATTGAATTATGGCAGTATCGGCGCTTAAATTACCGACACTTAACCAACTGATCACGTTGGCGATCGCCCTGGTGATCCTCTTTTTGGTTGTGGGCTTTATGCCTGAAAATATCAAAAAGTTTTTCAGGGTTTAACGTCCCTTGAGGGATAGTAACATCAAAATTTTTTAAGGGACAAAACAAATGAAAATTCTTGAAAGAGAAATCGGCTCTATCGAGTATGCCGAAAACCAGACTCGAACACTTCCAATTCCCCGCAATTATGCTTATCGGTGCCTTGATCTTTTCTTAATTGCGAAGATTGAGAGAGCGGCCGGCTCGGCAGGTGAGGCAAAAGATAGCGCACCGGCCCAGCTTGTCAAAAATATCGTAATCAGGGCTAATGGCCGGGACGTTGTCAAAAATTACGATATGGAAACACTCCACCGGCTTTGTCAGTTGCGCCATCACACGCGGCCTTTCATAGATTCCGAGGGGCTTTCCGGTTATGGTATTATTGCGACACCTGGCACAGTTCATATGATCCACGCCCGGATTGATTATGAGATGTGGGATGCTATTCGCCCGATCGACACCTTACTGGATTCGGCCGGCCTGGCCACGCTTGAGCTTATAGTGACCTGGGGTACAGGTATGGACATAATGAACGATGCTTTTGACGGTGCAAGTGTGACCGTCAATGATGCAACGCTTTACGTTTCGTCTGTTGAGTCCGTAGGTGTGCCGGCTGGAACGTCATTTATGACCAACAAGGAATATGTTATCCGCAGTCAGGTAACAGCCGCGAGTGCCAGGCATCAAATCTTTTTGCCCGTTTCAAATATGTATCGTTCGATAGTCTTAAAAACACATTCGGACGGTGATCAGGTAAACACGATTTTGCCTTTTGGCATCGCGAATTTAAATACAATTGCGATCCAGAGTGGGACCGAAGTTTTCAAATATCGAATTGCCGGAACATTGCAGGCTTGCAACCGGCTTGATAAACGGATGGAAGTCCCTGAAGTAATGGGCGATGCGGCTGCCTTGAATCACAGGTTAGAGGAACAAAGCCTCGAAGGTTATTACGAGCTTGAGTTTGTCAAAGATGGCCGGCTTACCGAGTGTCTCGATACCAGTAAGCTTTCGAGTCTTGAGCTTATGCTCGATGTCGCACATCCGGGTACGGATGATTTCATTGATGTTTATGTGACCGAATTGATTAGGCCGCCGGCCCCGGTAGCAGCTTAAAAAATTGATCCGTTATCGGATAGGTGTAGGAAGGGTTATGCGATGGCGATCTGCTTTGTGGTAGATCGCCATTCTTTATTGTTCGTTAGCGTTACGGGTCATTTACCTGGTAAAATTAAAAAGTGCATTTTTGTCTTAAAAACAATGGTGACTTTAAATTGAATTTGAGCCGGCGTTTTAGGAGCTGATTGAATCGTAACGCTTAATATTTTAATTGAGGTAACAAAATGAAATATAAATTGGACAAAATTTGGGTAAAAACTCTCGAACGTATTACTGCTCTTGAGAGAGTTGTTGATGCTTTAGCTGCTCGTATAGCTAAACTGGATCAGAAACCGAAACCGAAATCGAAACCGAAAAAATGATAGATGAGCTGATAAAACTCGCAAAAAAACATCCGGGTTTTAAGGAATTGAGTGATTTTGGTTTGCGGGTTATGTTCGAGACTTACAAGGATTCGACCTTAATACATCGTGACAACGGTGAAATAAAAGCTTTCGCAATTTACCAGAATTGGTCGGACCGATTGAATTTTATCGCAGTTGTAGGTGCATCAGGTGACAAAAGTGAAAATATCAAATTTTTGCTTAAAATGTTAGGTCGAAAAAATCGTCCATTTCCGGAAAAAATGGTTTGTTATTTTGACGAAATCAAAATGGAGTTAAAAGTATTATGCCATTCATCCCAGCAGCAATAGGTGGAATTGCATCGGCTATTGGCGGGGCTGCCGCCGGTGCTGCTGGTTTGGCCGCCAGTGCTGCATCGGCTGTCGGTAGCGTTGCGTCAGGTATCCTTGGCGGGGCTGCCAGTGTTGCCGGTGGGGCAGCATCGGCTGTTGGTGGTTTATTGGGTTTGGGCGGTGCGGCGGCTGAACAGGCGGCCGTCCCTGTTTTAGTAGGTGGCGAAATGGGATCATTAGCAGCAGTTTCCGAAGCGGCCGCATTAGGTGTCCCGGCTGCAACAACAGGCGTGGCGACTGGCCTTTCGGCATTAACATCGGCGGTAAGTGCCGGCGTTGGTATTTACGGTCAGCTTGCTCAAATTGAAGCGGCCAAAGAAATGTCTGAAGCGCAGAAAATAGCGGCACAAAAAGGTCTGATAGAGGCCGAGGCCGTGAAATTATATGCAGCGGCACCGGCGGCGGCACCGGCGGCGGCACCAGCACCGACTTTATCCTCGCAGCCTGTATATGTTACGCCGGCTGTGACACCGGCGAAACCGAATTATCTGCTCTATGCCGGCCTGGCGTTTTTGGTGATTGTTCTTTTGAGAAAGAAGTAAAATGAATTATTTGGGAACCGATTTAGTGAGCGGCGGTTGGGACGCCATTGATAATATACTCGCAACCGGCACTCCATTTCCGGCACAGCAGCGCTTGACGATCAAGAGCGAGACTGCCCAGGCGGCGGGCGGAACGGGTCAGACTTATCGTCCAACCGCACCGGAAAATCCGAGTATGATCGAGACTGAACAATGGCGGGATGCCGGCTGGTGGGGAAGTCCATATCAGGATGAATTATCGATTGGTGCCAAAACGGCCGAAAGTCAGCAGCTTGCAGCAGTAATGGGACCGAAGGCGGATCCGATGGGTGAAGGTCTCGATTGGGCGCTTTCCCAAACAGGAAAAGTTACCACATTATTCGATCAGCTTAGGGGGATGTGGGAACCCAGGGAAGTTATAGTTGAAACGCCGCGTGAAGGATCGCCGGAAGGCAAAGACGTTAGAAATTTGAATCAGATCGTAGAAAAAGGTGCCGAGGTGATCAAGGCCGGTAAATCCTGGATCGGTGGAGTTTATGATCAAGTCAAAGGTCTTTTCAATCTTGGCTTTGATCAGACCGGTAAGCAGCCTGTCTTTTCGATAGAGCACGAAATTGAGCCGACTGTTAAAATTGGGATAGGTGTAATAGCGGCTGCCGTTATTCTGGTTTTGCTTTTGAGGAAACGATAATGGACTTTTTTGACCGACTTGTTGATACGTTTTCTAAGAAAATCAATTACGTCCGCAGGGCCTCGATGGGAGTGCCTAAAACATTTGTTATCAATCTTGCGGTGCCATTGACAGACCAGCGTTATGATATTTCCGGCAATCTTTACTATGTCTGGTCTTCAGTGAATGAAGGTGATTATGTCGATATAAAAGTTAACAAAAGCAGCGAGCCTGCGCTTCGATGCTATCGGCAAACCGGCCTTATAACTCCATTCGACAAGCTGCTCATAACAACGCCAGCTGGTCAAACCGGCGATATGCTCATTCTTTACGGTACCGAGGCACCTGAGCTTTTGTCTATTATCGACAACAGGTCTGCTGCTGGTTTGCTTGCAGAGTTGCAAGGCGATCTATTGCCGGAAAACTTTATAGGTATTACGATAACGGCGGCACCGGGGGCAACTTTGATTATGGCGGCCCGAGCTGCACGCAAGGGAGGTATAATCACAGCTTTATCAACAAATACTGGTAGTGTATTTTTGGGTTTTGATATGACAGTAACGGTAGGGGGTGCACCTGGTATTTGGTTCACAGAATTACAACCTGGGCAGTCCTGGCCGATTGATGATTATCGCGGTCCAGTCTATGGGATCGCAACGGCTCAGCAGGTTGTCGGAACTGGAGAGGTATAAAATGAGAGGTATAAATAATCCAATTAAAGATGTTTATATAGTCAAATCTGATTCTGGCAACTTAGTGAATCATACTGGCGATCTCATTGAGACAACGCTTAAATCATATACATTGCCTGGTGGGATTTTAGGCATAAATGGCTCACTTAAATTTTATGCTTGTGGAAGTAGTTTTGGCAATAATGGCAATAAAACATACAGGTTAAAGTTTGGGGCAACTGTTATTTATACTCTTATAGTAGGTCCGGGAGTCCCGAATATAAATTGGGTAATGAGATCTAAATGTTATAATTTAGGAGCGGAAAACAACCAAAATTGGTCCATACTCGGTTTAGATGAATTAGCTATTGATTATAACTGGGCCAGATTTGGTAGCGCGGAAGATACATCCGTTGACAAAATTCTTTCTGTTACTGGTCAGCTTGCAAATGTAGCAGACACAATTAGAATTGGAGACTGGACTGTTGAAATAAGGCCGGCAAGTTAAAAATGGAAAAAACAGAAATCGACATAAATAAAAATTTGAGTCCGGGCGATGTTATCGAGATGCATTTTAAAACGACCGGAATGGTCTGGATCACGGCTGCACAGATCGCTTTAATCGAACATCGTCTTGAGCAACGAAAAGACTTTCGCATATTGAGTCATAGCTTGCCGGCCGGCAACGAAGTCTTTTTTACGGTCCAGGTACTCAAAACAAATCCGGTTATAGTAACCGCGGCCGTTATCGGTGCCGCGATCATAGGTGCCGGCGTTGTAGCCTGGCTCACTCTTGATAAGGTATATCAGATAATTGAAACGCCGGCTGGCAAAACGGCGATCGGCGGCACAGCCTTATTTTTACCGGCCCTGGCCATCATTGCTATTGTGATGTTTTTGCGAAAATAAAATGAGCGATCAGGAAATAATACAATGGGACAAAAGACTCGCTGATCAGGTAAGGCGGGGCTGGGATAATTATAAGCATCTACATATAGATTTGGGCGTTGCAAGGCTTGATCAATCATATTTAATTGCAGGTGAATATCTTTATGTCGAGCAATCCTCGAGCGCTGATGCAATAGCCAAAATTAAGCTGAACCGTGTCAACAACGATGTACTCGATCTTGAAAAAGGTGTTTCGATCGAGACGGTATTTATCGAAGTTTTTATAACCAACGATGTTCTTGAGGATGAATGGATTGATCTGGTCTTTGGTATCAACTTTAAGTATAAAAAAAAAGCTGAAGGTGGTGGATTAGCATTTGTTGACAGGGGTAATATTGCGGCTTTCGATTTTGTTCTTGTTGATTTTACCACGGACAACGCTTGGCACGATTTGGATTTATCTGCAATAATACCAGCAGGTACAAAACTCATTCGTGTTCGTTTATCAATAAGGGGGTCTAACTCTCAAGCATCAGTAATGTTAAGAATGAATGGAGATATAAGTGGGTTTAATCAGGATAGAGTTATAACACAAGTCGCAAATGTGCTTAATGAACATAGCGTATTTGTTATCCCTGATGAGAATGGGATAATTGAGTATTTAGCTACAAATATTGTTTGGAATCAGATAAATTTTGTTGTTTGTAGTTGGTTTATTTGAGAGATTTTAATTATGGCAAGAAGAAAAAAAAGACGTGCGACCGGCCGAAAGAGCAGTCGCAAAACTTACAAAAAGAAATCATCAGCCAAGCGTGCCAAACCCAAAAGAGCTTCGATCTACAAAGTAAAAGGTGGTTGGCGGATTACTAAAAGCCGCAAACGAAAACTTCGCCGGCGATAGTAGTGTTGCGTTACGGACAAAATGGACCTGCAATCAGCTTATTGTTGTAAAAAATGTCACATCCTCATTATTGGGCTAAAATCGAATATCAGGGAGCTGCGATTCTTCCTGCAGAGCAGCCAAGTCCGGGCCCTGGCCGTAACGCTGAAAAGTTAAGTGTTATAATACCCATCCGATCGAGATCGTCCAGCCAGGGCGTTCCTGGGGAACTGAATTTTTGACAAAATACCTAAAAAGGGGCATATTATGAAAAAGTCGATTTATTTAACAATAGCAATTTTAACCTTGGTTACATTATCCGGCTGCGAAGATTTTTGGCAAAAGGGCGATGAGATAATTCAGGATGCGAACGCAATTGCCGGAGGCGCCCGGGCCGTCCTGGATTCACCGGCCGGTCAGTTAATCCCCCGGGACCTTAAAATTTACGGCCTCTTGGGGATCGGATTGATCAATGGTATAGTAATCGGCTGGGAAGAATGGAGAAACGAAAGAATGAAAAAAACTACGAAGGCGATCGTTCAAGGCATTGAGCAGACCAGCAATCCTGAAAAGGCAACATCAGAGGTTAAAGCCAGTATCGCAAATGAGATGCGTCGGCAGGGCGGCGATAAATTCTATGCCAAAGCCAACAAAATTGTCGATAAATTAAAAATTTCTTGATAATTCCTAAAAAAAATATTGACAGGCCCGGAATTGACGATATAATTGTGATTGCATATATTATGGGCTTAAAACTTCTTCATCTGTTTTAAGTCGGATTAAGGTTGCTGGGTATCCATTGCCCCCCAGCAACGCCTGGCAACCTTAATTCTTTTTTTATACGGTAAAATGATTGACTTAAACAATATCAGAATTTTGTTAATGACGGCTGGCGTCAGTCAGTTGGTAATCAATTTTGACAATGAGCAAAAACTTGTCAATGCTAAGTATGTTTTCCGGGGGGTTCCAGGCACAAAGAAAATCACTTACCAGGAAATCATAGACAGTTTCTCAATAGGCCAGTCAGAGGCTCCAGTTGGCCCTGGAGCTGCTATCGCGCAAGAGTTATTGTAATTATTCGGAGAAATCGAAAATAATGGCTTAAAACGGATGTAGAGAAGGAGTTTTTAACGTCCGAGAATATATGTTAGGTTTCATAATTCCTTTTCTTACAAAGACTTATGTAGTTTTCTGATTGTCTAAATACATAAGTTCACATCCGGTAACAATTATTTTATCTAAATCGCTGCACAGGATAGGGCAACGCAGAGGTGCGACCTGAGCGGTGCAGCGGGGTGTAAGGCAGGGCAGGGGGTTTCGTGCCAGAACCCCCTGCAAGCTTTTGCTGGCAATGGCCGGATTTATATAATGGAATTTTTTGACGCCGAGTCTGGAACGGATTCTTTGTCATTGCCAGTTTTTTTGTTAACTGAACCTGCCTTCACCACCAAAGCGATAAACCTATTGAAAGTAAAGTACAATGGCAAAAAAGCCGAGGACGACAGCAGACAAAGTAAACGCATACAAGATTCGGGTTCAAATCGACCAGGCGATTTTCAGGAAGTTTATAGTATCTCAAGGCGATGAAGTTTTAAGGCATACGGTTGTAAGTAGTTTTGACCGGCCTTTGTTGAGTGCCTTAGCGAACATAGCGACAAGTGCGATTATGAATGAGCCACGCTTAAACGTGGTATTGAAAAAAGGTTAATCGTTTATTGAGAGGATGTTACGATGTCAAATTTTAATCAAGTCATTTTGATGGGGAACTTGACCAGGGACCCAAAGGTAGCGTTTCTGCCGAACCAAACGCCGGTAGTGGAGTTTGGCCTGGCTGTAAATCGCAAGTGGAAAAAAGAGGATGGATCGTATGGTGAGGAAGTTCTTTATATTGAGTGTGTAGTTTACGGAAGACGTGCCGAGGTTATCAACGATAATTTTCAGAAGGGCAAACCGATATTTGTCCAGGGCAGGCTCAAGCTCGAACAATGGCAAAAGGACGATGTAACGCATAGCAGGATTCGGATTGTCGTGGATAATTTCGAGTATGTCGATAGTAAGCAGGGAAAATAGAGGGAAATTTGTCAAGAAAAGGGAGTTTCTAATGTCTGAAAAGAAGTCAAACCTGGGTAATGTAATACCCAGGTGCTCGTGTCAGAACAATAATACTGTTGGTGTCCACTGGTTTCGTGGGTCCTTTAATCATAAGGACTTAGATAAAGTGAAGGCATTTGTCAGCAGTTTCTTTGGCGACTTTGATTCTGATGATTTTGGATTGTGGTCTTATGATAAGCGTCTTATCTGGAGGTCCGGAGTTTCTTTGAATTATGACTCTGATCTCGAGCGCGGCAAAAGAACTCATAATGGTCGAATGACTCTTGATGTCCCTGGCAAAGCTTGTGATGAGCTTTCCGCACCTGATTTATTGCTCTTTCTTCAAGAGTGTTCTTATTATAACTGCAAGTGTGGTAGAATTGATGTTTTCTGGGATGATTATGGACGTACTGTTTCGCTTGAAACTTTACAGGCTGTAATTGATAAAAAAGATTTTTCCGTTTTCAGAATAGCCAGCAAAAACTCTACTCTTGATCGTACAGTCAAAAAAAATAACGGTTATGTTTATGACTCTGTTACCTTTGGCCGTAGGGGTAGTAAAGGTTCAGGTTCTTATCTTCGTATTTATGACAAAAAACTCGAATCTAATGGCGAATCTGATTGTATTCGATGGGAGTTGGAATTTTCACAAGGTAAGGCACACAAAGTATTTATGAAGCTATCTGCTATTGAAGGAAATCTCGATGCTTTTGCCGCTATTTGCGGTGGGTTAATTGGTGCTTGTATTACATTTGTGCATCGTCCTGCCAATGGTGAAAAGCATTTGAATAGAATGTATGTTTATGAATGGTGGAGTTTAATTGTTAAATCTCTTGGCAAACTTTCTGTTCGTATTTCAAAAAAAAAGAGTAGTTTGCCTGGTATGTTGAATTGGCACGAGAGCCAGGTTTCGCCGTCTCTTGCTTGCATCCGAAAGTCATTTGCTACTCAAAAGGATTTTGCTCGATGGATCGATCATATTTCTGATGTTGGTAGTTCAAGAATGAGTAAAAGGCAAATTCAAATTGCTAAAATAAATTCCGGCCTTCTTGTTTTTGACTGGAATTACAAATATAAGAAAAAGAGTTATTCAGAATATATTGAGGCTATTTGTGCTTAGAAATGTCGCAATTGCCAAC
>CAYNKI010000125.1:0-10963 GCA_964397675.1 uncultured Pirellulales bacterium
TAATCACTCCATCCTCAACAACGTAACCAATCTCTGCAAATCCGCCGGCGACAGCTTTTAGCAGGTTCTCTAATCCCGTGCCTAAGCGAACTGACGGTATCCCGTCCATATTTATCTCTGTGATCGGCTCGATCTCAGCATTATCGAGTAAATCCCGCCAAAGCACGACTATTTTTAACGGCGGTTCAACAGACCTCTTTAGTATATCTATCGCATCGCTAAAAGGCATCGTCGGGCTGAGCTGCGAAAGGTCAACAACTTGGTCTAACTGTTCGTAAACAAACACGTCAGCAGGATCCAGCCCTATTGGCTTTTCGGGTTGACGTGTCGGTTTCTCTATAATCTCCCGCCAGTTCTTAGGATAAGTAATCTCTTCAGCATATGGAATTCCAGACTCTTCGGTTTTTAACAGAATATCTACTCGCTGTTTATCCCCCTCACGCTGCACCTCTAATTGTTTGCGCAAGTAAACCATATCCTCCAGCGCATCCCTCAATGTAAGCGCTTCATCATTTTGTGGATCTAATGCGAGTAAGCTCTCTAATTGACCAACAGCCGCCTCATAACGCTGCTGCTTTGTGTAGGCCTTGGCGTTTTCCATTAGCGTCTGTATTCTTTTCTGTCTGTCAGCTTCCGTCTGCTCTCTATACTGACGTTGTACCTCTATCACATCTTCACGCTTCTGCTGCTCCAAATAGTGCATCTGCTCTTGCTTTAACGTGGTTATTTCATCATTCATTTGTTTTAAATCATTATTATATTGCGCGTTAAGATCGTCGCCGAGGTGCAGTTGGTTTTGGTTCACTATACGCTCAGCATTTTCTACCACTTCTTCCGCCTTATCGAACTGGCCCTGGCTCAGGTAATTACGCGCCTTGGCAATAGCATCGTTAACGACTGCTTTAGTGTAGCTTCGCTGAATATTTCTATTGCGCTTTATCACTTCGATGTAGCCACCTTGTTCTGTCACCGGCTTAGCAGCTTCAGGCTCAATAACCTCCAGCTCAGTAATCTCTGGTGTGACTGGTGGCTGCGGAGCGCTCCCTGACGGTTGCTCGTCTCGGCGTAGGCCTCCGCCGTAGCGGGGCGGCTCTGCTTCTTGTTGCTTGTCCTTCATCTCTCGTCCATTGTTTTCTGCTATTTGCGTCAGGTAACCTTGTAGTGTCTTGACCATCGCTGGCGGAATTAAGCCGCTATTGACAACTTCAAGGAAACCCTCACGAGCCTTTTCTATCTGACCACTTCGGTACAATCTCATGCTGCGGTAATAAGTTTCAGCAACTTGTTTCTTACGATCATTGGTTTGCTTAGTTCCTATCTTAGGCTCTTCTGCTAATTTTTCCCGCCCCCCTTTAAGAGATGATGTGCTATTAATTTTTTGGCTTTCTATCTTGTTAAGCAATTGGACGCTTTGTTCACGTTCCTGTTCTGTTAAAAATCTACTGTGCTTGATTTTTTCAAGATGTGCTTCGGCTTTTAAAAGCTCACCTTGACCAAATAACTCACTCGCTGTTTGCTTATGCTCTAATGCACGCTTTCTTTCAACTGTAGCTAACTGCGTCTTTTCCAGGAGCCTGCTAAGATTGTTACGCTCTTCTGCAGTTAAGTATTCCAAATAAGCTTGTGTCATCAGTAAGGTTTTTTCTGCTTGAACGTACTTACCACTCTCATATTGGGTAGTCCCTATCTGAATCATCTGTTGTACCAGGTTGCGCATTGCCTCATCTTCATTAACCTCTTCTGCTTTAGATGGAGCCACCTCTGATATAATGGTCAGGAATAAAATTGATGCCAAAACAATCAATAGGGACTTTATTCCCGAAGATTTGGATAGAGATCTTGAATTGTACAAAACTTACCTCCTGCCTAAAGATAAAAAAGAATCTCCCTCTTGGGACACTTTACAAATTATACTGTATTACAACCTCCAATTTTAAAATGCAAGTTGGAATTACAACAAATTCAGTGTATAAAAAAGTATTTCTTTTTGCAAGAGAAAATTTCGATTTATATTCGTTTGACCGATAAAATCCACTTTTATAGTTTGACAAACTGAGAAGTATAGGAAAACTCATGGAAAATAGCTAAAAAAAATCCCTTTTGAATAAGTTTTTCAAAGCCCTAACACAGTGATTGAAAAATAAATAAAATCTACTTAACGATAAAAATCAAACAATATGGCTAAAAAACCCCTGATTTTAGCTATTGAAACGTCCAGCAGGATAGGCTCGGTGGCAATAGCAATTGGTGAGAAAATTTTCGCCGAAACCACCTTTTCAGGCCCAATGAGACATAGTGCAGAGATTTTTCCCGCTATACAACAATTGCTGTATAGATTCGGCCTAAAATCACAAGAAATTGAGCATGTTTATATCTCTATCGGCCCGGGCAGTTTTACCGGCCTACGAATAGCAGCAACTATAGCAAAGACCATGTACTTAGCCAACGCTGCAAAAATCGTGGCTGTCGATACACTCGATGTAATCGCTGCCAACGTAATGGACCTAATCCCAGAGAAAACAGTTAGTAATTCGAGGCACGAGCCACGGATCACAAGCCACGAAAGAATCGCCCCAATTCTCGACGCCAAGCGCAACCAATTCTTTGTCGCTGTTTACCAACTTCAAGAATTAACCGCAGAGAACGCGGAAAACACAGAGAAAGAATCAAAATTAAACTCCGCGCTCTCTGCGACCCCTGCCTTCGCAGGGGCAAGCCTGCCCCCACGAAAGTGGGGGGCGGTAAAAGGATGGAAGAAAATTCTTCCAGATTCTCTTATGACCGCTTTGCAATTTATCGAGAAGTTCGCGGATTCTGATCTGTCTATCTGGCTGCTCGGTGATGGCTTGCTATATTACAAGGACAAATTCAAAGCCGGAGGAATCAAATTCTTGGACCAGAAATATTGGAGCCCACGAGCCAGCAAGGTCCATCTTCTCGGCTGGCAAAAAGCTTTAGCTGGTCGATTTGCCGATCCCGTGACACTCACCCCGAATTACTTACTTCGCACCGATGCCGAAGAAAAATTGAAACAACGTGACAAGCTCAAAGATATTTAACCCCCAAGCTTGCCCTGAGCGAAGAAAGCTTGCCCTATCTGTCCTGAGCGTAGCCGAAGTGAGCGCAGCCGAAGGGTCGAAGGGTTTATTTTAGTGGTTATTTACAGCCGCCGTCAGGACAGCGACATACCCCCTAAATCTCCAGATAATTTGCTGCCGGCGGCTAATCGATGCACCTGATGTATCTCAGGTGGTATGTCTTGCACATCAAGCTCTTCGTGGTTGCACATTACCACCATCGTCCTGATACAATTTCTAAGCAAAATTTCCTTGTTTTTTATGTTTTTCTACAGTATAATAAATTTTATGTAAAAAAGGAGCTTTAAGCACATAATATTGGGTGCGTTGCCCAATATATTCAAAACAACCGTGAAGCGTTAACGGTTACAAGTTTCTTAGTGTTAAAGTTGAAAAGACTTCTGCAAAATGAGTTAATTTCCGACAGATGTAGTCGGGTATCAAACAACCCCGATGAATCGGAGCTGTTTTTGACAAATAAAAAGCATTTTTGGAGGTGTATTATGTGCGAAAAAGTGATCTATCTAATCTCATTCGTTCTTGTGCTGGCATTAGCCGGCAACGCTTTAGCCGCTACTTTCCAGTGGGACAATGGTGGGGATGGTCCTTTGTGGAATGTGCCGGAGAACTGGAATCCCGATGGTGTACCCAGCGCTTCAGATGTGGCTCAAATTAACCTTGCAGATGCAAATTGCGTCATTGATTCCTCCGTGGATGCCCAATGCGTAACTGTGTATGTTGGTATGGGCGGCGCGGGGACTTGCTACCTGGACATGACTGGAGGTACCCTTACCAGTAGTGGCCATATTCGCGTAGGAGAGCCAGGCGATAGCAACGGCGTTTTTATTATGAGCGGCGGCACAGCAACCTCGACTAACGGAAGACTGTGGGTTGGGTATAACAGTTATGGTACTCTTATTATGACCGGCGGTGAAATGAACATTGCAGGTGATAAAATCGAGGTTGGAAAAAACGCAAGTAGTAATGGCGTGATTTATATGCACGGTGGAACGATGAACTTCTCGGGCAGCTCATGTGACCTTGAGATTGGCAAATATGGGACAGGTATTGTCACAATAACCGCTGGCGAGATCAATGTTGATGATACAATCAAATTGGGGCAAGGGGGTGGTACCGGCCGTATATATCTGTATGGTGGAACTATTAACGCCGGCAGCGATAAACTCCCGATGTCTGCTACCTCTGTAATAGATATCACGGAAGGTACAATAGTATTAGAGGACAAGGACGATGCCACACCGTTAATAAACGAGTATGTCGGACAGGGCCGGATTATTGGCTACGGTGGCCTGGGCAGAGTGGTGGCAATCTATGATGGAAGTGTGACCATGGTGACGGGCAGGATGCCCGACCCGGAACTTGCCTGGGATCCGAACCCCCGTAATCGGACGATCGCGGAGCGGGACCTTGTTCTTAGCTGGACACCGGGCTTATACGCAGTCTCACACGATGTGTACTTCGGAAACAATTTCGACGATGTTAATGATGCCAACAACGCTCCAGGGGTGTGGCCAGAGTTCAAAGGCAATCAAGACCCTTGTAGTTTTGATCCGGGACTTCTTGATTTTGGCCAAACGTATTACTGGCGGGTCGATGAAGTCAACGATTTAGACCCGAACAGCCCATGGAAAGGTGTTGTCTGGGAATTTACAGTAGCCGACTATATTGTTGTGGAAGATTTCGAGTCCTACAATGACATTCCAGTCGAGGAACAAGGCAGCAACTTGGTCTATAATACATGGAAAGACGGCTATGTTGTTAATCCCTCGGTTAATGGATCTGCCATTGGTTATGTTGTAGGTAGTACTCTTGAGGCTGGGAACGTTCATGGTGGCAAGCAGTCGGTACCATTAGCGTACAACAACACCATTGCAACTTATTCAGAGGTTACAGTGAATATCGATGACCTGGTGATTAGCAGGGACTGGACTATAGATAATTTTAAGGTATTATCGCTGTGGTTCTATGGCGACATGCTCAATTCTCCTACAGAACAAATGTACGTGAAGCTTAATGGCGTAAAGGTGGCATATGAAGGTCAGTTAACCGACCTTCAGCAGATAACCTGGCAGGAGTGGAATGTTGACCTTGCGGCTTTTGGCATTGATCTTAGCAATGTTACCGAGCTTGGTATTGGATTTGAAAGGACTGAAACATTTGGTGGCAGAGGTACTATATTAATTGACGATATCCGGCTATATATATCCCAGGATGGGCAGTAATTATTGTAAGTGCAGGTTTTGTTGAAGACTGCCTTACAGGCTTTATGACAGGGACAAACGTTTGGCAACACTTGCATAAACACTGCTGAATATTCGTTTGAGAAAAGGTCGCAGTATTATGAAGACGCAAAAAGCAGGTTTTACTTTGATCGAATTACTGGTAGTAATCGCGATTATTGCCCTTTTGATGGGGATTCTTATGCCCGCATTGAGCAGAGTCAGAGAGACAGCCAAGCGAGTTGTCTGTTCCAGCCAGGTAAAACAGATTGGCGTAGCCATTGCAGCTTACGCCACGGCCAATGAGAATCACATGCCGGTATATAACTCCAACAACACAAACACTAATCCCTATTTACTAATTCACTCTTATGCTTTGTATCGAAGCGAGGGTCTCTATGTTGATTCCGCTGGGAAGCCGCTTCCCATGAAACTGGCCGTTTTATATGAAGGCAAGTACATAGCGGATCCGAAGGTCTTTTACTGTCCCTCGAATATAAATCCGCTCTACAAGTTTAAGTCTTACAATAATCCGAGGCCCTGGGGCACGCTTCCCCAATATTTCAATGCCACAGACGGACATGGACACAATCAATGGGTGCGCATGGGATATACATACCTTCCCATAGACCCGAGAACTCCAATAAACAGTACCACAGCAATGCCCGATGAAACAGCTAAAAGTATCGACAGGCTCGATCCCTATATTCCCTACATGACCGACTTAATCCGGCACAAAGAACAGATCAGTCACAGGAGACAGAGCAATTTCGCGGTTAACGCCCTGTTCAAGGACGGTCATGTGACATTATGCAATGACGAAAGGGTGTTCAATAATGATGTATGGGATAAGATGGAGTATGGCTTGATACCGGAGTTAACAGCCAACTATATAGTCTTCCAGTTGATCGGTGGAAAGGAGCTGGATACCGGCGGCTAGAATTCCCGCGGATATTACCCTGTTGTCCCTTATGACGAAATACATCTGTTTTTGCATGATCCTGTTGGTCGTATTCCAGAGTTCTTATAATACCTGGGCCCATCCCGATGTACCCCGAAGTACTTCGGGGGGATAGGCCCCGCATCGTTGCAATAGCATAAAGTCGTGTCAATCTGATTACGGCTATTCTGCCGGCCATAACTGCTCATCAAGCCACGTATCCGCCAGCAGTGCATAGTCCTTCAAATTGATTGTCTCATCGTCATGAAGGTCAGTATCAGAAGCGGTCGACAAAATCGTCAGCAACCGCTGATTTAGAGTTTCTCCCGCAGGCACACCAGCAAGGTTCGCTATCTCGGCGTGTGAGAGAGCACGGCTGTAGATGCGGACATCGTCCAGATCGCCGTCAAAGTATTGCTCCGGACCTGTGTCACGGTTGAACACAGTCGCCTCTGAGCCCACGCCTATGAAACCGTAACGCGTGAGTCCGGTTCCGAAAGTGATGCCTCCGGAAGTATTTGGGTCTTCTGCACTGCCATCGATATAGATAGTCAGCGTTCCGTTGTCGAACACTCCTGCCACATGGTGCCACTGGCCGTCATCGACGCGAGTGGTACTGCCGTAATCCACCTGCACTTCCGTACCGTCCACAAGGGTCATCACGCACCACTGTATCTGACCGTCACCAGCGGCCTCGGCGTTAATCCCCAACCGCCAATACTCATCGCGGTCAAAGGAAACAATTTTCTGCAGGTCTGGATTGCTGGTGCGAATCCAGGCCATCACGCTAACCTCCGGATGGCCGGCGCTGTCGTAGTACAGGTTTTCGATGGCCACATAGCCATCAAAATCGAAGTGAATAGCTTGGCCAACCTTGCCCTCCACATAGGTTGCATTGCCTACGACAACCCCGTTGTTGGCCCCTGTGCTGTCGTTGGCGTTGCCATCGAACGTGTAGTGCGCCACCAGATTAGCATCACTAACAGCTTCTGCCGTTACAGGGTAACTGCTAAGTAGCCAATCTTCTGCCATTATCTCAAGGTCCGGATAGTCAACCATGCAGTTGTTGCTTAAATCGGCTGCAGGTTTTAGCACATCAGTCAAACATCGAGGTATATACAGCCGAATATCGTCAATGTACAGGCTGCCTGCACCACCAGGCTGGGGATTGACTATGTCACCAACACCAATGACCATCTTCTTTACGGCCGCCATATTTACGCCGGTGAAATCCTTCAGAGCTATATTCCACTCCTGCCAGGTATCTTCCAGCACCGCATTAGGGTCTTCGTGCTTGACCACCGCACTCTTGCCGGCACTATCTTCCACAGCCACATAGAGCTGCTCAGCGGTGTTACTGGCTATACCGATGTCCTGTGACTGCCACTGGCCTGAGACCGCGCCGGTCATGGTCACATCATAGAAGTCAGCCACACATGTTTGATTAACGTTATGGCTGGTCAAGGCTAAACCTATATAGACGTCGGCACCCATGGCGATAGTCTCAGGTATGCCCAGTTGTTCCCAGGTAGCTCCATCAGTTGAATGATGGGCCGTAAACGTGTTGCCGGTGCGGGTCAATTTCACCCAGTGCGGATAGTTGATTTCAGTTTGATTGTCGCGGCTGGTGATATCGCCCATGGTGAGACGACGCTCAAATGCAACTCCGTTATTGGGCGTGACGTATACCGCCGCGTGCGCCGAGTTTGGCGCCAGCGTATCGCGAATCATCACTCCGGCCTTGGCCCAGCCGTTCGTCAGACTGATGCTGAATACCTGCGCTGTTATGCTGCCCTCGCCTGACAGACGCTTGTAAGCATAGTGGAACTCATCGGACGTGTCCCAGATGTCTGCCCCGCGAGCAACCATTGTACAGACCGGTGGATGCTCTGTGAAGCTACCAACAGATGCTATCACGCCACTGAACCACAGCGTCAATGATTTAACGTCTCTTCTGGTCCAATCCTGCGGGACGTCAAACGTACGGTCGGTCTCCGAATAGAACGGTGAGATAACGTTGTTATAATCCAACGGCATAGACTGCAGATCTCCCTGGACGATAGTGGTCTCTGCGATATCTCCCTCGAAGTATGGGCTATCCGGATTCCAGATGTCATGACCTACGGTAGCACCAGAGGCGTTGCCTGGATTACCAGGCGGTGGTTCCTCGAAGCCGATCCCATCTATCCAGGTCTGGAATATGCGGCTGCCCACATCGTTGGTGTAGGACTCCATATCGTCCACAATAAGAAAGTTACCTATTGTAAAGGTCCATACTTTGCCCGTGGTGATAGTCCCATCGGTATTAAACTCATCGATCCTCCAGTAGTAAATCTGGTCCATTTCAAGAGGTTCGGACGGGCTAAAGTTGTTAGCATCCTGCCGGCCTTGATATGTGCCTGTCGTATCAGAAGCATCAGCCGCGGACACCACGAATGAATCAGTGCCGAAGTACACATCGTGTTTAGCTGCCAACTCTCCCGGCCTCCAGGTAAATGGAGTTGTGCGTTCAATGTCCGGTACCGACCCATCGTCAGGCTTAGGGTTCCAGGCAAGTGCGGGGTCACCCATCATAGTCCTTCCAACCTCTTCCAGCGTCAGTTCTTTGTCGTATATACGGACATCATCAAGCGCGCCGATGAACCATCTGTCGTTGGAACGATCGTAGCGCTGACCTATTATGACATCGAAGTCTGCCGTTGGATGGATTGGATCAGGGTCGGTACTTCCCCAATTAGTGAGCTCGCCATCCAAATAGAAATTCACACCGTCACCGTACACTGAGTTCTCCCGAAGTGCGACTGCGACGTGCTGCCATTCACCGGTGGTCAGGGCGGTGCCAATCTGGACGTTGCCGCCGCCACATTCTATGCGTACTCTGTTGTTGCCAGCGTTGAAGCGGAATTCCATTCTATTACCGGCGCCAGTGCTGCCCCAGCCCACGATCTCACCGTCGCCACCGGTGGGGCCTTCCTTCCTAATCCACGCAGTTATGCTGAAAGGATGTGTGCCGGTAACGCCCTTGTAGCCATCTATGGTCACATAATCATCCCCGTCGAGCTCCAAACCTTCATCGTAAATCCCGGCCACCCATTGGGGATTACCGTGGATTGTGCCATCCCGGCCATAGCCGGAATAGTCAATGACCGTGCCGGTTCCCACATCATCAAGCTTCCACCAGCCGACAAGATTAGGATCCCTGATGATCATTTCCGGTAGTGTTTTGAAGCGCCATACCGGGCCTTCGTGTTTAGTAGTACCGTCGGCCTCGACCTCGTCGATCCGCCAGTAGTAAGCGGTACCAAAATTAAGAGTTCCAGGATTAAAAGCAGACCTTCGGGAGAATACTCTAGAAGTTGTACCCGAGTGGTTGCCTCTGAATGTCTCGCCGGCGCCGGCAGCTACATCGGCTTCATTGGTGCCCAAGTAGACATCGTGTGTAACAGCGGTCATGCCTGCACTCCAGCTAAGTTCCGCCTCGAGCTCCACCCATTGTTTACCATCTGGCGGGTCTGGATTGTAAGCGGTTAAGGGCGCAGTTGAAAAGCTCCAGACATCGCCGGTGTGGATGGTTACACCATCGGCCTCGACCTCATCGACCCGCCAGTAATAAGTGGCCCCTGGAGCAAAACCAGCGGCGTGGAAATACATAGGCATGGACCCGGGCTGTCGGCCTTTGAAGTCAGACGAATCAAGAATGGAACTGGTGCCGAGGTACACATCGTGAAAGGCCGCTGTATTTCCCGGCGTCCACTCAAACAGCGGCGAGGCCCAACTTTCGGCGCCATCAGGAGGATCGGGGCTGCTGGCCTTCAAGCCCTGCCCGCTGGCGTTGCCGAATAGTCCCAGCACCAAAACAAAAGAAACTAAATAAATGACTTTTCTGCACATGATAAGCCTCCTCTAATAAGCTTAAATAACATTTTTTATGTTTTGGCTACATACCAAAACCCCATTGGAAAAATCTTCTCTTTTTAGCGTTGTTTATTAGCAATTACAACGCCTCATATTATTAGTAACAGAGCACTAACACTTTGTAACTCGTATTTTAAGGATTTGTCATTGCGAATTCACGATTTATCGAAGCGTGCTAATCTCGCTCTTGCGAGTGATTGAGACTGCTTTCCGCCATTGGCAAGCCGGCTTTTGGCAGGTAGCATCACAATGACACTTATTAATTGAGATGTCAAAGAGCACGCGGACAAGCTAAAACTACATATCTCACTATCTCTCTTTATTTATTTTTAGCAAATTAATCGCTCTACGTCAAGAAAAATCTGTGAAGAACTGCTGTAACAACAACTCTCTTTTCATCTTTCCAAAGGCTGCAAATTAACAGAAAGCCCACCGAGATAATCCGATTAATTTTTTTAATTTTTTATTTTTTTTATTGCAATAAAACCAGATTAAAAGTATAATAATTTTGCCCATTGGGGTAAAAATAGCAAAAAATACTAATTAATAGAACAGAAAACCGGTTTTACGCATTATATAAATAATGGGAGGATAACATTATGAAAAAACAAAAAGCGTTTACCTTAATAGAACTTCTGGTCGTAATTGCTATCATCGCATTACTGATGGCGATATTGATGCCGGCCCTAAACAGGACAAAGAAACAGGCCAAAATGGTTGTCTGTCAGGCACAACTGAAACAATGGGGCAATATCTGGTTGCTCTATTGCCAAGATAACGACGGCCATTTC
>CAYNKI010000126.1:0-10940 GCA_964397675.1 uncultured Pirellulales bacterium
TTTGCGAACTCGGCGGTTAATGAAAAACAAACCCAATACAAAGCCAAACAAAGCCCCAAAATAACACACATGTCAATAATGCAGGTATCTCATCTAAAAAAAATGAAAATTTCGGTCAATATAATGTTAACACCATACCATTATTTGTTGTTTAAAGGCAGCCGTGCTCCGCCAAAGGTTCCGCCGACGGCGAGTTGTAGAAAGACATGCACGCCCTTTTTGTTTGAGGCAACAATATCCGGCCTGCCGTCCGCATTGAGGTCTGTCACCTCAAACTGCGTACCGACGCCGGAGTTGTCGTCGATTTTATGCGGGATGAACTCGACTTTGCCGTTCTGCCTGGTCAGCTCGAACCAGTATAATACCGCCGGCTCATGGCCACCTGGGTCTTTGCCCTGGTGCGCAAAATATCGCTTGCCGGTTACTAAATCTTTATCACCGTCGCCATCGATGTCAACAAGGATTATCGCATGCGTCTGAGAAAAATCCTTGGAAATCAAGTTCTGTTTGAACTGCGAGCCATTAGATTCGCCAAGCTGCTCGAACCACCAGATGCCGTAGTCATGAGCCGAGCTGGTAATAATGTCACTGTCGCCGTCGCCATCCACATCATAGACCAGCATATTGGCACATTTTGGGCCAAGCTCAGCCGGATGGAATCTCCAGTTGCTCTGGGTGCGATCTTTGGGCGCCTCCCACCAGCCTTCTGTTATGAGCACATCGTTGCGGCCGTCACCATTGACATCACCCGTGCCCAGGCCATGGCTGTATTTCTTCGTGCCCGGTGCATTAGGACCAGCAATTATGTGCATATTCCAAAGGCCGGTAAGGTCATCCGGAATACTGAACCAGACCATCAGGCCCAGCGCCGTTTTGCTGCGCGAAGGCCGAGCAACATTGGGGCGAACGGCAAAGATGAGAACGGGGCGTCCATTGCCCAGCAGGTCAACAAACAACGGCGTCTCATTGTTGGCGCTTTTGGCGACCATTCGCTGCTTCCAGTGGCCGGGTTTGTTCTTGGGGTTTTCGTACCACCAGCATGGATCGCCGGGCAGGCCAATGATAATCGAGTCGACCCAGCCGTCGCCGTTTACATCCTGTGCGAAGTTGATAAAGGTCTGGCTGTAACCTTTCGAGCCGTCGTATTGGCCGACAGTACGGACTTCGTGCATCTTCCAGTCGGGCGCTGCATACCACACATCGCCAACGAGGATGTCCAGCCAACCATCATGGTTGACATCCCCTACTGCAACGCCCTCCGAGCGGAAGGTCTCGTCCACAACGGTTTTGCTGAAACGCACATCCCTGGCATATCCTGCTACATTAGCCAACAGCCACAACAAAACCAACAAAAGCGTCCTTTGTGATCTCATACTAACCTCTGGTTTTTAAAATAGTAGTTCGTCAATCACGATTTTGTGAATCAAAACCTGCGGTAAAACCGCAGGCTAAATATTTAGCCCCATGTTTTACGTGGGGTTCTCTATCACGTAGACAGCAAAGGCCTATGCGGATAATTGCGGGTTAATATTTTGTATCCGGTCTCGGTTATGAGAATATCATCTTCTATCCGCACGCCCAGCCTGCCGGGTATATACACGCCCGGCTCAATGGTAATAACTTGGCCAGCCTTGAGTCTGCCCTTGCTTTCAGCTTTAATGTAAGGTAATTCGTGTATCTCTAATCCCAGGCCATGCCCTGTACCGTGGCCATAAACAGGTAAATCGTTTTTGCAAATCACCTCTCTGGCAGCGGCATCAACCCGGACAATTTCAACTCCAGCTTTAACCATTTTTGTTGCGGCAGTCTGGGCCTGTTCTACTATATTGTAGACCTTTTTGTAGAAAGCGGTCAGCCGACCGACTGTAAAACATCTGGTAATGTCACAGCAATAGCCTTTGTATTTGGCACCGAAGTCTATCAATACGGTATCGTTTTGTTTGAGTTTATTTTTACCAGGCTGATGATGAGGCCGCGAGGCGTTTGGACCAAAGGCAACAATGGTATCAAAGCTATTTGTTGCCCCCAATTTACGAATTTGAAAATTGAGCATCCCGGCTAATTCATTTTCGGTTATCCCCGTCCTTATATGGTGCAGGGTTTGCTTAAGAGCTTTTGCTGCTATCGAAGAAGCGTTCCGAATAGCCATGATTTCACTGCCGTCCTTACTGCTACGCAGAGATTCGATAATATCGGCATCCGTTTTGAGCCGAGTATTAATATTCCTCTTCAACGCCTCGAAATCGGCAACAGAGATGGACTTTTCAACAGTTACCGTTTTGACAGAATGTACTTTTTTCACCAGTTTAGCTGCCGCTTTAGCTAAGGATATTGAATTGGCACGCTCAATTATTCTACAGCCCACGCATTCTTTTTGGGCTTGTTCGGTGTACCTGCTGTCAGTTAAAAGATAAGTCTGGCCTTTAGTGATTAACGCCCAGCTATCAGCGCCCATAAAGCCGGTCGTATACGTTACGTTGGCTGGATTCGTCACTATAAGGCAATTTATTTTCTTCTTGCCAAGTTGGTGACGGATCGCGTTGACTCGTTTTTTTACTATCTCTGTGTTCATTTGACTATCACGTTTACTACCGGTTTATTTATTAACACCAATTCAGCAAAAAATAAAGCTTTTTTTCGCCGAGATATTTGGCTTAGTACGGTACACCGCCAGCTGTTTTTTTTGTGCCTTGTCACAGTTGCTTTTTATCATTACAATGGTCAGGTTTTAGATTTGAACTTTGTAATTGGTAAAGAATTATGCTTCCTATTCGTACAAGTATACAACCTCGGCGGACACCATATGCAAACTATGCCTTGATTATAGTCAACGTAATTGCTTTTTTACTTACCTATGGGCCCCACTATGAAGTCTATGGAGGTCAAATGGTACCCGTAGTAATTCGCCACTGGGCAGTAAAATTTATGCTCATACCAGCCGAACCGCGTGTATGGCAGTTTGTAAGTTATGCATTTTTGCATGGCGGCATCCTGCATATCTTTGGCAATATGTTTTTTTTATACATATTCGGCAATAATGTAAACGACAAGATTGGTCATCTTGGTTATTTATCCTTTTATTTGGCTGGGGCTGTATTTAGCGGCATAGGTCATGCAGTGATTCATTCTTCCTCAAGCGTACCTACTCTGGGAGCCAGTGGGGCCGTCGCTGCTATTACAGGTGCGTACCTTGTGTTGTTCCCCCAGACTCTGATAACAGTCCTATACTGGTTTTTCTTCATAGGTACAGTAGAAGTGCCGGCATTATACTTTATCATTTTCAAGCTTGTTATTTGGGATAACATCTTCGAGCCTCGTTTTGCCCCTTCAAATATCGCCTACAGCGCCCATCTGGCAGGATATGCTTTTGGCATTGTAGCTATAATATTTCTGCTTGCAACTGGTTTAATCAGCAGTAGTGCTTTCGATCTGTGGGCCATGATAAAACGGTGGAATCGACGGCGTCAGTACCGCGACGCCGTCTCAAGCGGTTACGATCCCTTTAGTGGTCGAATGAGCAAAAAGCCGATAAGAGTAAGAGAAGTAAAAAAGACAGCTACTCAAAGGCAACAGGAGGAAAAAATAACAGAGCTCCGCAATGATATTAGCAGCCGGATACTGGAGCGCAATTTGCCGGCTGCATCTGAAATTTATCTTGAACTTATGAAGCTCGACAACAATCAAATACTGCCACGCCAACATCTGTTAGATATTGCCAATCGACTGGCCAGCGACAACAGATCAGTCGAAGCAGCCCAGGCCTACGAACGGTTTTTAGCTCACTACAGTAATTACGAGTATATAGAGCAAGTACAATTGATGCTCGGTATATTATATTCACGTTACCTCAACCAGCCACAGCAAGCGATAAAGCAACTGCAGGCTGCAGTTAAAAAGCTATCTGATCCCGGACAGTTAAAAATGTGCAAGGACGAACTTGCTCGACTACAAAGCTGAAATTACCATGTTTTACTATGGCTTGGTATTGTGACGAGGAGATCGTCAATGAAGCGGTTACTTGTGGGGGTTCTGGCTGTCATACTTGCCATGACCCCGATGTACATCGAGGCGAGAGACTACTATGTCGCGCCGAACGGCAGCGACACCAATCCAGGCACCAAGGCCCAGCCGTTTGCGACCATCCAGCACGGCGTCAATCGGCTTTCCGCCGGAGATACGCTCTATCTCCGCGCCGGAAGCTACCATAAAGAGGTCATTATCAATAATCTCAACGGCACCGCAGCAAACCCAATTACCATCTGTAATTACCAGGACGAGAAGGTAACGCTCAATGGAACGGTCCCCATCACCGGCAGTTGGACCCGGCACCGTGGCAACATCTACAAAATCACCGTGCCGCAGGACGTCTGGCAGCTGTTTGTTGACGGCCGGATGCAGATCATTGCGCGCTGGCCGAACGCAAATACCCATCCAACCGATCCGGTAGTGCGCAAAACTGACAGTTGGGAGCAGGAAGACGGTGGTTGGTGGAGCAAGACGACCTGGGGACATGCTGATATGCCCGGGACAAACACAAACGGCACGGTTGAGAACAATCCTGCTTACCACAATCTGGCGGCAACGGGCCTGAGCTTCGAAGGCGGTTCCGCGATCCTGGCTCTTGTAGGCCAGGGACCCGGCAACTGCGAACGTAAGGTCAATACCCACTCGGCGGGAAGCAACACCTTTACGCATGATCCGCTGGATGATCCCAGGAATAAAGGGTACTCACATTCAAAGACCTTTATTCTTGAGCATTTGAATGCGCTGGACAGGCAAGAGGAATGGTACTATACGCCTGCGGAAAATACGGTTTACCTCTGGGCCGACAGCGGACAAAATCCAACAGGGCGCGACATCCGTGGAAGAACACAAACTCATGCCTTCGATTTTACAGGGTGCTCCTATATCACCATCAAGGGACTGAAGTTTTTTGCCACGAACTTCCGCACTGACTGGAACAGTAACTCTACCCATCTAACAGTAGAAGATTGCGTTCTGTTATATCCGGACGCTTCCAAGCGACTGTTGGGTACCTATCCCTGTAATCCTGATCAGTCTGACTACCAAACAAGCCTGCGTGGTGCGCACAATAAGCTCATCAATTGCGAAATGAAATATACAGAATTCGGAGCAATTCAATTCAGTGGAGACGGCACTGAACTGCACAACAACCTCTTTGGTCACGTTTGCATGCTGGGAATAGGGTACACTGGATGCATATTGCAGGTAAACAAGTTCACCCGGAATACTTTCTACATCTGTGGTGCAAGGGCTGGTGTGAAAACCAACGCAGGACCACAGGAAACCAGAATCCAGAGCTACAACTATTTCAATGGGTTGGGTTTTCAGCAGGTACAAACCGATGGAACCTTCCTACAGTGCAACAGTGCCAACGCCAAAGGTTGTAATCGCGGGTACAACTGGTTCCTCAATAGTGCGAGATACGGTACTCGATGGGATGGAAACACAGGCACTAACGGTCTAATGCATCACAACGTAGGTCTTGTTATGAAAGGCACCCTGATGCCCAAGGGCGATTATCACGGCAACTACAACAATAGCTGCATGGACTCTGAAGTAAAAAATGACATCATTATTGCGACCGATGGGCTTGGTAACGGAAACAGCATCACGCGGAATAACTTAGCCGATAAAATAGCGGGTCATCGCACGAAATCGCTCTCGAAATGTCCCATTCCTGGGATACACGATCACAACTGGAATGGCTACGTTACCGGCACGGACGCTAATCTCCAGCTGCGCGATCCAGACAATCTGGATTTTCGTCCTGCACCGGGTTCTGCGCTAATCGATGCAGGATCCGAGATACCCGGCATCACGGACGGCTATCTCGGCTCTGCTCCGGATATTGGCGCATACGAATATGGCGATACCAACTATTGGATTCCCGGCCGTCAAGTGGAAAAGGCCTCCAGACCGATATCGCCAGACAATGCTACCGACGTCAAATTCGACGCCGATCTTATGTGGCTGGGCGGATACAAAGCCAGCTCACACGATGTCTACTTCGGGCAAAGGAAAGTAGCAGTGGCCAATGCAAATCATACTTGCGATGAGTATAAAGGCAACCAGACAAACAACATCTTCGACCCAGGCCCATTGGAACCGTCCTCCACATACTACTGGCGGGTAGATACTGTCAAAGCCAATGGCTCCGTGGTCAAAGGTGATGTCTGGAGCTTCAACACTACTCAGTGAGAGGAGATTGTCAATGAAGCGATTACTTGTGGGGTTTATGGCTGTCATACTTGCCATGACTCCGATGTATATCGGGGCGAGAGACTACTATGTCGCGCCGAACGGCAGCGACACCAATCCAGGCACCAAGGCCCAGCCGTTTGCGACCATCCAGCACGGCGTCAATCGGCTTTCCGCCGGAGATACGCTCTATCTCCGCGCCGGAAGCTACCATAAAGAGGTCATTATCAATAATCTCAACGGCACCGCAGCAAACCCAATTACCATCTGTAATTACCAGGACGAGAAGGTAACGCTCAATGGAACGGTCCCCATCACCGGCAGTTGGACCCGGCACCGTGGCAACATCTACAAAATCACCGTGCCGCAGGACGTCTGGCAGCTGTTTGTCGACGGAACGATGCAGATAGTTGCACGCTGGCCAAACGTTACGGTTGGTCATCCCTGCGACCCCTTTCAGCACAAAGCGGACGGGTATACACCCAAGGATGGGACCTGGTGGAGCCGCTTTACGACCTGGGCGAGAGCTAATCCCGCAGGTACGCAAGACGGCACGGTTCAAAACAATACTGCCTATCACGACTTAGGAGCTACGGGGAAAAGCTTCGCCGGCGGATCGGCCATCTTGCAGTTCGGCTCCTTTCTCACTTACGAGCGAAAGATAAATTCCCACTCGGTCGGCAGCCAGGTCTTCACGCATGATCCATTAAATAGCAGAAAATACAATGGCGAGGGCTGGTTTTTTCTCGAACATCTCAACGCCTTGGACCTGCCCGGCGAATGGTATTTCACTCCGGCAAACAAGACCGTGTATCTCTGGGCCGACGACGGACAGAATCCCACCGGCCGCAATATTCGAGGCAAAACGCAAATGTTTGCCATTGACCTGACAGACTGCGCGTATTTAGATTTCCGCGGTTTGAACTTTTTCGCCACGACCGTTAACTCCACGAATGGCGACCATATCACCTTCGAGAATTGCGTCTTTTCGTATCCGAGCTGGTTCCAACGATTGCTCGGCAAATATTGGATGGGAAACGGGCAACTGCATGACAACCAGACCACATTGAGCGGCGCGGCTTATATAGTCACCAACTGCGTCTTCGAATACACGGAAGGCCACGCGCTGGAGATAAAGGGCGACGGTAATCACACGATCGAAAACAATTATTTCCATCATGTTGACTTTACCGGACTCGGCTCCAAAGCCATCAAGCTGTCATGTAAGAACGTCAACGCGTTCAAGCACAACACGTTGTGCGTCAGCGGTCCATCGGAAGGCATCACGTGTTGCCCCGGCCCCAAAGAGTACAACCACGTGTATTGGTTCGGCTATCTGCAAGACGACGGCGGCGGGTTTCAAGGCAGCGCCCCCAAAATCAAGGATCGCGCCTACAACTGGGTGCATCATACGCTAAAATACTCTCTTCGCTCCGACGGCAATCCAGCCGGCACCGGTGCATTGGACCATCATAACGTGGTGTGGACCGCCCGCACGATACGCATGAAAGGCGATTGGCACGAAATTTACAACAACACCGGCTACAATCAGACCGACAAGGCAAACTTAATCAAAGAAGGCAAAACCCAGGGCAATATCAACATCGCCACCGACAAACACCCGACGCCTAACAAGCATACAATTACGCGCAATAACGCCGCCGACGCAATAGTTCCTTCTTCTTGGATATGCGGCGATCCGATTCCAGGCACACATGACCACAATTGGAACGGCTGCTGGAATGGGAAGTCAATCAAGGACCAGCTTCGCGATCCGGACAACTGGGATTTCCGCCCAAGGGCCGGCTCGGATTTGGTCGATGCTGGGAAGGTCATCCCCGGGATCACGGATGGATATATCGGCAAGGCTCCTGACATCGGCGCATACGAGTACGGCGACCCAAACTACTGGATTCCGGGACGCAAGTGGCCTAAAGCCTCAACGCCAATTCCTCCCGACGGCAGCATCACGGTTAAGCCGGATGCGGACCTGATGTGGCTCGGGGGGCTGCGCGCTATCTCGCACGATGTCTACTTTGGGCAAAGTAAAGATGCGGTGGCCAACGCAAATCACGCTTCTGATGAGTATAAAGTCCAACAGACAAATAACATCTTCGAGCCAGGCCTATTGAAACCAAACATCACATACTATTGGCGTATCGATGCTCTTGACGCCGCCGGCAATGTCAAAACCTACGGCGATGTCTGGTCATTTAGGACGCCTTAAAATCAAATAAATTACTCAAACTGACCGATTTCATTGTCATGCTGAGCCGAAAGGCGAAGCATCTGGCCTTAGCAATAGGAAATCACATTTCATCGTGGGCCAGATTCTTCGCTTCACTTCGTTACGCTCAGAATGACAAACTGTTATATGTTTTTGCAAATAAAGGACTTATTATTATTTCTGCTATCGTATTGGTCAGTTTGAGTAAATAAAGAGTTGACAATTGTTGAAACAAGTGGTAGTTTCAAATTGGAAATGTCGTGCGGCGTTTTGGGTAATTTCAGGAATTTTACACAATAATCTTTTTTTTGTAGGGAGGCAAAAATGCAAGTTCAAATCATTTCCCCTAAAAGCGTAATTCAACTAACATTCGGCCAAAACTTTAGAGCGGTCTTCATTCTCACAATTTTAGCAAGTATGGCATCCATCAGTTTTGCCCAGTCAGCCACCACTGCACCGGAAGAATCAGCTTCGGTTAATGATTCTAATGCTGTCTCTACTCTATCTTTTCCTTATGTTGCTGAGATAACCGGCAACGACGTCAATATACGCAGCGGTCCGGGCACGAATTATTATAGCTGCGGCAAGCTCAACAAGGGCGACAGAGTAGAAGTCGTTGGCACACAATTCGGCTGGTCTCGCATTGTTCCATCGGCCGGCAACTTCTCCTGGATTTCAATGCAGTATGTCAGCGTTAGTCTGGATAATCCAACTATTGGGACTGTTACAGGTGACAACGTTCGTGTCTATGCCGGCTCTGATAACGTAGAGCCGATGCACTCTACATCTGAGCAGGGAAGGCTCAAGCGAGGTGATAAAGTCAAATTACTAAATGAAGAAAAGGACGACTACTACAAGATTGCTCCACCGAGTGCCGCTTATCTTTGGGTAAGCACACAATATACAAAACCCGCTAAACCAGTTATACAGACACTGCCACCACCACCTTCTCCTCCTGAACTAATAGCCGATGCTAACACGGCTGCTCCTAAAGAAAAAGAAATTTCTGTGGAGGCTGAGAAGCTCAAAGAATATTACGCTCTACAAAAGCGAATAAAGGCTGAGCGAGCCAAACCAATCGACAAGCAAAATTATACAGATATAAAAAAGGCACTTAATGAAATCGCCAATAATAAAAAGGCTGGCAAGGTCATACGCTACGCACAGTTTGTGATTAAGCAAATAGAAGGCTTTGAAGTGGCCTTAGCAGTAGGCAAAGAGGTGCAGCTTCAAAATTCACAGTTGAAGCAGATTATGGAGCGGATAGATAAAGCCCGTGCCACAAAGCTGGCTAAAACACAAGACATAGGCAGATTCGTGGTTGTCGGGCAGTTTCAAACTTTCAAGACTTACGGCCCCGGACATTACCGAATAGTAGAAGATTCCGGCAAAATGACATGTTACGCCTTACCAAGCGAGCAGACCTCGCAAATGGATTTGAGCAAATTCATAGGCCGAAAGGTCGGTCTGGCAGGAAAAATCGAACCGCATCCACAAACGGCCGGAGCCCTTGTGCGATTTACAGAAATAATTGAGTTGGAAAGTGAAAGTTAAGATTCAGATTTCCCTCGACATGGGTGGCTAATCAAAGTCCTCAAAACTCAACTGGGAATACTGAGCTGACATCGACATAGGTAGGCCCTCGCGGGCTTTCCCTGTCACACCACCGGGCATACGGGTCCGTACCACGGCGGTTCGGCTGGTTAAGCTGTCCACTGTTTCGCTAACAAAGCAAGACCAAGGGTGTTAAAATGAGCATTTGGAAAAGCAAAGCTCAAAGCTGGGCTGCGGCTGATTCGCCATGGGCCGTGCACACTGCCGGCGCTTTTCGCCACTTTCAATATATTTTGACAAACACTGTCGACTCAAAACACCTATCTCAATTTCCGCCATATTCAGCCAGATACCATGCTTCGGTGTGTAATGTATTTCCAGCTTTTCAGCAAGCCGACGTGCTTCGGCAGGTTCAAAGGCTTCATAAAGCGAACCCTCAGAATGGGCGTTCAAATTATCCAGAACCAGAACTATCTTTTCAGCATTCGGATAATGAACATCCACCAGTTCTCGAATACATTCCGCAAAATCTCTTCGCGTACGCTGATCCATTACTTTCACGTGGCTACGGGCTTTCAATGGCTCAAACATCATAAACAGATTCACCACACCATTGCGGGTGTGTGAGATTTGTTTCTGGCGGCTATGCGGCTTTATGCCTTGATTTCCAGTGTCTATCCCATTGATTGCTGTAATATATACTGGCTAAGGCCATTACAGCTTCGGCATTGTCTGTATCCCACCTCATTCCAGAACCCTTTAGCCGTTTGGTCAGACAACCGCAGAACGATTCGGTGGGGCCGGAACCTATATCATAGCCCAGATCAAGGAAATAAGGATAATCGGTCATTGCTATGCGCTTGCCAATATATTCTCGTAGGTTAACGCCGTCTGTGCCGGTAATCAGCGTTTTATCGGTGCAATCTTCGGCCTTAAA
>CAYNKI010000127.1:0-10932 GCA_964397675.1 uncultured Pirellulales bacterium
CGCAGAGAACGCTGAGTACGCTCGTCTTGGCGAAGCGCTTCGCCGTAGCCAGGCAAAGAGGAAGGATATTTGTGTAAGTGATTGTCCAATAAAGAAATACGCTCTCTATCCTATTTCTCCGCGTTCTCGGCGAACTCGGCGGTTAATGAAAAACAAAGCCAAACAAAGCCAATCCTTCGACTTCGCTCAGGACAGGTTTTTCAATTATCCTTGTGTTTTTGAATTGGCTGTGTATAATCTCGTCCTTCGTAATGGTAACGTAGGAAATTTCGATGGAGAGTATATGAAATGGCAAATGCACCAAAAGCGAATGCAGTGATAGGTCAGTCGGGTGGGCCGACCGGCGTGATAAATGCCTCTCTGGTCGGCGTTATCGAAGAGGCTAACAAGCACCCGGAAATCGAAAATCTCTGTGGTGCGCTCCACGCAGTAGTCGGAATGTCAAAAGACGAGTTTATCGATTTGAAAAAGCTCTCAGCCGATACGTTGGAACAGGTGGCTGCTTCGCCATGTTCAACTCTTGGTTCCAGCAGGGATAAGCCTGATGAGGAATATTGCGCGAGAATCCTTGATGTTTTCAAAAAGCGCAATATTAGGTATTTTTTCTACATCGGAGGCAACGACTCAGCAAATACCGCTTACATCATCAACAAAATCGCTGAAGATGCCGGCTACGAACTGCGAGCATTTCACATTCCTAAAACAGTAGATAACGACCTGCTTGTTACTGACCACTGTCCAGGTTTTGGCACGGCTGCAAAGTTCGAGGCCTGCGCCCTGATGGGTGATGATTTGGATAACCGCACCCTGCCCGGCATAAAAATTGATGTGATTATGGGCAGGCACGCTGGCTTTTTGACCGCCGCTACCGCGTTGGGCAAACAAAGAGATGATGATGGCCCGCATTTGTTATATGTTCCTGAGAGAGGTGTTTCGCTGGACAAATTCCTTAGTGATGTCGAAGACGTCTATAAAAAGCTCGGCCGATGTGTCGTAGCCGTCAGCGAAGGCACTTGCGACGCCGACGGCGTCACCTGGGCTAAAAAACTAGCTAAGGAAAGTGAGACCGATTCGCATGGAAATATTCAACTGTCTGGTACAGGTGCACTGGCGGACTTTTTAGCACAGCAGGTAAAGACCAAACTCGGTGCAAAGCGTGTCCGGGCTGATACCTTCGGCTATCTGCAGAGGAGCTTTGCCGGCCTGCGGTCAGAAGTGGATGCACGTGAGGCACGGTGGTGTGGCCGCCATGCGGTTCAGTATGCTATGAAAGAAGTTAGCGGCTCAGTCGCAATAAAACGGCTTGGAAATGGAGCGGATTATAAAGTTGAATTATTCCGCACCGAGCTTAGTAGTGTCGCCGAGAAGACGAAATCTATGCCCGATGAGTTTATTAACGCCGAAGGCAACGGGGTAACTGAGGCATTTATCGAATATGCAATGCCGCTGACCGGCGGCCTGCCCAAAACCGAGTATCTGGGCAATTACCCAAAGGTTTGATTTAATCGAACATTGCCTCGACAAATTTTTCCGGATCGAACTCAGCGATGTCTTCCGGCTTTTCGCCCAGGCCGACAAATTTTACCGGTATGTCGAGCTGGTCTTTGATGGCGATAACTATTCCGCCGCGTGCGGTGCCGTCGAGTTTGGCTAAGAATATGCCGGTAAGGTTAATCGCTTCGGTAAATATCTTCGCTTGGGCAATTGCATTCTGGCCTGTAGTGGCATCGAGGACCAGCAGTACTTCGTGTGGGGCACCAGGTATTTTGCGGGCTGCCACGTCACGAATCTTAGTCAGTTGCTGCATCAAATCCTTCTTTGTGTGCAACCGCCCAGCGGTATCGAGAATCAGTACGTCGGCGTTTCTGGCAACAGCGGCTTCACAGGCGTCGAAGGCTACCGCTGCGGGGTCGCCGCCGATTTGGTGTTTGACGATCTGTACGCCGATGCGTTCGGCCCAGATGGAGAGCTGTTCTATGGCGGCGGCACGAAATGTGTCGCAGGCAGCGACAATGACCTCTTTGTTATCCTGGCTCAGCGTGTAACCCAATTTGGCGATGCTTGTGGTTTTGCCGGTGCCGTTGACGCCAGCCACAAGGATAACGGTCGGACCACTCGGCGCCAGATGCAATTGTCTATCGCGGTCTGGCCAGTAGCTTTTCATATGCTCTTTAAGAAATGGCAATATTTCATCGGTGGTTGCAATTTGACGGCCGCGGAAAGCAGCTCGCAGCTCCGATATGAGCTTGTCCGTTGTTTCTACGCCAATATCATCGCTTATCAGTGTTTCTTCCAGCTCATCAAGCAGGGCCTCATCAATATCTCTGCCCAGACTTATAACCGACGAAATCGAAGAGCTGATTTTGTTGCGTGTTTTGCCCAGTCGTTCTTTCAGATATCCTGCCGTTTTAGTGAAAATTCCCATATACTACGTCCTTCTTAGATTAACTACTAACCTCCACTATTTTTCGATTATCGATTATCAATTATCGAGAATCAAGCATTAAGTGTCCATTAGCCCATAAAAAATTAGTATTTTTTCTATTTTTTGCCATTAGGCAGTTTTTTCTTTGACAAATCAATCGATCCTATGTAGATTTCGTAAATCGATTTGCCCCACACCAATAAACGTGGGCTTTGGCTCATTTGGTGCAGGGGGAGGTACTAGTTCAATCATAGAGCGCGAAATCATAAAGGAAGATGGTTTTGGCAGCTCGAGAAATTGAAAACATTTTTGCTGATATACTTGAGCGTGTAAAGTCACTTGACCCAGCCAATACCCGTAAGTGGTTCGACAACTTAACGGTCTTACACTTGGAAAGAGGTTTACTCGGAATTGGCTGTCCGGATGAAGCAACCGTTCAGTTTTTACGTGATAATTGCAAAAGCAGTTTTACCCGAGCAGCTCAGCAGATAACCGGCCATCTTGTCACAATAGATTTCCAGCTTGATAGTCAGCAAGGTGCTGCCCGCCACTCTCAATCCCGATCCCAATGTACATCGGGACCGGGAAGCCTTAAACTTCATCCTGATTATACTTTTGATAATTTTGTCGTCGGGCCGAGCAACCGTCTTGCTCACGCCAGTTGTGTTGCAGTAAGCCAATCTTTAGGCAATACCTATAATCCGCTCTTTCTTTATGGTAATTCTGGCTTAGGCAAGACTCATCTTTTACACGCGGTCTGTTGTAAAGCCCAGCGCACATATAATAGTAGCGTGATTCAATTATTAAGCTGTGAAGATTTCGTTAACAGATTTATTCGAGCAATCGAAGAAGGAAATTTATCCGGCTTTCAAAACCAGTTTCGCACGGTTGATGCACTGATAATTGATGACGTTCAGTTTTTGCGCAAGCGCGAGCAAAGTCAGGAAGAATTCTTCCATACCTTTAACGCCATTTATAATAACGGCAAACAAATCATTCTCAGCGCCGACAGCCCACCGTCAGAAATCCCTTCTCTTGAAGCACGTCTTATCAGCAGATTTAACTGGGGTTTGGTTGCCAGAATTGACCCGCCAAGCTATGAGACAAGAGTTGCAATTGTGCAAAAGAAAGCTCACCTGCGAGGCCTAAATATATCTGATGAAATAGCAGAGTATATCGCCAGCAAAGTGCACACGAATATTAGGGAATTGGAAGGTGCTTTAACTACTATTTACGCTCTGGCCTTGTCCGAGGGACGAGAGACGAGGCACGATGGACGTCCGTCGCCCGTTGTCCATCCTCCATCGTCCATCGTGAGTCTTGAATTAGCCCAAAGAGCTTTAAATGGGCAAGTTGGCTTAGCCGCCAGGCATATAAGTATCACCGACATAATCGAAGTGGTAACCAGGCATTTTGATGTTCGCCTTGCAGACCTGCAAAGCAAAAAACGCAGCCAGAGCATTACCGAGCCGCGTCAGATTTGTATGTATTTAGCCAGAAATTTAACCAAGCACAGCCTCGAAGAAATTGGTGGGCATTTGGGCGGCCGTGACCATACTACTGTTATGCACGCTTATAGCAAGATTGAACAGGCCAAAAATTCCGACCTGAAAATGCATGCATTGCTGAACGAACTAACAAGACAAATCACGCAAACCACACAGGTTTAGATACTCGGCAGTCAACAGCCTTTCGGGGACACGAATCCGGGCAGGTTAGTTGCTCATTATAGAATTTAACATATCCAGGTAATCAGAAAGCAGCCGAGTTATCAAAAACTTTTGCCTTACGGTTTCCTTTGCCTTTTGGCCAAGATTTTTGGCTTCATTGGGATTCTTAAGTATGTGGATGATCCTATCGGCAAATCCTTCTGTATCCTTAGGCTCAAGCAGAAATCCATTTTTACCATCCTCGATTTGCGCAGGTATGCCCCCTACGTTTGAAGCTACCACGGGCGTACCTTTCCAAAGCGCCTCGGTAACGGAAAGGCAAAAGCCTTCTTTTATGGACTTTTGAATTATAACACGCGAAAATCTTTGTATGGCATTAACCAACGTCTCGTTGTTTCCGACAACAAAAAGGATGTCTCCATTTTTGAGCAATTTGTTTGCTTTCCGCTGTACCTTTTTGTACATCTGCAGCCCTTCGGGGTCGTCACTGGCTACGTTATAGCAGAAAACCAATCTACAATCTATTTTCTCCTTAACCAGTTTGTACACGTTTATTACACCCTCCGGATCCTTCCACGGGTCAAGCCTGGACACTTGGGTAATTATGGGTTTGTCTGTTGGGATGCCTGCTTTAGTTACGTGTTCCAACATTGTCTTCTCGGAGATTTGCCTATTCTTGCGGCTAATGGGATTAATAGCAGGAAACATGAGCCGTTGGTCGATTGGAAGGTCGTCCTTAAAATATTTCTCGCTTGATACAACGAACTGGTCATACTTCAATAGAAAGCCCTTGAGGAAATCCCACAACTGTGTATGCGGTTCTGTCAGATCGATGTGGCATCGCCATATCCAGGGTTGCCGTTTTCTATAGGACCTTATTAACGAAAGCGGCTGAGGATCGTGCACAATCACGCAGTCGTGCGCCAGATGTGTGAATTTTGAGAAATTTTCATTAACTTGAAGATATATGTGTTTTTTCCTTTCGGATAAATTCAATTTTCCTCCCTGAAGTGCATTGTGAAAACTTTTGGTAATCTCAAAAAACTCTTGGCTTCCGTGTAAAATTCGCCAGCCGGCGTCTATACCGACATCATTCATCAACAAAACGAGAGAATAAAGAATTTCGGCGACTCCGCCACCCTGATATGTGGCATTAAGATTAATAATATGTTTGCCGTAAAGACCCCTTGCTCTGGCGTAGATTTCAGCCAATGTCTCGTCTGGTACTATGTGACGAAAATCTTCAAGGCGTATCATACTGATCTCCTGCTAGTTGCTTAAGCAACGACCTGATTTCGTTTACGGTATCCACGTTAAATCGCGCTTTCGAGATACTTACGCCCACCTTTATAGAATACGCATCGTCTGGTAGAACAGCGAACATTTCTTCATCGGTATAATCGTCGCCTGCCGCCAGGATAAAATCCCACTTTTCTTTTTCGAGCCAAAATTCAGCGGCTCGGCCTTTGTTTATGCCGAGATTTTTTATTTCCAGTATTTTGCTGCCTTCAACAACACCGACATCCAGATTTGCCGTCAGATTTAAGAGGGCAACTCTTAATTCCTGGACCCTGACGGAGGCAAGCTCAGGGTCAGCCCTACGATAGTGCCAAACCAGCGAGAAGTCCTTTTCTTCCACCAAAGAACCTGGGGTCCGATCTGAGTAAAGCTCAAGGATAGGTCTAATTGAATCTTTCCAGTCGCTGCTGAGAGACTCTATACATTGCCAGTCTTTGCTTTTTTCTTTAATCCAGGCCCCGTGTTCGGCAACTAATGCCACATTAAGATTGCCCAGCCATTTCGCTAATATTGCTTTTGGCCGTCCGCTTATTATTATGATAGTATTCTTTGGATTATTGGATAAACTTTCCAACAATCGCATAATTTCAGAATCGGGTCCAGCCTTTTCAGGTCTGTCTCTAAAGCCCACCAGTGTGCCGTCATAGTCCAGCAGGAATAGCCTTTTCTGGCTTTTGGTATAGTCGCTAATCAATTTCTGGCGTATGGCTTCAGATAGTTTGCGGACAGAAAGCTCTTGCTGGGTCTTTTTAACCTCAGATAAGGCGTTTATAAAATCGCTGGTCCATCTCGAAACATCGTAGCGACGAAGCCTTTCCTGCATCATTTTGTTGCGCTCGATTTGTTCGTCCGTTGGCATCTCAAACGCTTCTTTTATTGCGGTGACGATGGCCTCTTTATTATTTGCATTTACTATCAGGGCTTCTCCTAACTCACTTGCTGCACCAGTCATTTCGCTAATAATTAAAACGCCTTTGCCGTCAGCTTTCGTTGCTATAAACTCTTTTGCGATTAGGTTCATTCCGTCCCTCAATGGTGTTATTAAAGCTACATCAGCAACATTGTACAGAGCTACAAGCCTTTTGAATGGCAGAAATCGGTAAAGATACCATACCGGCACCCACCCAATCGCGCCGTGTTCGCCGTTTACTCTTCCAACCAGATGTTCGAGGTTGCTTCTTAGCGTTTTGTAATCCTCAACGCTTGTGCGGGATGGGACAGCCACCATAATTAAAGTGACTTTACCCTTATATTCAGGATTTTTAGATAAGAATAAATCGAAGGCCTCCAATCGCTGGATAATGCCCTTGGTATAGTCCAGTCGGTCTATAGATATAATGATTTTACGGTCGCCTAATTTTTGCAGTATTTTATTTACTTCTTTTTTAACGCCAGCATTGCGGATGGCTTGCGAATATTTTTCGTAATCTATCCCCATAGGAAATGCGTCGATTTGAATGACGCGATTGCCGTGGGTGACTTTGCCCAGAGTATGATCAAGGCCTACTATTCTGCAAACGCCGCTGAGAAAATGTCTGGCGTAATCATAAGTATGGAATCCTATTAGGTCGGCTCCCAACAGGCCCTCTAAAATTTCTTCACGCCACGGTAATAATCTAAACAACTCGAATGAAGGCCACGGGATGTGCAGGAAAAAACCAATTTGCAGATCGGAGAGTCTTTCTCGCAAAAGCCTCGGAAGTAACATTAATTGATAATCGTGAACCCAGATATAGTCTCCGCTCTTTGCGATTTTTGTTACTTCATCGCAGAAACTTTGATTCACTTGCTTGTAAGTTTGCCAGAAGCGATTTTCGTATACGGTACGTACAGGGAAGTAGTGGAAAAGGGGCCAAATCGTTTCGTTGCAGAATCCCAGATAGTAATCGTCTATTTGCTTTTGGGAAAGAAATATGGGGTGACAATTTTCCGCAGTCAATTTTTGTCTGATTTGTTCTTTGTCGTTGTCCGTCAGCTTTTCACTTGTTATACCCGGCCAACCTATCCAGAGCCGCTCATAAGTTTCAGGCAGGGAAGATAGACCTGTTGCAAGTCCCCCTGGGCTCGGGCGGAAGTGAAACTCACCCGCCCTTTTTGTTATACTGAACTGCAACCTGTTTGCTATGACAAGCAATCTTCCCATAATTTTTCTCTTTCAGTAATGCTGTTTATACCAAATTCACAAACAATCGCAAGGTTAAATACCATGCAATCAAGGTTGTTAAAGATAATTTGAAGCAGGCTCATAAGTTTTGGTTTTTGCAATGGATAAAAAATTGGTTCTATGATACTATATCGAACAAAAAGTAATGATATTTAGCAGTGGAAGAGAGAATAGTGAATAAATCGCTTCGGCCGGCTTTGATTGTCTCGGAACGCACGGCCTTTGAGTATTCGATGTTCTTAGAGCATCTTTTAGTTGGTTTGGCGGACGAGTCGATACGGCCAGCTTTGATTTGTCCTCCGGATCGCGGTATTGATTCTGTTATCTCTGGGGCGGTTGAGATCATCACCTACCCTGCTATTAATCTGCCATTAATGGAACCTTACAATAGAAACATACTCATAGAGCAGCTCGCAAAATTTAAGCCTACTATTTTACACTGCTTGTGTGAAAGTAAGGCAAACTTTGCAAAGCAATTGGCTCATCGATTAGATTTGCCTTACGTATTGATGGTTAATTCTTTGCGAAGCCGGTGGCGACATTTTTCCATATCGAAGCACTGTACAAAAATTATTGTACCGGCTAAAAGCATCGCAGCTAATATGACGAAAGCATATCGGCGCTTTGCTGAGAGAATTCAGCAGATAAATATCGGCACTTTTGTGGACCAAGACCAGGTGTGTTTTTCTGACCTTTCTCGTCTGGCCAGTATGGTGATAGCTCATCCTTTGGATAATGTGGCTGACTTTGAAAATTTGTTTAGTGCAGTTAGGAATTTGGTGATTAACGAGTATGAATTTATATTGGCAGTAATAGGTGCAGGACGGGCAGAGAGACAATTGCGAAAATTATTAGCTGCACTTGACCTTCAGCAAACTGTCACTATTGTTCCCAGATTAAAGCCGTGGCGTTCGATCCTTGCTGCTGGTGATATTTTCATTCAGCCTCAGCCAAATGCGGCTTTTAACCCTTTTTTGTTGGAGGCGATGAGTTTGGGCTCAGCCGTGGCTGCCTGTAAGGGCGGCGTTGACGATTTGATTATTAAGGACCAGACAGCCATTGTGTTTGACCCGAATGATGAGCTTAGCATAAGGAGCAGCTTACAACGGCTGTTCGACAGAAAAGAGTTTGCCCGCCAACTTGCCAGAGGGGCCCAGGACTACGTCAGAGAAAATCACTCCGTCAGCGGAATGATTTCCGCTACATTAAAGACCTATCGCGAAGCTGTGTAGTCATTGAGCAAGACAACAGCTCTGACTTGGCGAACAACCCTCATCTCTTGTTTATCTAATTGCTCAAACAGCCTGGCTTTGCGCATATCGAACGACCGGCGTGGTCTGCTTTGGGGTTTGTCTTTCTGGTCACCGTTGTGAAAGCACCATCCAGCAGCACCTGCCTGCAGAGCTGCTTTCAGGTCAGCTAAGAAATCTTCAGCCTTTGGCTCCCATTTTTGGGGCCTGAATCCTCTGCGAAACGGCTCCTGATAATGTATAGGCACGATTCTGTCCAATTGTTTCATCATCTCATGGTATTTTTTTGTCTGGGTCGCGGTTTGTCCTGGTGACTTGGAATGTCGCGGCCGATGAGGGGCTAAAAAATCCACACGTACATCGAGAAGTATTTCTTTGAGTTCCTCTTTTTCAATATCTCTGACGAATGAAGCTGTAACCAGCCGATCCGGATCAAGGCTTTTAATGGATTTTCTCAGCTCGGCCAATTCTTTGGTCGAAACAAATCGCTTGTCACGAATGTTTCTTTCATTGCCCATGTCCAGATACCAGTTCTGATAAGATTTCAGTGATGTTACGATAGTTTCAGCGGCACGGCGCAGCGCTTCAGCGGTTTGCAGGCGCACAGGGCCAGTGACTCCGTTGCCGCGAGAAAGGGTTACGTCAACTATCATACCTCTGCGGTCACATTCGGCTACCAGCCATTCAAGCTTAGCCAGATAAGGCTGGCGTGGTCGGCCTTGTCGGTCGATAGCAGAGACCTCATTATCGAATGCTCCCCAGGTCGCCCAGACACGAATCCAATTGAAGCCATATTTTTGCATGTCGTCGAAATCACGCTGGATAGAATCTTTGGAAGCTCCCAGGGCGCCGTAATAACTGATGCCCAGCAGAAATGTAGGTTTGCCGTTGATAGTGAGCTGTCTGCCTTGGACGCCAAGCTCTGTACGGGCGACCGCGGTGGCACACACTGTCAGTATAGTTAGATAGATAATACCGCGTTTAATAGACACACGTTTTCTCAGAGGCGATTAGTGTAGCAGGCCGTAATCTTTCAATGTCTGTTTAAGAATAGCTTTTTTGTCTTCTTCCATAGTCACCAGAGGCAAACGCAGTTCCTCCGAAGCCATATTCAACATAGCTACAGCAGCCTTGATAGGTATGGGATTCGTTGCCAGGATCAGCATACCTTTGCTCAGTGTAAACAGCTTCTTGTGCCATTTAAGGGCTGAAACAAAATCTCCTTCAAGAATTAAATCGGTCATCGCTTTAACATCGGCAGGGACAATGTTTGCTACCACGCTTATGACGCCTTTACCTCCCACCGAAGCCAGCGGCAGCGTCAGCGAATCATCCCCCGAAATAATAGTTATATCACAGCGGGTGGTGATTTCACTGGCCTGGTCGAGGCTGCCGGTCGCCTCTTTGATAGCGACGATATTTTCGACTTCAGCTAAGCGGGCGATTGTTTCTGGAGTCATGCCGGCTCCGCATCGGCCAGGGATGTTGTATAAAACTATCGGCAGGTCAACCTCTTCCGCAATCGCCTTGAAGTGCTGGTAAAAGCCTTCTTGTGTGGGCTTGTTGTAATATGGACAAACCTGCAAGGTGGCATCGGCCCCTACCTTTTTTGAAAATGCCGTCAGTTCGATGGCCTCAGCAGTGCTGTTTGAGCCGGCCCCCGCAATCACAGGCACATTTCCACCTACAGCTTTTACTACTCTTTCGATAACCTTTTTGTGCTCTTCGTGGCTTAAGGTGGGCGATTCACCGGTCGTACCTACCGGCACTATCGCATCAATTCCGTTTTCTAATTGGAAATCAATCAGCTCATCGAGCGTTTCAAAATCAATCTCGCCGTCCTGAAAAGGCGTAATCAGCGCCACCATTGCCCCTGTAAACATTTTTAATCTCCTTATTCAAAAGGTAATTGTTCGTAGTTCATTGTATCATCAATCAATTGTCAATAATCAACTAAAAATGTCCTCTGTCTTCTGTCGTCTGTCCTCTGTCGTCTGTCTTCTGTCGTCTGTCATCTGTCGTCTGTCTTCTGTCGTCTGTCATCTGTCGTCTGTCATCTGTCGTCTGAAAATTGGCTTTGTTTGGGTTTGTTTTCACCAAATGTCCTATTCGTTTTTTTCTCAT
>CAYNKI010000128.1:0-10723 GCA_964397675.1 uncultured Pirellulales bacterium
GTTAGTATCGAGGCCGGCGGCGATAGTGACAGGACCCGCATAACCCTGGGCTGAACGTATTGCGACATAACCTACTTTTCTGTTTTGAGGTTCAGCCGAGAGCAGGCCTACATACATCTTATCTGAAATTGAATCGAATCGAGTTGCTGATGGAAGGGCCTGCCTGAGAAAAGCTGTGATGTCTGAACGATGTCGGAAAATGCCGGCAATCCAAGCAAGGATGAGCGATGAAAGAATAACAGAAGCAATCAAACGTTCTTTGTTCTTCAGCGTACAGTCAATAATCGCCACACGATCACCCCTGAAACAACAGCTAAGACAGAAGCGAAAATCGCCCCGATAAAGGCTGCGTGTGTCTCGCCCTCACCGATACTCGTTCCTACATAGGCAACGGAAATCGAGAGGAACAGGACCCAGGCAATAACAACCGGCCATTTCCAAAAAGGCATGCGGATTCTCTTGTCTTCTGCCCAGATTTTAAGTGCGATTATAGCCAGGCAAGCTAACAGGCCTTCTGTAAACCAGAAAAAGCCGCTGTCAAAAAAGCCCATAATTAGCTCCAAAGAGTAGTCTATAATTCGATAAAATCCTCAGTTCTCAGCCACCACGGAGGTTTTCTATAGGAAGCGTTCTTGCCGCCGAGTGTCTCGGCGTAGTAATCTGCAGGCTCAGGGCCGGGATAGAAACGTTTCTGCATGCCGGCTAACAGTTTGTCCGCAACACCTGTGGGATCATTAGCAGTAACCTGAAGGGCCGCTCTGTGTATCCAATTTGATTTTCGAGTATAAGGACATGCCGCTATACATATTCTGCAGCCAAGGCTGCCATGGTTGGAATTCCAGAAGTTATAACATTTTGAGCTGTGTAATTGATACCGTTTGTAACCCCTGATAGTTTCCTTGTCTCCTTTAGGAATCGCCCCGCTGGGGCACTGCTCAGCGCAAATTTTGCAGTTTTTGCAGAAATTCTGCACTCCGAACGCGATAGGTTTATCCGTTGACATCGGCAGATTAGTAGTGACAACGGCTGGTCTTACATTGCATCCCAGTTCAGGGGTGATTACTATCGAATGCCTGCCCTGCTCACCAAGCCCTGCATCGACCATAATGGGGGGTACCATAAGATCATAACTGTTGCCCGGCGTATGAGGCCGGGCGGCGTAACCCAACCGCTTGATAAATGACACCAGGCGAAACGCAACAATGCGCGACTTGGAATATGCATCATTGCTTGTACCGTAATTCGGATTGGCATACATCGGACCCCAGGACATTGGTGTTCCAACCACAATCGCGTATTCCCAGTGCTTCGGCACTTCTATCGGCTCATTCATCTCAAAACCGCGTCGGCTGCTCGGATATTTATAGACCCAGTCATGATTGAGCTTTGTTATCCCTACGAGAGCTGCGCCGAATTCATAACTAACTTTCTTAATCAGCTTCGCAGTTGATTCAGGACTTCTCATTTTTAGCGGACCGCCGGATCCTTGACCTGGAAAATCTGATTGCTCCGGAGGCTCGTTACCTATCGGCCTTGGGGAGACCGCCCCCATCGCATTTGACCAGGCTGTTGCGAGGATGTACCTGTTCTTGTTTTCTAAGCTATCCTCAAATAGTTTCTGTCTCAGCTCTCGGTTTTGCATATCAAGTTCAAAATCTTCCGGATGCTGTTGATAATAGCTTCTATAAGGCTCATTCAGGTCTTCAATTTTCTTTCCCGCCGCACGCTTCATCACCCGCATCCTGCTGAAAATAACTTCCGTTCGGCCATCAGGGCGTGAAATTGGGCCTACTTTTTCATAAGGAGGTTCATCAACGGCAAATCTCTTGCGGTTGAATCTCTGAGCAGCTCCCTGAAGACCTTCACAGCCTGTATATGTCATGGGGTCTTTTCCGGCCTGATAACCGTTAAGACCGAGACCTGATACTCCGAGGATTGCACTTGTAGCGCCGGCGACTTTAAGAAAGGTTCTTCTATCAATGCTGCGTTTCTGTTCAGGTTTTTCTTCTCTTGCTTCCGTTTCCATAGCAGTTTTCCTGTTTTGGAGAATCGAGTTAGTATTCAACGAAATAGTGCTTGCGTCATACTCGTTCTGTCCCCTGCGAAGCCAGGTTAGTCAAGCAGGAACCGGATTTTCCCATTTCAGTCGATGGTTTGAAACGCAAGAATAGGACATCGCAACCCTCGATCTGGACCAGATGGCTCCTGGCTTTATTAAGAAAGATCTTTTTATTGTGCCATATGTCCAGTGTTTCAACAGCCACCGAGGTATGCAAATCCAGTACGGCCGGTGTCAGGACAAAACTTTGTGCTTTCAAACTACGATTGAAAATACCAACCCATCCGGCATTCCCTTTGCCCTTCTCCAGAGCCCGCCAAACCTCCATCTCATCTCGCTCAAACAACAACTCTCCCATCACACCATTCTGATTGCAGGCCAGCATTTCCGGATTGGTAAGTAAGTCCAGGGAATGTGCATCCACGGTAGGCAGATCACCGCCTACCATCAACGGTGAAGCAGCCAGGGCCCGCAGGGTGATAAACGTACGTTTCTGTGCTTCATTAAGCTGGCACCAGCGGCGTGTGCCTTTACCAGACAGGGCGATATCGCCCTTCTGCATGGAGTCCTTTTGCTTGCCAGGCGGCGACATCAGCTGCAACTGTCCAAAGGGAATCATATCCATATCGATCCAGAATCCAAGACGTTCCTTGCCCTGCCACTTGCGCCAGGCCTTAAAGCATTCATCAATATCGTCTTGTTCATCCCAGATATCATGAGTGACACGCAGCATGTTAGCCATGCGGAAGGAATCAATGGCATTGGGATCCACGCTTCCACCGGGTGAGAGACTGAGCACGATGGGCCTTCTGCATTTGTTTATAGCTCGGGCTACGGCCTTGACCTCTTTGGGGTAGGGCACGATATCATCGTACTTGATAAAGTCCACACCCATATCCGCAATGTGCTGAATTAATCCATCGTACCAGACCTGGGCACCGGGTTTATTCATATCCACGCCGTAGTTATACTTACACCACTTACAATTGAACTTGGGATTGGTATTGGCAATATCACGAGCCGAATAGGATGTCCCCTTGATCGGCAGATCCAGATCATAGGCCTTACGCGGGATGCCCCGCATCAAATGCACACCAAACTTGAGTCCCAGCTCATGGCAACGTTCCACAAGTGCCTTAAAGCCATTGGGAAAATAGACCTTTGAGGGAATGAAGTGACCATATTCATTGATATTCACATCATGAGCGTGTTTTTCGGCTGCATAGACGGTGCCTGGCTGAATTGTGTACTCACCGAACCAGCCGTTATCAATCACAAAGTATTCGTAACCAAAGGGCTTAAGTTTTTCAGCCATGGCCTCCAGATTGGCAAGGGTAGCCTGCTCATGCAGGTACACGCCATAACTGTCAAAACTATTCCACCCCATAGGTGGGCTTGGTGTAAGTAGTTCTTCTGATTTTGAGAGAGTTTCAACTGTTGTAATGAGAATGATAAAAAATAAGAAAGTTCTGACTATTATGCGTTTTTCTATGAAGCTCATTCGTCTTTCTCCTTCAATCATTCCAGCGGGCATACCTTTCGATCTTAGTGATCCTTTAATGGCCTGAGCCATTCAGGCCAATCGGATTCCTGAACTCTGCTTGCTGTTATCTTATGTCCCATTATAACCGAAGGACTTGTGTTACTTCAACACCCAGCCCATTATTTTTATAAAGATTTGGCTGCATTTGCCGGACCGTGCCCAGCCTAAATGGGCCACGCACTCACCACATGCAACAGTCCAGGGACCGCCATGTCAGCCTCTGGGCTGATTTTTCCCTTGAATCGTTATCTACCTGATGATATAATCACTCCTGTATGTTGAAATCAAATTTCCTATTTTTCACCACCACGGCCGGGCAACGCACGGGAGCAACAAGATGACAAGAGCAACTTCCTTCGCCACAGTCCTTCTTCTCGTTCAATTCTGCTCAAGCGGTGAGTCGGCGGGCCGAGTTCCCGACGCCCAATCCGATTCAGTCGGAGGCTGGAAGCGTTCCTTCACAGCTGGCTCGGTCGACGCTTCCGGCAGACTGGTCGGCGGCACCGAGATCATCCATCTCGTAACGCACAACGGCCGACTCTATGCTGGCAACGGCTACTGGATGGATACGGTTGGAAAGTCAAAAATGCCTTGGGCTCAGGTGCTCGTCCTTGATTCACCAGAAGGGAGTTGGAAGGTCGACCTTGAGCTGGGGCCGCGGCATCTCCGCGTCACCATACTGAAATCCATCACATTTGAGACCGACGGCAACGGCACCACACTCGACGTTCCAGTAAGTCTGCTCCTGGCCGGTTCCGATCACCACGAGGTTGGCAAAGCTCCTGTTTACCGAGAGACCAACATCTGGACTCGCGATGATGACGAGAACACCTGGGTCAAAACAACGCTTCAGTTCGGCAAGCGCCACCGACGCTCGGTGCGTGCCTTGCACGTCCATCGCGACCGGAAGACAAGGGTAGATCGCATCTTTGTTGCCGCCGGCGCGCTGGGGATCTACAGTGGAGTGTACGATGCTGAGGAACCCGGGAAGATTCGTTGGGACAAGAAACCGGAGCTTGGACCGATTGCGATCCGTCCGATGTCATTCACCGAGGCGAACGGCAGCCTTTATGCCTCGGCCGGGACCTCGGTCTACCGTCGTTCGGACGGACTTTCTCCACAATGGGTGAAGGTCTACTCCGACGATACTCCAGAGCACTGGGAGCTTGGCGGAATACGCGGTTTGACCGCCGTGCCGTCTCCGACCGGTGCCGGCGAGTCCCTGCTTTTTTCGCACACGAATCGCGTCATTCGCGTCGATCCCGCCGATAGTCACAAGGCCACCATCGAATTGAAGATCGGGGAGCTGCTGGCGCGGAATTGGGGTCGTCGTATCACGGGCGCCATCATCGCCGCCTACAATGACATGTTGCCCCTTACAGACCCCGCTACGGGACAAACGGTCCACATCATGGGCGTTCAGGGCAGAGTGTCAGGGCAACCCACATTTGGCGGCTGGTATCCAGGCGGGTCGTATCTCATCCGTTATCCCGATCGAAGCTACCGGCTGAAGGAAGTCAATGGTCGCTGGAAGCCCGGGGACACCATGCTGGTAGCCGTTCGGACTTTTGCCCTGTCGCCATTTTCGGAGGATGCTGGGCACGTCTATTTCGGCGGTTTCGACGCTAACTTCCGGGACGCGCACAACACTGCCTGGATCTTCCGCGCTCCAGTCGAAACCGTGCTAAGTGTTGACCCGTGAGGGACACTCCGTGCCAAAGAACGAATGGGCGCAGGCCATTTCGGGACTTTTAACTGCTCCGTTCGGGGACGGCCTAACGGCGAGGTTAACAGACCTTCGCCGAACGCTATTCTCAAGGCAAACACTATATGAACAGTTCGTACGTTCCGCCGCTGAGCCCGTGAGCATCGAGATTCACTTGAACGGTGCCACGGCTGGACCACAGCGGCTCGACCGTTTGAGCTTCCCATTCGGCCAAGGCCTTCTCCAGTTCCGCCACGATCTCAGGCTTGTCTTTCGACAGGTCGCGTTTCTCGCCGATATCATCCTGCAGATTGAACAAAAACGTGCGCTTGCGGTTGAGGTTGACGTATTTCCAATTGCCCTTGCGCACAGCTAAGTTCGTCCCATTGCGCCAGAAGAGGATGTCATGCGGTGCGTCGTGGGAGTTACCGGTCAGATACGGCATGAGGTCCGTGCCGTCGATGGAACGGTCTGTGGGTGGCTCTCCTTCGCCCCGAGCGGCAGCAGTGGCAAACACGTCGAGTGAGATGACGGGCTGACGAAACTCAAGGCCGGCTGGGATGTGACCAGGCCACTGTGCAAGGAACGGCACGCGGAGCCCACCCTCGAAGGGATAAAGCTTCCCAGCCAGCAACGGATGATTTGAGCCAATACGACGCACGGCTCTGTTGTCACTGATGAAAAACAGGAGCGTATCCTTCTCAAGGCCCTGTTCCTTCAGTTTGCTGAGAATGGCTCCGACGCCTTCGTCCAGGGCGTTGATCATCGCCGCGTAGATTCGCAGCGGCTCGTTCTGGATGTGGGCGAAGCGCCTGTAGTATTTGTCTGTGACCTGTAGTGGTGTGTGTACGGCGTTGTAGGCGACGTAGAGGAAGAACGACTCTTTCGAGTGCCGTTCGATGAAACTCACGGCCTCTCGAGTGAATGCGTCGGTCAGATACTCGGGCTCCTTCACAGGGCTGGTTCCACGATAGATGGATTGAAGCGCGGTCCTTGTTTTGGAACTGCGTGTGTTTCTCTGGCGCTCGTCGTAGCTATGGACGCCAGGCCCGTCCGACGGTTCGATGTACATGTTAGCACCATGGAGGAAGCCGAAGAACTCGTCGAAGCCGCGGTTCGTAGGCATGAACTTCCTTTGCGATCCAAGGTGTGACTTGCCGATCATGCCGGTCACGTAGCCCGCTTTCTTGAGCACATTAGCAATGGTTGTCTGTGATGTTGGGAGCCCAAGACCTTGAGTGTGAGATCGGCTCGCGCCACCGGCATTGAACTCATGTCCGAACCGCTGCTGGTAGCGCCCTGTCATCAGCCCTGCTCGAGACGGACTGCACACCGGCGCGCTGACATAACCATCGGTGAACCTTGCACCGTTCTTGGCAACCAAGTTTATGTTAGGCGTCGGCTCTGCGCGTTGGTTATAGCACGACAAATCGCCGTAGCCGAGGTCGTCGGCGAAGATGAGGACGATGTTGGGCCGGCGGCGTTGATCATTCATCGCCGCTTTCGCTGCGAGCGTGTGCGGCATAGCCAATCCTAAGAGGCCTGCGCCGGCCAGCCCCATGAAGTCACGACGGGTCAGGGCACCATTTGTGGGGCAGACCGTCGCCGGTGACTGTTCGTTGTTCATTTGGTTTACTCCTTTCATACTATCAAATCTTAAATATTTGCACCACTCCGTACGGAAAACGGTGACTGATCTGTTACGTGTGAAATCCTGCCTGCGCTGCCCCATTTTTTCGGTCCAGTGCTCATGAGAGGATTCCACACGTTTCAGCCTTATCCAGCGTCTGGATATGCGGCCTGACACAATCGGTCTGACGGTACAATTCTGCAAATGCCGCCAGTGTCATATAGGCCAAGCTGCTGTGCGGCCGGTAATGATTGTAATCCATACGCCAACGCTCCACAACATATTTCATTTCATCAATATTCTTATGATACAGAACATATTGTGACAACTTGAAGTCTTTATTCGGCCTAAAGCCAAATTGCACGCAGGCTCTAAGAAAATGAAACTTGGGACTAATTACGCCTCATGGCCGTACAATATTTTGCACACGAAGGACTTATGTTCAAAACGCTCCGATTTGTGGTAGACTAACGCTATATTGTATAATGATTTGCTTTGCAGACGAAACAGTAAAATCGGCCCGGATTATAAAAGTTGTTTCACTGCTTTTTTCCAGCCCTCGTAGGAAGCATGAACTATCTTCGTATCTTTATTGGGAGAAAACTGTTTTCTACCAGCCGCGAGGTTCTTTAATTGACCTATATCAGAGAAGATATTCTGCTGAAGTCCGGCTAAGCAGGCAGCACCAAGGGCAGAGACTTCTTCCAGGCCGATGTTGATAACATTAGTTTTCAATAGATTAGCTAAAAACTGCATAACAAAATGATTAGCCGTTACACCTCCGTCCACCTTGAGCTCCTTCATCTTTATGCCGCTATCCTGCGCCATCGCCGCAATGACATCTTTTATCTGGTATGCGATCGATTCCAGAGCAGCGCGGACAACGTGGTTCTTATTACAGCCAAAAGTCAAACCCACAATCGCGGCCCTTGCATCCATTTTCCAGTGCGGCGCGCCTAATCCGCTAAAAGCAGGAATTAGGTAGACGCCATTATTGTTCTCGACAGAAAGTGCCATTTGCTCGGTTTCTTGGCTGTCTGCAAAAAGCCCCAGCTGATCACGCAGCCAACTGATGGTGGCTCCACAAGTGACAATTATTCCCTCCAGCGCGTAGTCGACCCTGTCGGACGTGCTCCAGCAGATGGTCGCCACCATCCCACTTGCCGATTCGATTCTCTCGGTGCCGGTGTTCAGCAGGATAGAAGAACCCGTACCCATGGTTGCCTTGGCAGTACCTGGGCAGAAACAACCCTCGCCGAAGGCCGCGGCATGCGAATCGCCAATCATGGCGGATATCTTCACCTTGTCCGGGAAAACTCCTGCAAAATCTGATTCTCCATATAGAAAAGAGGATGGCCTGGCCTCCGGAAGGTTCAAATTCTTAAATTTAAACCTCTCCAAAAGAAAGTCATCCCAATGTAAATCGTCAATGTTGAACAGAAGTGTTCGGGAAGCGTTTGTATAGTCTGTGCAATACTTTTTTCCGCCGGTGAGTTTGAATAGAAGCCAAGAATCGATTGTACCGAAATAGGCATTTCCTTTTGTGATAGCGCCCCTTATCCGCTCATCGTTTTCGTAAAGCCAGATCAACTTTGTTCCGGAGAAATAGGGATCAATGATTAGGCCGGTCCTATTTCTGACTTCATTTTCCAGAGCTGAGCCTTTCAGGCGGTCGCAAATCTCCACCGATCTTTTGCACTGCCAAACCACCGCTGGAGAGATAGGCTGGCCTGACGCATCCCAAAGAACAAAGGTTTCTCTCTGGTTGGAAATGCCACAGGTTGCTATGTCTGCCGGCTCGCCATTGACTTCACGAGAGAATTTTTTCAGGCACTTCTGGACTGAGCGCAGCACACTCTGATAGATTTCAAGTGGATATTGTTCTACATAACCTGGCTGAAGAAAATAGCTATTCAACGGTTCTGTAGCTTTGGCCACAATCTGTCCCTTCAAATCGAAGATGACCGTTTTTGTACCGCTTGTTCCCTGATCAATCGCTAAGATGTGACTCTTGCTCATATTCATTGTTCCTGTGTCACGAGAATGATCATTGCTCTAAGGCATCTATTCATTCAGAAGCATCTTGGCCGTCTGCGCCATACCTTGAGCGCTAATGCCATAATGCCTAAAGATATCCAATTGGCTACCCGTAACCATGTACTCATCGGGGAAACCAACGATTTTGAACGGAACTCTGATTCCAGCCTCCATCAAGGCCGCGGCGCAGGCCTCGCCCAATCCGCCACAGACACTGTGTTCCTCAACCGTCACCAGCGCCTGACAGTCGCGGGCTGCCTGCAAAACCGCTCCGGTGTCCAAGGGTTTGATAGTGTGCATGCTGATCACGCGGCTGGTCAAACCTTCCTTCTCGAGTTCCTTGGTCGCCATCAGAGCATGATAGACGGTTTCCCCTGCAGCAATGAAACCGACGTCCGTGCCCTGGCGGATGGCTATGGACTTGCCCACTTCGAACACATTTCCCGGTTGATGCAGGTGATACATAGGGCGCTTGCCAAAGCGAATATAAACCGGATGGGATATCTTTGCAGCTGCCTTGATAGCCTCTGCCGTTTCAAGATTGTCCGCCGGCACGATAATATCAATATTGTTAATCGCCCGTAGCGCCGCCACATCATGGGTCGAATGATGGGTTGATCCCAAAGCACCGTAGCTCACTCCGGCACTGACGCCAATCAGTGTGACCGGTCGGTCTGAATAGCATACGTCATTTTTGATCTGCTCCAGAGCTCGGGCTGTCAAGAAACACGCTGGCGAGACGGCATACACGATCTTACCTGCTGATGCCAGCCCTGCCGCTATCCCCACCAGGTTCTGTTCCGCGACACCGACCTCGACGATCTGATCTGGCAGCCTCTCTGCAAAAGGCAACAACTTGCCCGAACCACGCGAATCGCTAGTGACAGCTAAGACATGCTTGTCCCTTTCGGCAAGTGACAGCAATGTTTCCGAGAAGACCTCGAGGTTAGCTTTACCTAATTCTGAACCAGCTTTTAAACTCACGCCTTTATCTCCGCCAGCAGATTATCCAATTCCTGCTGCGCCTGCTCGTATTCTTCGTCACTAGGCACCTTGTGGTGCCACCGATGGTCGTTTTCAATGAAGCTGATACCTTTGCCCTTAACGGTCTTGGCAATAACCATATTTGGCCTGCCCATTTCAAAAGGAATCGCGCTGAGAACATCTGTGAGTCCCGCAATATCGTGGCCATCCACCGTCCTGACGCTCCAGCCAAAAGCTACGAGTTTCTGCTTTAGCGGCTCGATATCGCAGACATCTTCTGTTCTGCCAGTTATTTGAAGATTATTGCGGTCAATAATCGCTGTAAGGTTATCGAGGCTGTAGTGGGCCGCCGCCATCATTGATTCCCAGTTAGATCCCTCTGCTAATTCGCCATCTCCAAGCAGCGTGTAGATTCTATAAGGTGCGTTGTCTTTCTTTACGGCAAGGGCCACACCGACACCAAAGGCCAGCCCATGCCCAAGGGAGCCGGTGTTCTGCTCAATACCTCTTACCTTCCGTGTGGGATGGCCGACGTAGTGCGAGCGATATTGGCAGAGCGTTTCCAGATCCGATTCCGGAAAGAAGCCCTTGTCTGCCAGCACAACGTATAAGGCTTCCACCGAATGTCCCTTACTGTGAATATATCGGTCCCGTTCCTTATCATCAAATTTATCCGGTGAGATGTTCAAAATACGATTATACAGTACGTTCAGAATGTCGACGCAAGATAAGCTTCCACCAGTATGACCGGCGTTAGCCTTCTTG
>CAYNKI010000129.1:0-10704 GCA_964397675.1 uncultured Pirellulales bacterium
ATATCCTGTGGATTCAGAATAAGGCCTTTGGCGTGTTGTAAGCCTGATTCAGCCAAATAATCCATTTTAGTTCGCAATGCCATATTTTGCCCACAGGCCATCTCAACATCGCTCCGTGATAAAAAACCCAGCGACAAAATGGTTATCGCCATGATAACAAAGAGGACGACAAGCAAGGCCGCACCTTTTTTGTTCGTAGTTCGCAGTTCGTTGTTCATGGTTCGTAGTTTGGTTATTTTCTTAATCATCATCAGTTACGAGAGCAGTTCCATCACTATTAAGTAAGTTGCCTGCCCAGCTACGCAGGGCACCATTTATCTGATAGTGATAGACAACATCGTTTTCTACAAGGTCAAACGATATGCTGACAAGTTTTGTCATCGGCGGCTCAGCATCAACTGTAAACTCGACATTGCTGCACTGTGGTATCAGCTTCACATCGTCCAGGTGCAAGTAATTCGAGTCCGGGCCTTTGCGTATGTAGGCAATTTCATTCATGTCTATCAGGTCGTCATTGTCATTGTCGGCTCGCCAGACGGCCAGGTCCGAAGAAGACCTGGCATATATAAGCCTGCAGTGTCGAACAAGCTCCGAGATTCTCATTGTGGCGTATCGGACCTGAGCCTGCTTGCTGCTGGTATCATCTGTGGCATCGTTTGCCGAACTCATAGCAAAGGCAAGCGTAGCAACCGCAGCCAAAATTACACTGCTAACAATCAAGGCGACCAATAACTCGACGAGAGTAAAGCCTTTTTTGTATCGCGTATTGCGTATTGCGTATTGCGGAATTTGCATTTTTTTACTTGCTAATAAGTCGATTTATAACCGCGATTTCACGTCCGTTGTATTTGACCCACACCGTTACTAATATAAAGAAATCCTGATCCGGATTCCATGCACAGCATGCCCCCCTGCTGAAGTTGGCGTACATAGGGTCGGTGAATTTATCTCCTGTATAAAAGTTGCTAATTATATGCCCCTGTAACTCAGTGTAACCATCATAGTTAGCTACAATATCTTCGTATGGCGTATTAATAATCTGCTCCATCAAATCGCTCGCTAACTTAGCGGCTATAGTGCTGTGTATGCCTTCGGCCCGCACTCTTGCTCCACTGGCAAACGGAAGCAACACACCAGATGCAGCTATACCCAGCACGACCATAGCCATGATCGCCTCAGCAAGAGTAAAGCCTCGGCGTATTAGGCAGCAATGCCTTTTACTACTAATAGTCATAATATTGTTTGCCGTTACTGTCAGTTCCTGTGTTGTCCGCTCGAATCTCAGCGGTAGCTGCTTTGCATATCCAGCCGTGACTGTCATCGGCGTTAGCTGGAAAGTTTTCACCGTTGCCGAGCATTTGAATAGTACTCTTATTATTGAAAGGATTAACCGGTGTTCTTGAGAGGTAAGGACCACGGTTGAATCCCGGTGTACCTACAGCAGCGGTTTGACCACCAGCATTGCTGGACATGGTGGCCTGTTGTACAAAAGCCTGCTCCGTTGGCGCAGCAGTGGTATTGCCATTTGGGTAGCCAGGTGCAACTTCCAGATGCTGGGCTTCATAAACCAAAATAAACCGCCGAAGAAGTTGCAAATCTACCACAAGAGCACTACCTTTAGCCGAAGTGGTACTATTTCCAACAGTTGGAATAACGACTGCCGCCAAGACTCCAAGCAAGACCGTCACTATTAGAACCTCAACAAGCGTGAAAGCTCTTGCTTTTTTCATAATTTGACCTTTCGATCGTTCATTGTTCTCGGGTCGTTGTTCATCGTTTCACTACATCTATTATGGTATGGTGTGCTTCGCACACCACCTGCCATTTGGTGGGCATAGCCCACATTACTTTTTCTCTTTTTACAGACGCGCATGTTCAATGCTATCATCAGCCTGGAATAAACCGGTGTTGGTATCAAGTCTCCAACCAGCTATTCCTGTTCCTGCCAGCTCATCATCAAACCGAATCGTGTTAAGGTTATTAAAAGGATTGACAGGAATTTTCTTTACATACGGTCCATACTGTCCTACTTTTGTTATCATGGTAGCTCTGAAACTCTCGAATGAATCAGCTGGAGGTAACCTCCCCTCGTGCTGAGCACGATATAAATCAAGCTGTGAACGCATCTCTTGAAGTCCGTCAATAAGCTTACAAATTTTGTATTCCGGACCTGCTTGCGTAAACCGCGGAGCAACATTTATAGCTATTGTGCCCAATATGACAGTTATGATTACGGCCTCGATATATGACCAGCGGTTTTGCCCTTTCATCATCCCACCTTTTACATTGCCTAAAAAAGGCTGACCTGCTATCAGCAATTGCCTCAGCACGGTCAGCCTTGTTTACTTAATTAACGCGATTAGCGACTAACAAGCACGCGCATTACAGCGCCTGATGCGCAGCCGTATCAGCAGTAGTGTCCGGTGCCGCACGGAACTCGCCGGTAGCGGCGTTATATTCCCAGCCGTCCGTACCGGCAACGCCAGCACCCCAACCGACCACAGTATTACTGTTAGTAAAGGGATTTACCGGAACAACCTGGAGATACGGACCCAACACGAACAGGCCAGTCCGCTCTTTGCTAGCCGGGGTGTTGGTGTTTCCATTAATATCGGTGGTGTTACACATTTGGTCCTCGAAGGTGCCCTGGGCCGGGTAACTGTCGTTGTGCTGAATCTCATACAACTCGAGCTGGCCACGCATCGTTTGCAGGTCGCTCGCCAGACTTGAGAGCCTGGCTTCCTCACCGGCCTCGGTAAATTGAGGAATCACGATGGCAGCAAGAATTCCGAGGATGACCACTACAATCAGAATTTCCACCAATGTAAAACCGCTTTTCGCTTTCATTTCTTTACCCCTTAATAGAAACTTTGCTTGATAAATACACCACATCCCTGCACAATAATTTTTCATACTATCCAAAGTATCGGTCTAATTATTCCGCAACTTAACTAACCATAGATGGCTCTTTGAGCTGTAAGTCCCCCTCATTAAGAAACATGAAATGCTGATAAAAAATACTTCAAGAATCCGGCTCAAACACTTGATGGACAATGAAATCATTAACTTTACGTCCTAAAACACTTAAAACCACCCTTGCCAGGATTTGTATAAGTGTCTCAATAAAGTATGAGAAATAAATGCTTTACTGCCAAAAAAATAAAATTACTCAAACTGACCGATTTCATTGTCATGCTGAGCCGAAAGGCGAAGCATCTGGCCTTAGCAATAGGAAATCACATTTCATCGTGGGCCAGATTCTTCGCTTCACTTCGTTACGCTCAGAATGACAAACTGTTATATGTTTTTGCAAATAAAGGACTTATGATTATTTCTGCTATCGTATTGGTCAGTTTGAGAAAATTAAATAGAAAAAATCAAATATCAAAACCACAATGCAAAATGAAAAATGAACTTTTTGCATTTTGATTTGTTTTTGTGCTTTGTATTAAAAGGTCATATAAGCTGGTGGGTTTTTGATATGTATTTTTCTTTTTGTCTGTCCGGCATGAGAAAGCTCTATCCGAATATAATCTATAGCCTGCAGAGCCGATTCAACTTTATCGGCCCATTCAATCAGAACCACAGATCGTGGGTAGCAAAATTCATCAAAGCCAATCATTTCAAACTCAGCAATGGAATCGAGACGATAGGCATCTATGTGATAAATATCCAATCGGCCCGTATACTCATTAACGATAACGAACGTGGGACTGGTGACGCACTTGCTTTCTTCAGCCCCGGCTCCGGCTGCAATACCTTTAATCAGATGCGTCTTGCCACTTCCCAATGGACCACAAACAGCTATAACTTCGCCCCCCTTTAATTGTGAGCCTATTGTCTGGCCAAGCTCTATGGTCTCCCCCGGCGACTTCGAAATAATATTAAAGTCCATACTCACGGGTCACTAATCATTTATATAATTTGCACTTTCTTAATAGCACTGCTCAGCGCTTTAAATGGTCGTATCCCGCGGCTTGCAAATCACGGACTTGGCCATCAGACATCTTTATTTGCATCTTGTTAGTGTCGGTAATTGTGCCGATTCGCGTAATCGGTATCGGCCCATCCCACTTCTTTAATAATTTTTCACATTCTCCTGGAGAGAGAGTAAAAAGCAGCTCAAAATCCTCGCCGTCGTTCAACGCTGAGTTTATTGGATCCTCAGTCCTTTGGGCTTGTTGCGATATTGGAATCTGCTCTGTGTTTATAACAGCTCCGACCAGGCTGGCTCGGCAGATATGGTTTAAATCACTACTTAGCCCATCGCTTATATCAATCATTGAGTTTATAATCGCCATCTGAGCAATTTTTATTGCCTCTTTAACTCTCGGCTCAAATTCCAAATGTTTTCCACCATCCTGTCGTGCTGGAGCTCCGCCCAGCGAGCCTGTCACACAGATGCTGTCACCGGCCTTTGCACCTGAGCGTTTTATTGGTTGGTTGCCTGCCGGTCTGCTTAGCATCGCCACGCTTATTGCAAACGGCACATTCTCCTTCCAGGCAGTTATGTCACCACCTATGAGGGGACAGTTAAATTTGTCACCGGCAAAAGTTATCCCCGAGTGAAGCTGTTTTAATTCTTTCTCGCCGAAACCTTTTGGCAATGCCACAGATACCACCGCAGCAATGGGCACCGTTGCCATAGCAGCACAATCGCTAAGGCTGACCGCCATAGCTTTATAACCAGCTTGTTTCAGGGTTGCTTTTTGCAGGTCGAAATGTACGCCATCCATCAGCATATCCGTTGTGATGAGAACCGAAGAATCTTCTGACAACCGGATTTGAGCCATATCGTCGCCAATGCCAATGGGAAAATCCACTGCAGCCAACTTGCTCTGGCGTGCAAACCACACGGTTATTTCGTCTTCATTCATACTCGATTTTGTAAATATCCAAATCCCTATAACTCTGGTGTACCACTCATTTTCTCCTTTTACGAGTATCGAGCATCCAGTTCTTTCGTCCAATATGCGATTTGCTTTTTTGCCTGCTGCGGTCCGGCTGCGCCTTCAGTGACATATTTGCTAACTACATTTTCTGCGCCGAGGTATTCGTATACATCTTTATCAAAAAATTTCGAATACTTTTTCAAGTCGTCCAAATTGAACACGGATAATTTTTTGTTTTGCTTCTCACAGTCAGCGACCAGTGTCCCCACAATACCGTGAGCTTCTCGGAAAGCGACACCTTTTCTGACCAAATACTCAGCCAGAGCGGTGGCATCCAAGAAACCTTCCTCCAGCCCAGCCGAAATCTTCTTCGTATTAAACGTTGTATGCGAAACAATGGCTCTCGCCATATCCAAAGAGGCCTCAACTGTGTCACTGGCGGCGAAAATATGGATTTTATCCTCCTGCAAATCGCGATTATAGCCCGATGGTTGCGCTTTCAGAATCGTCAGCATAGCTACCAATGAACCATAAACCGAGCTGGTCTTTGCGCGAATCAACTCTAAACAATCGGGATTGCGCTTCTGCGGCATCATACTCGATGATGTGCAAAAACTATCATCGACCCGCAGGAACCCAAACTCATTTGAGCAGTAGATTATCCAATCCTCAGCTAATCGGGAAAGATGCGTCGCAATCAATGCACAATCGAAAATAAACTCCGCACAAAAGTCCCTGTCACTAACTGCGTCAATACTATTGTAGCTAATATCCGAGAAACCTAATTGCTTGGCGGTGCTTCTTCTATCTAAAGCAAGGGTAGAGCCGGCCACAGCCCCACAGCCCAAGGGCGAAATATTAACCATAGACTGGCAGTTTTTCAGACGAATAAAGTCACGTTCAAACTGCTCCACAAAACTTAATAGATAAGCTGCGATAACTATCGGCTGGGCACGCTGAAGGTGGGTATAACCAGGCATTATATCCTTGGTGTACTTAACCGCCAATTTAACAAAGGCTTTTTGCAGCAGCGTTATTTTGGCCTGCAGAATCTCTATCTGGTCGCGCATCCACAGCCGAATGTCGGTGGCAACCTGGTCGTTACGGCTTCTGCCGGTATGAAGTTTCTCACCGGCTTTGCCGATTTTTGCAATCAATGCAGCCTCGATGGCCAGGTGAATATCTTCATGCCGCTTGTCGAATTTGAACCGCCCTTGTGCGATTTCATCACCGATTTCGATTAGCCCAGCTTTTATCGCTTTCAGTTCCGACCTGGTAATCAACTTCTGCTTAGCCAGCATTTGGGCGTGAGCGATTGAGCCGACAACGTCATACTTATAAAGACGCTTGTCGTAAGAGAGCGATTCTACAAAATCAACGGTCAACTCATCAGGCTCGCCCGCCAGCCGCTTCTCCCAGCTCTTCTTTACTCTGGCCATTTTATTTGCTCCAAAAATTGCCTTTGCTGCAAATCATAAGCCCCGTTGTAACCTGTGTCAACCTCCGTACACTTCACACTGAGTTTTTTCCTGAAATTACCTGTCAGCAGAAAAATTGCCATTTGACAATTTAAATCGGCCAATTCATAATTACTGCTACGGGTAAATTTGCAGGTAAAACAGCACAGATTCTGGGTAACATTGATTTGTGGCTCCATAGTGTGTGGCAGCCTCCACGATGTATCGGGGTCGTTTATCGGGTTGGGGATGGTTACACCGCTTTTGGAGCTTTGCCATCCCCAAGCTGTGCCCATTCGACTTCGCTCAGGGCAGGCTTTGAGGCTGCCACCCAGGAAATTGAACCATGCCAAAAAATCGGATAATTAGGAAACACAAAAGATCGATATGTCACAAAAACTTCTTATAACTAATTGCAGATTGTTCGATGCTAAAGACAAAAAACAGACTACTTCTATTCTCATCGAAAATGGTACCATCAGCCAAATCGGTTCTTCCGTTGCTTGCGACAATATACTCGATGCACAAGGCCGAATAATTGCGCCCGGCTTCATCGATATTCATATCCAGGGGGCAGGCGGAGCCGACATTCTCGATGCGACTCCTGAAGCTCTAAGAGCCGTATCCCAAGCCTGTGCGCGCTTTGGAACGACGAGCTTTCTCGCCACAACAGTATTCAAGCCAAATCAGGAAAATCCACATCTGGCTCTGGCCGCTGAATATGTGGGCCAGGAACTCGGCGGAGCGAATCTACTCGGCATTCATCTGGAAGGCCCATTTATCTCGCCGGAAAAAAAGGGGATGATTCGGCCTGATTGTGTATGCCCGCCAGTCTTACAGGTTTTCGACAAAATCCAGGATATTACAAACGGCCAGCTCAGAATGATGACGATTGCACCGGAACTGCCCGGCAACTTGGCAATAATTGAACGGCTCGTAGATTCCAATATCATCGCTTCTTTTGGCCACTCCAATGCCACCTATGAACAAACCATCGATGGATTCAAGGCCGGCATCTCACACGTGACCCACCTATTCAATGCAATGCCGACACTTCATCATCGCTCACCCGGCCCACTGTTGGCCATCTTTCAAACAAAACACGTAACGGCCCAGCTCATCACTGATGGCGTCCACATACATCCAGCCGTCCTAAAATTTGCTTTCAAAATAATTGGCCCAAATCGCATCATACCAATCACCGATGGTATGCAAGCGCTCGGCCTCAGCGACGGCACATTCATCTACAATGGCCTTGAATATCAATCCAAAAATGGAACTGCAAGATACAAAGATGGCACTCTTATAGGCACCGCTCTCGGCTTAAGCCAACTACTGGAAAAACTTACGACCTTTACGGAATGCTCCCTCGATATTGCAATCAAAACGGTTACCAAAAACCCAGCTAAAATACTGGGCCTTGATGATAGAAAAGGCTCCATCGCACCCGGAAAGGATGCTGACCTGGTTCTACTCGACCGCGACTGCTCTATCCATACAACCATTGTCGGTGGTAAAATAGTTTTCCAAAGATAACATCTTATCTATCCCAACACGGCTGCGAATCAATCGCAAAAATGGCTAAATTGGGAAAATTAGGAAAGAAAAATGGGAGAGCTTAGTGGCTCTCCCTTTGTTTGTGTGGCTCCTTCCATTTTAGCTCTTATCTTCCTTGCCCATATCTCGATCTGACCTGTGTGCTAAGTCTGATAAGATAGGCAATTTCCTGGAGCCACCCAGGTTTTATACTTCATAAAATACATCGGCAGATATTGTCTAAAATCTTGAATCTTTCTGTATACTTTTTAGTGCCTTAAATCAACCGTGCCAGCCCCTTCAATAAGCACATCAGACATAGCTATCTTCAAGGGCTTATCAATTTCAAAGGTTCCTGTAAGTACGAACTAAAGACTAAACCTGTCTCATTACCTCAGTCAGAGCAGCCAGAGCTAAATCAATATCATCGGAGCTTATGCCGTAATGAGTCACCATCCGTAGCCGAGATGAACCCACACATAGTAACTTGATTCCTCTTTTACCAAGTTCTGTCACGAGCTTCTCAGCTTTAAGCCGGTCCGTTGCCACCTCGAAATAAACAATATTGGTTTGCACCCGTGCCGGATCAATCGATAATCCCCGAATATGGACAATCCCTTCAGCTAAACGGCGAGCGTTTTTATGGTCCTCTGCTACTCTATCCACCATTTTCTGTAGAGCTACAATACCTGCTGCAGCAATTATGCCCGCCTGGCGCATACCGCCACCCAATATCTTTCGCGCTCTGCGCGCCTCAGCGACAAATTCGCTGGAGCCACAGACCACCGAACCGACCGGTGCCGAAAGCCCCTTTGACAGGCAAAAGCTTAGCGAGTCGACACCTCGCGTCAGTTCCCGCACATCTATTCCCAAAGCTACAGCGGCGTTGAATACACGGGCACCATCGAGGTATACCGAAAGACCGCGTTCCTTGGCCAGTGCCACCACCGCATCAGTATACTCAGGCGTCAGAGCAGCACCGCCACAGCGATTGTGTGTATTCTCCAGACAGATTAGTCGAGTGCGCGGAAAGTGCAGGTTATCACCGCGAATAGCTGTCTCGATGTCCTCCAATCGCATTGTACCATCAGGTTCATTCCTAACAGTATGTGGGTGTATTCCTCCCAGGGCCGAGATACCGCCAGCTTCGTAAAGAAACGTATGTGACTGATCGCCCAGGACCACCTCTTCGCCACGCCCGCAGTAAGTAAGCACACACGCCAAATTTCCCATTGTACCGCTGGTAACTAATAGGGCCGCTTCTTTTTCCACGCGTTCGGCAGCCATCTTCTCAAGCTGATTTACTGTCGGATCCTCACCGAACACATCATCGCCCAGCTCAGCACGACAAATTGCCTCGCGCATCGCTGAAGTTGGCAAAGTAACGGTGTCACTACGTAAATCAACTATCTTCATCAGCTATCTCCCAGACCAAATTGTGAAAGTAGACCATTTTCAAATTTTCAAATTGCACTATAACCAATAACTGCTATCTCATGCCGAATAAAGGGCTACGCCTGCTTTTGCCCCATTTTTCACTTTTACCTTTTACTTTTTAACTTTTTACATTTCAATGGTATCATAATCAATACAAATATTTATGGATATTATTCTCTACATTATTGCTGGCCCGCTATTTTTAATATCTCTCGGTGCGCACTTCTATGTAAAAATCCGCTTGCGGCCAAAACACGATTTAGATTTGGATGACTATTACTACGAGTTCGAGGAGCAGCATCCAGCTTATGCAAAATACCTAAAGTGGTCAAAAATCACTTTCACCTCTGCTGCCATCGCTGCCCTACTGTTATTTCTTGCCATTGTAATTTAATCAGCACAAAAGAGGAACAAACAGTCTTATTCGAAAAACAGATTGAATCGTAACTGGCCACACTGTATGATTGTTTCTATCTATAAAGAAAAAAAGTATAACTGTGAATATGAAAGTGCTTGGAATATCGACCAGTCCGAGAATAAAGGGCAACTCTGATTTGCTTTTGCGGGAGGCTTTAGCTGGCGCTGAGTCCATAGGTGCACAAGTTGAATATTTGCGAGTATGCGATTTGAACATCGTGCCGTGTGTTGAGTGTAATGCCTGTTACACCACTGGCAGGTGTCGGGTAGAAGATGATTATCAATTAGTGTTAGACAAATTGCTCGATGCGGATCGGCTGATTTTCGCTACGCCGATATTTTTTATGACTGTTTGTTCGCAGGCAAAGATGCTTATAGACCGCGGCCAGTGTCTTTGGGCCAGAAAGTATGTGTTGAAAAAACCGCTTTTTGAAACCAGCCGGCGTGACCGCCGAGCAATGTTTATAGCTGTAGGCGGCTCAAAAAGCACAAAACAGTTTAACAGCATCCGATTGACAATGAAGGTTTATTTTGACGTCCTGGATATGAGATACGTTGCTAATTTGTTCGTCAACAAGATTGATGCTCGTGGTGCGATTAAGAAGCATCCTTCAGCCCTGAAAGAAGCCTTCCGCCTTGGCAAAGATTTAGCCACCCCCGACACCCCCCTACCGGAAAAATCAATCAATATCGAGTTGACATAACTGCCCCATTGCCACCAGCGGCACAAAAAAACAGGCGGGGCCTATCCCAATGCACATCGGGATAGGCCCCGAATTGGGTCTCTAATTACAAGCTCGTTGTTTATCGATGAACAAAAAACTATGAACTACGAACTATTCAAAACGGCTTGTCAAACGGCTGAGTCCGGCCGGCAAGCCACGAAATCTCCTCCTGTGACAACACCCGGTCGTAGATGCGGACATCATCAATCTGACCCATGAAGAATCTGTCGTCATTTGAGG
>CAYNKI010000130.1:0-4279 GCA_964397675.1 uncultured Pirellulales bacterium
TACTGTTTATCGTCGAACCGAACGGCTCAATGTCGCCATAGCCCATGTCGTCGATGAAGATTATGACGAAGTTGGGCAGTTTCAAATTTTCGATGTTAAGCGAACGATTCGACAGGACAGCCCCACCCGCCATAACCGCAGCACAGTCTCTCAGGAAATCACGTCTATTCATTGTTATACTTCTTCATAGATATTTTTCATTTGCCAGGCATCGAGCGACTTTAGCACGGCGTCCCTGCCCTGGCTTCTCAGGGATACTCCGACGCTGTCTTTTCGGCCTGGGTAGACTCGCATTGCGACGCATTGCCGGCCGTTGGCAAATACCTCGACGACGCTTCTGTCGATGAATACACGCAGTTTCAACGGCTCGTTCCTGTCGACAAAGACCGGAGCCGTCTCGGGGGCCCGTGAAAGTGCATCCGGCAGTATCGACGAATGAGATGAATCGATTGTGATCAGGCTGCTATGTTTGCCGCTGTGGGGGCTTCTTCTTCCAAACTCTCGATGCCTGTATCCCCGGTTCTTGAAGAATCTGATGCTGGTGACCTCTTCGGCGTTGGGTGATTGCAGTACGTTCATTTCAACCATCGGGGCATTGCGCGGGTCGATTTCGGCGACTATCTCAGTTGCATTGCCCCGGATATTGCTGAGCACGACCTCCTTGTTGGCCGGCAGATTCGTTGAGCCGACATGTTGATGGTCATAGCGCAGTGACTCGATGTCACCGGCCGGCTCGATTCCTAACGGCTCTACGTTGCTCTCGGGTGGAAGTGTCAATCGCCTGGGGAGTGTCATGATCTGGTTCCAGCCCTTTGTGGGCCTGCCGGGATTCATGTTGAAGATCACGATGATACCACCTTTGCCGTCGGGTGTTGCCGAGGGTGCATGGACTCCGCAGGGGCCTGACGGCCCGAAGTTGAAATCGCCGCCGTTGGTGACGACAAACTTATCTCGTTTGATGTCGTAATCGCCGAGCAGGTATTTTCCGCCGCTGGTATGGCTGTAGTGCAGGAGGATATGCTTGTCGCCGATGGGCCAGAAGTAGGGACAGGCCCCGTCATCGCCGACCAACCCATAGTGGTCGTTCTCGATGAACTGGTGTATGTACTGCCATTTCGCCAGGTCTTTCGATCGCCAGAGAAAGTCGGCTCGTATCCGCTTGCCTCCGGGCCCATCAGGCAGGGTGCCTGCTGAAAGTGAGTAGTACATGTTACCTTTTTTCCAGATACATGGATCGAAGATGCGGTAAGGAGGGACAGACTCATCTGGATTCATTGGAATGACCGCCTTGCCGGTAACCTTCTTCCAGCTCAACAGCAGCGGATCACTGGATACAGCGACCATATTACCGACCGTCGTCCCGTGATACATCGCGATCACCCGGTCCTTTTCGACGAGTGTAGCGCCGGAAAAACAACATCTTTCCGGATTGGGGTAAATCGCGTATGGCAGGTCTCGCCAGTGAATCAGATCGTCGCTGACGGCGTGTCCCCAGTGCTGGCGAGGGTCTTCAGGGGGGTACGCCTGATAAAACAGGTGCCATCTTCCTTGCCAGAAACACAGTCCGTTCGGGTCGTTAAGCCGGTTTTCCGGATTGACGTAATGATAGACCGGTCGATACGGATCAGAGGCCATCGATTTGCGAGACTCGATAAACCGCAGGATCAGGGGATTAGTTTTAAGCTGCGCTTCCTGCTCTTTCAGTGTATTTGCAAAGGTAAACTTTGGCACACGCGAAGTGTAGTCGGATTCTTTTTTCTGGGCCTTGGGCTGCTTCTGTGCTCCGAGCGTTTTACGAGCCGGCACTGCCAAAGCCGCAGCCATCAAACCTGTCTGTTTTAAAAAGCTACGACGTTTTATATAATTCATTGAACACACTCCTTAAAGATTGTTTGAAAGTTATTCCATGTTTCTTTATTGTTATTTGCAGGCACCTTATTCAATGCCAAGCCTTTTCTGAATATGCTCAAGAGGCACACCTTTCGTTTCCGGCATCATTAAGATCACCCAAATAAGCTGGAGTACCATCATTCCTGCATAAAAGGCAAAAACGTATGCTCCTGTTTTCGCTGCTAACATTGGAAATGTCCACGCTATTGCCGCACACATAAACCAGTGAGTAAATGAGCCAAGCGCCTGTCCCTTTGCACGAACACGGTTCGGAAAGATCTCACTTATGAAGACCCAGATCACGGCACCCTGACCAAATGCATGGGCTGCGATAAACAGCATGAAACTGGCTAATACTATTACTCCTGGCTTGTCCGTGTAGAATGCCCAGGCGACTGTGCTCAGACTGATGATATATCCAATAGAGCCGACAAGCATCAGCTTCTTACGGCCGAAATGATCGATTATCGCCATTGCAAGCATAGTAAAGACAAGGTTGGTAGCGCCCACGATTACACTCTGCAAACGTGCAAAGTCAGCAGTGGCACCGGCCATCTCAAATATGCGTTTCGAATAATATAGCAGAGCATTAATGCCTGAAAGTTGATTAAATGTCGCAATTAGAAACGCTAACATTATTGGAGTCAGGTACTTCTTACATAAAAACGGCTCCTTCATGGTATGGTGAGCAAGATCGATCGACTCCTGGATCTCTAACATCTCCTGCTCGATATTTTTTTCTCCCAGTCTTTCCAAAATACTGCGAGCCATATCTTGTTTGTTCTTTGTCATTAGCCATCTGGGACTTAATGGATTTGCAAAGAGCAGCAGGAAAAAGGCTGCCGCGGGGAATGCTTCCACGCCAAACATCCATCGCCATTCAATCTCACCCAGATTTAAGGCTCCAATAATATAGTTCGATAAAAAGGCCAGTAAGATGCCCAGCACAATATTGAGCTGCATCAGGGCAACAAGCCGACCGCGGCTCTTCGCAGGCGAAATCTCAGCAATGTAAATCGGCCCAACTACAGAAGAGCCTCCCACTGCCAGTCCTCCAAGAAAGCGGGCGAACACAAATGACAACCAGTCCCAGGCAAAAGCACTGCCAACTGCGGAGACAAAATATAACACGGCAAGAATTATAAGTGTTTTCTTTCGTCCCAGGCTATCCGAAGGTTTACTTGCAAACCAGGCTCCAAGAATAGTACCGATCAAGGCACTCGCTGTTGTAAAGCCGTGCCAGAAACTGGTTTTACTTAGAAATAGCAAGCTGTCCATGCTTGCCGCAAGCGATTCATAGGTTCCCAAAAAGAGTTCCTGTAGTTTCTGTTCTGCACCGGAAATGACCGCCGTATCAAAACCAAACAACAAACCACCAAGAGCCGCTACTATTGCACTTTTAACCAAAAACCAGTTTATCTTCATTCTTTGCTCTCCAATTTCTGCACGCTTTTTAAAAATTTCTGTTCATTTTTGCACGTTTTTTTGGCATGGTTCAATCCTATTTTTCACCAAAATGAAGTTCTACGATATCTTTATCGTGTAAAACATGGGTTAGCTGGACATTCTGGCCATCGTAGACGCCGGTGCCCCAGATTCTGGCGGACTGCAACTTTTCGGCTAACTGACGGTGAATGTCAATGGCTAAGTCCATTACAGTTGAGCCGGCCTTCATCGTGAACGGCTCATTCATGTCAGCAGGCTTTCCCGGCGGCTTGGCATAAATGCGAATAATTTCTAATAAGCTAAAAAACCTGCAAGGCAGCTCTTCAAGGCCGAAGCCGCTTTCGACAGAGATTTCAACAGATTCAAATGAGTGTTTGCAAGATTGTTTCAGGCTTTCAAAGACACCCGCAGCAGCGAGGTCGGACTTGGTGCAGATACAAAAGGCTTTTTTAACTAAGATGTTGTCGTGTTCGTCTGCAGCGGGAGCGTCAGCATCCAGCAGCAAATTTCTTGATTCGAGAAAATCCAGACAGATACTTAATTGCTCCTGCGTGTCAGCAGACAAGTCGATGACAATCGCTATCAAGTCACAGTGACGGTATGTTCCAACCTGGCCAGGGGCAATATAATCCGACGTAATTGGCGGCATGTCGATAAGCTGTATCTGGATGTCTTCGAACTGTACCATTCCAGGCACGGGGGCAGAAGTTGCAAAGGGAAAATCTGCAACATTGACTTTGGCGTTGGTTAAAGCTGCAACGATGGAACTTTTGCCACAATTTGGTGTACCCAAAAGGACGACCTGGCCCGAGCCGGTTCGCGGAACGTGGAAGATATCGACGTGTTTAGCGCCTTTCTTCTGAGTAGAAGCTTCTTTCAGTTTACTTAACTTGCGGCGAAGGTCTGCCTTTAAGTGGTCTGTGCCCTTGTGTTTGGGCATCAC
>CAYNKI010000130.1:4289-7456 GCA_964397675.1 uncultured Pirellulales bacterium
ATATCCTATCTAAATTCCGTGTAATCCGCGAAATCCGTGGTTTTTATTCAGCTACTTTTTCTGCTACCATGTCACCTACTTCGCTGGTGGAGTATCCCATTTGGCCGGCCTGCAGCGATTTTATTTTCTTGGCAGTGACAAACTTGACTGCATCTTCAACCTTCTGGGCTGCCTTATCTTCACCAAGAGTCTCTAACATCATCTGCATAGCACAAATAGCAGCCAACGGATTGATGATGCCTTTGCCGGTATACTTCGGCGCGCTTCCGCCGATAGGCTCAAACATACTGACGCCTTCAGGGTTGATATTTCCGCCGGCTGCGATGCCCATCCCGCCCTGTACCATTGCTCCGAGGTCGGTTATAATGTCACCAAACATATTGCCGGTAACGATAACATCGAACCATTCCGGATTTTTGACCATCCACATACAGGTGGCGTCAACGTGGTAATATTCTCTCTTGATATCAGGATACTCAGCTTCACCCATTTCGTGAAAGGCCCGTTCCCACAAATCATAAATGTACGTCAATACGTTGGTTTTACCGCACAGAGCGAGTGTGTTTTTGTCGCCTTTGCCGCGTGCTTTTTTGCCATATTTGCGGGCGTACTCGAATGCGTACCTTAAACAGCGGTCGACCTGGAATCGAGTATAGACAGCGGATTGCACCGCTACTTCGTTAGGTGTTCCTTTCATAGTGAAGCCGCCGGTGCCGGTGTAAAGGTCGCCGGTGTTCTCGCGGACAACGATGAAATCTACATCTTCTGGGCCTTTGTCTTTTAATGGTGTCTCTACGCCGGGATATAATTTTACCGGCCGAAGATTTATATATTGGTCCAGCTCAAAGCGGGCCTTTAAGAGTATTCCTTTTTCCAGAATTCCCGGCGCTACATCCGGGTGGCCGATCGCACCTAATAAAATTACATCGAATTTGCGCATATCTTCAATGGCGCTATCGGGCAGGGTTTCTCCGGTCCTTTTATATCTTTCTCCACCGAAATCGAACTCGGTCAAATCCACTTTGAAGTTGAATTTGTCCGCAGCGGCCTTTAATACCTTCACTGCTTCGGCTGTCACTTCCGGCCCGGTCCCGTCACCGGGAATTATAGCAATCTTGTACACTCTCAGTCTCCTTGTCATAAAACATTAACGTTTGTTTGCTTATTGTTTTGGCCTTGAATCCTGCCATACCTTGAAATCTTCCCGTGGCTCCGACACCGGCATCTTCGCCTTCATCCGATTTCGCCACGTCTGGAGCATGCTGCGAAGCTCCGCCGCCTTTTCCGGCATCCGGCCGGCCAAGTCGTGCTTTTCGCCGATATCGTTTCTCAGATTATACAACTCGACGCTGCTGTCCTCATACCATTCAATCAGTTTATAATCCCCAGCTCGCACCGCACCACTCGGCCGATTCCCGCTTCCGTGATAGTGTGGGTAATGCCAGTAGATTGCTTCGCGCTTCAACTTTCCCTTGCCCTTGAGCAAAGGAAGCAAGCTTACGCCGTCAACATGCTGCTCGGGCTTTAGCGGCAAGCCAGCCATTTGCAGCATCGTCGGATAGAAGTCCGTGCTGGTTACCGGCTCGCTGCATACACCGCCCGGTTTCACTACGCTGGGCCATTTGATAATCATCGGCTCGCGAATCCCCCCTTCGTAAAGCCATCCCTTACCCGCACGCAGTGGCAAATTGCACGTTGGCGCCTCCCGAGGCACTGTAGATAATCCCCCGTTGTCCGACATGAATATAACGACAGTATTGTCCGCCACGCCTAATTTCTGTAGTTTATGCATCACCCGACCGACGCTTTCATCCACGCTCTGAACCATCCCTGCGAAAGCCGGATGATCCTGAACCTGTCTGGTTTTGTAACGACCATACACGGGAATAAATCGAGGCCCATCGGTCGCGGGCAGTTTCTCCGCCTTGGCCTTGTATTTGTCCGTCAGTGCCGGCTTTGATTCTATCGGCGTGTGTACCGCATAGTGTGAAAGGTACAGCAGAAACGGCCTGTACTTGTTCGCCTCGATAAACTTAAGCGACTCATCAGTCAGCCGGTCCGTCAGATATTCACCTTCCTCACCCCCGGGCGGCATTGTCTCCAAAGCCCGGTTCCTCTTTCTGTAAGGCCAAAAGTACGTCGGCGGCGCGCCTGAAGAGTCGCCACCAATATTGATATCAAAACCCTGATGCTCTGGGTAATAAGGCTTGTTTCCCAGATGCCACTTTCCGATAAAGGCAGTGGCGTAGCCTGCCTCCTTCAATGACTCCGCAACGGTCAACTCCTCTAAAGGTAAGTAGTGACGATAAGGAGTGGGCTCGTTCGCCCCGCCTATCCACTGAGTGATCCCTAATCTCGCCGGATACTTGCCCGCCATAATACTGGCCCGCGTTGGTGAGCAGACCGGGCACGCTGCATAGGCATCTGTGAAGCGCATGCCTTCGCTCGCCAGTTTATCAATGTTCGGCGTTTCGTAGAAACTGCTGCCGTAGCAGCCCAAATCCGTCCAGCCCAGATCGTCGATAAGAAAAAAAACGAAATTCAATTTTTTCTTCCGTTCGCTACCTACGGTCGCTTCTTGACTAGCGGGCACACACGCCGGAACAGTCAGTGCTACCGCACCTAAGCCGATTGTCTTTAGCAAATCACGTCTGTTCATAAGATTGTTTTTCATCTTGCACAAGCAGTTAGAAGAGCTACTTTTGCTTTTTTGTTATGTGCTCCAATAATCCGCCGGCGTTGATTATTTCCAGGGCAAAATCCGGCAGCGGTATAAAAGCATAATCAACATATTTGTTTATAACTTTAATGGTGCCTTTTTTGTAGTCAATTTCAAGCTCATCACCATCATCGATTCCATCCGGAGCATGTGGTGACTCGATAATATAAAAGCCATTATTGATAGCATTGCGGTAGAAAATACGGGCGAAGGATTTAGCGATAACGGTCTGAACGCCTGCGCCGCGGATGGCCCAGACCGCGTGCTCTCTGGATGAGCCGCAGCCGAAATCTTCACCTGCCACTAAACAATCGCCCGGCTTAACCTTTTTTACAAACTCAGCGTCCAGGTCTTCCATGCAGTGCTTTGCCAACTCAGCTTCGTCATCGGTATTTAAATACCGAGCAGGGATAATCTCATCAGTATTTATATGGTCCCGTTTGTAAAC
>CAYNKI010000130.1:7556-10691 GCA_964397675.1 uncultured Pirellulales bacterium
CGCAGCAACATTGGTGCTGTTGGCATTTATAATTGGCCTTATTGCTTATTTTGTTTCCTGGCCCTATGGCCGAGAAATAGGTATCTTAGCTGTTCCTTCCGGTTTAGCCATCTGGGCCGTACGCTCTGGTAATATGGCCCAGCTCATACAGCTAAATCCTACCATTCCTCAGCGCCAAACATTATTTGCAGCACTTAAATGGGAGCCATTCTTCTGGCTGCTAATCGTTGCTGCTGGATTTGCCGGCGTATTATTAGGACAGAAAATCCGGCCAAAGTCTGAACCAATTAAGTTGCAGGATGAGTCTAACCACAAAACAAATAAATACTTAAATGTAATAATTGCCCTCGTCGGCTCATGTTTCATAATTCAACTCTGTATTAAATTACTGGCACGGGACATTATGACGTCCTATAACACACTCGTAGTCCAGCCGGCTGTCGGCCAGATTGTTTTTGCCATATTGGTTTCGTTTGGAATCACTGCTTTCATTGTCAAAAAATTTCTCAATATTAGCTATATCTGGCCCATTATAGCCGGAGCTTTAGTAACAACTTTAACTATAACTACTTACGCCAAGCAAGATGTGCTCCAGCATTTAGTAGGGCGCTATCCCGCAACCTTTTTTTCCAGTGCAGTTGTTACTATATTGCCCGTGCAAATGGTGGCTTTCGGCACCTTGGGCTCCATCGCCGGTTACTGGCTGGCAGTCCGCTATAGTTACCACCGAAAAAGCGGAACTCAACAGCAAATCTAAAATTTATACATCTTTTTTTCAAGTCCTTTTCTTATTCAAGTGCCTGTATTTTAAACAGTTATATGTAAAACGTTTTTAAAATACTCCTTATTAACTAAACAAAAATAAAATTGGTTGTTTTCGCCCTACAAATTAGCCGAAATAAAGGTGAGTTTGAATTATTGTCGGGTGGATTTAGTTTAACGGCAAGTCATAAAGAAGTAATGATGTATAAGAGTATTTGTTGAGCAGTTGAGCGAACAGCTGGCCAAGTTTTCTCGTATTATATTAAAGTAAAACAAGCCGACAAAAGGAGTTAACAATGTTGGTTCTAAGCAGACAAAGAGATGAGTCAATTATGATCGGCGATGATGTCAAGATTACCATCGTCGATGTCCGAGGGGATAAGGTTCGTCTGGGCATAGAGGCCCCGAGGAAGATACCGGTTCATCGCATGGAGATATACGACGCGATCCAACGCGAGAAGAAGGAAAAGGAAGCCCAAGAACGGGCCCAGAAGAAGGCCCAGGAACAAACCGAAAAAGAGCAACAGGAGCAGCCGCAAAAGGCTGCCGAGAAAGAGCCGGAAAAAGAACCCGATAAGCAGCCTGAGAAGGACTCCCAGGAGCAGCCGGAGAAAGCTGCTCAGGATGAGCCTGCGGAGGCACAGCAGAAACAACATAAATAAAAAAGTAGCTTCCAGGACTTTTTTTATTAGCCCCTTCTTACCGTCCTTCTTGAAAATCCGCCTCGATTAGGACGGTTTTTTTATGCGCCAAGTCTATCCCGCCCTTCTACGAGAAGGTTATATTTCAAGGTCAAGTAGAGCAGTTCCGCCTTTTTTGCGCGTTTTTGGGCTAAAAAAAGCCATAAAAAATTTGAAAATTTTTTAATTTTTTTGTTGACTTAAGATTACAGATGTAATATTTTATAGTAAAATTACATTTGTAATCTTAAGAGGTGTTTTTATGAAAAAGCTGCCCAAAATATCCGAGTCGGAATGGCTGGTAATGCAAGTATTGTGGTCGAAAGGCCCACTGACTGCCAACGGCATAGTAAAACAACTGGCAGGCAAAACCAAATGGAAGCCCAAGACAATCAAAACATTGATTAACAGATTAGTGAAGAAGGGAGCACTAAGATTTCAGAAGGAAGGAAGAAAGTACAGATACCATCCTGCAGTCAGCGAAAGCAAATGTGTACGCACAGAAACGCGTTCATTTCTTCGGCGTGTCTATAGAGGAGCAACAAAACCCATGCTGGCAGCGTTCCTTGAGGATGCAGAACTTTCGGCTGAAGATGTCAAAGAGTTTAAGAAAATTCTTGACCAGAAAAGAAAGGAATAAAAATGGAATCTCTCAATATATCGGTGCAGCCGTTCTTTGAATGGCTTTTGCGGGCTACGTTTCAAGCCAGCTTGCTAATTTGTCTGATTTTATTGCTTCAGGTAATGCTGCGAGGCAAATTAGGCCCTCGCTGGTGTCACGCTCTCTGGCTGCTGCTATTGATACGCATGGTCATGCCGTGGGCGCCTCAAAGCCGGGCCAGCATCTTCAATCTAATACCGCGGTCGATTCCGTCCAGCCGGGCAGAATACGCCCGAGATGAGCTTACGGATGAAAGCTCTGGCCCGGCTGTCACAGATGTGGGCACAAGTGATACATCCTCAGTCGCAATTGCCGAAGTGCCGCAAGAGACACCCAAAGCACCAACTGAAACCGCTGTGACACGTGAAAAAATACCAAGCCGATTGAAACCAGCCTTTCTTGAAGCTGCTAAAGTACTACCGCTGATTTGGCTGGCAAGTGCGATGGCTTTAGCTATTTATGTTTGCGCGAATAATTTTGCTCTCCTGCGGATTGTGCGACGCGAGCGTCCTTTGACCGACCAAAAGATTTTGGATTTGCTGGAAGACTGCAAGGCCGAAATGGGCATTCGTACTATCCTTGGTGTTGTGCCAACAGACAATGTCAAAAGCCCGGCACTTTTTGGATTTGTCCGGCCTCGGCTGCTATTGCCTGCGGGAATGCTCGAAGGCCTCAGTCACGAAGAGCTGCGCTACGTCTTTCTTCACGAGCTGGCCCATCTGAAAAGGCACGATATTTACATCGGCTGGCTGACCAGTATCCTGCAGGTTCTGCACTGGTTCAATCCGCTTATCTGGCTGGCTTTCTACCGTATGCGAGCCGACAGGGAATTAGCCTGCGATGCCTTGGTACTGGCCCGCACGCAAAGCGGCCAGGCGAAAGATTATGGCCGAACGATTGTTAGTCTTTTGGAGCGTTTTTCCCGACCGCAGCCGTTGCCGAGTATGGCGGGAATCCTGGAAACCAAAGCTCAATTGAAAAGGAGGATTACCATGATTGCACAATTCAAAAAAACTTCATACAAATGGTCAC
>CAYNKI010000131.1:0-10605 GCA_964397675.1 uncultured Pirellulales bacterium
GGTATAATACGCAACGAACTATGTATAGTTTGTAGTTCATTGTTTGTAGTTCGTTGTTAATAGGGGATAGGGTATTGGGAGTAGCAAATAAAAAGTCAAAATGCGAAACGAAAAACCACAATGCAAAAAACTTGCCCTGAGCGCAGCCGAATGGGTCAAAATTCAGACGGCAGAATGAATATTATGAAGGGAAATCTTTATCCATATCGCCAATACCTATGGCACAAATTTTACGCAAATCTACATTGCTCTACAATTGTAGAGAATCCTCTACAAATCGGTCTTTTTTTTTGCAAAACAAAGCCAATTTTTATAAGGCCGAAATTATCGTAAGCTCTTTGAAATAAAAAGAATATGAGAAATTTCCAGTTTTTGGGCCGAGTAAAAAACAAAGCCAAACAAAGCCAATTTCCACGGCGCTAAGGCGGACGTTAATTTCTTGGCAGAAAGAGGGTTATGAAGATGAGCCTCAAAACAGCCGATTCAAACGACTTTTATTGGTTGGCATTTGTAGGGCCTTATCTCATCTTGCGGATACGAACCTCGATTTTCTTTGAATCTTTCAATAAATTAACGATTATGCTCGGATCTGTCTGTCCATAGTGATATGGATACAGGATCTTTGGTTCAAATGCTTTTGCCGCATCGGCCACCATCTCAGGCGTCATTGTGTAGGGCACATTCATAGGCAAAAAAGCGATATCTATGTTCCTTAATCTTTTCATTTCCGGTGTGTTTTCCGTATCGCCCGCCACATATACTCTTTTATCGCCCAAAGTGATGATATAACCGTTACCTCGATCCTTGGGATGGAAAGGCTCTCCACTGCGTCGCTTATGTACGATATTATACGCGGGTACAGCTTCGATTCTCAGTCCGTCAACAGTCTGCACGTCGCCGTTCTGCATGATAATCCCGCCGGCAACTTTTTCTGCACAGGCTTTGGTCAATACCAGTTTGGTTCCCTCTTTTTGAAGAGTCTTTATAACTTTTGTGTCAAAGTGATCGCCATGTTCGTGCGTGACTAAAATAAGATCAGCTTTGGGCATATCGGTATAGTCGGCCTCTCTGCTGACGGGGTCCACGTGAATGATCTTACCGTTGAAGGCAAATATTAATGTTGCGTGTCCAATAAAAGTAATCTTCAGGTCACCGACGCTTGTTTTGATAACATCTTCTTCAAATCCCAGCTCTGTCTCGGTTTGTTGTGGCTCTACACCCTTAACCCTCGTGCGGATTGAATATAGTGAGGTTCGGGCGGTAATAAAGAGCGTCTGTTTATCTTTGCCGCCGAAGGTGACATTGGCCGGCCGCTCAGGAACCTCAATCGTTTCAATTCTCTGGCCCTTTTTATTGTAAACCGCCACTACACTTGTCGTCAGGTAAACATTACCCTCATTATCTATAGTCATCCCGTCAGAGCCTTCCTGAGCAAAGAGCTTTTTATTCGACAGCGTCCCATCCGCATTGATGCTATACTCATAAGTCTTTTTCGCGCCGGGATCAGCCACATAAAGCAGTTTGCCGTCACCAGTGCCTATCAGTCCGTTAGGCTTGACCATATCATCGATTACCCGAATGAGCTTTTTACGGTCGGCAGAAAGATAATAAACATGTTCGCCGTCCTGTTCTAAGGGCTCTCTGCGCCGCCCATAGGCCGGATCCGTAAAATAAACTCCTCCGCGAGGGTCAATCCACAGGTCGTTGAGCTTGTTGAACCGCTTGTTTTTATACTTGTCAGCCAACACTGTCACTTCACCTTTTGGATTAAACGATACTAATCTGCGTCCGCCTCCTTCGCAGGCCAGAAGGTTGCCCTTTTTGTCGAAGAAAAGGCCATTCGAGCCGCCTGAGTTCTCACTAAAGGTTGACAGTTTGCCGTCCAGCGACCACTTGTGGATTCGATTATTAGGGATATCCGAAAAGTAGATATTTCCCTTAGCATCAACCGCCGGGCCTTCCGTGAATTCAAAGTCGCCACAAAGTTTTTTAATCTTCGCTCCTGGTGCAACAACACTTAATTTTTCAGCACCATAACCCACTGCTATCATTACAAACAACAATACCATCAAATCAATCCATTTCCTGTCCATTTGAATCTCCTTTCACTTTTAAGACCACAAACATATTATAAAACTATTTCTCTTGTTCTAAAAGCTTCTTAAAACGCCGGTGGCCGCGCAAGGGCTCCCAGGCCGGGTCAAGTCGAAGTAAAGGTATCGACGGTTTTGATGGTATCAAAAGCAGAAACTCAAGCTGGTCGATGGCCACATCAAATTCGCCAACCATCACGTAGATATTAGCTAAGTCCTCGACCTTGGATAGTTCTTCACGAGTCCTTCGACAATTGGATACCGGAATCTCGACGGGCATTCGGCTTAAACCTGGATGATTAGGGTCCCCAAGGACAATGGCCGCCAAATCTTTGGCAATTCGAGGAGTAGAGAGGCGCTCATCAGACCGTTCTTCCACAACGTTTCGGAGAAAGACGACACACAGGCACTCTTCCGGGACGCGAAGAATGTGTGAACTGAAGCCTGGGACTCCACCGCCATGTCTGATTACGGTACGATCCGCATCCTGTTGAATGCGCCAACCATAGGCATAGTTGTCCTTGATAGGCGTGTACATCCGACGATACGAGGCCTTTGAGATGAGCTTACCGTTAATTAGGGCTTGGTCCCACAGGATTAAATCTTCTACAGTGGAATAGAGGTTGCCGCCACCGGTAAGAATCGGCATATAGATATGTGGTGCATGTTCGAGCTGCCCCTCCCGTCGGACGTAGCCTGATGCCCGTTGTGGCAAAATCAGAATGTAATGGTCGGCTCCCGTATTATGCATCCCTAAAGGCTCGAAGATCATCTCTCGTAGAAAGCCTTCATAGGATTGTCCCGAGACCTGTTCTATAATCTGTGCGAGAATGAAATAGCCAACGCCGCTGTATTGAAAACCTTCCCCAGGCTTGAAGAGGAGAGGTTGATTCTTAAAGCGGTCAATGGTCTCAGCGACTGCGGCAGGCTTCATCATTGTGTCACGCCAACCGGGCAGCGCCCAATTATGCATAATCCCCGATGTATGGGTTAACAGGTGATGAATCGTGATCTCAGACCAGGCTTCTGGCGAATTATGGACATACGTGGCGATACGGTCATCGACGTGGAGTTTATCTTGCTGCTGTAAAATGAGAATCGCCATCGCCGTGAACTGCTTGGTGATGGAGCCAATTCGAAACTTTGTTTGCGGCGTATTCGGTACTTCATGTTCGACATTTGCCCAACCATACCCCTTGGAGAGTAAGGTCTGGCCGGCTTTGGTGACCATGACAGAGCCATTGAACTTCTGTTGTGTGACCATGCGATCCATGTAGTTAGAGAGTTTGGACGAAAGATCTTGGGCGCTACTGTGCGACACGCTTAGCAAGCTCCAGATGAGACCTGCTAACCACCATGTCTGGTTCCAAGATGAACGCATTTTTGCCATCCTTTTTCAGTGAATCGGTTCTTCGACCGGCAGGCTTTTGATAGCGACGGAGCGGTCGAGCTTGGTATCGTGGGCTAAATAAACCACTCCAATCCCGCCACGGCCCAGCTCCCGCTCGATGTGGAATCGACCGATTTGGCTTCCCGACCCTAATACCAAGTCACTAAAGCTGGCCGTGGGATGCAGTTCATCCTCACCTGGCCGCTTGTTCCTGCCCTGTTCTGCGTCGCTCATCAGCATACCTCACTGTAAATGCCCACCCTTTAGAGCTATACCACGATTCTCCCGGTGTAACAGACCTGAGAATCATGCAAAGAGGCAAAACCTCAAAACAGGCCCAAGAAGGGCTTGACTCTGCTTTGGATTGCTAATACTATATTAACCGACCGATATTATGTCAAGGCGATTGTAGATTTTACTGTTGCATACGAGTGTTTATCTCCAGGAGTTGCAATGGCTTCTATTATTGTAATCTCAGGAAGTAAAAAGGGCAACTATTATCCACTTGGTCATCGGACAAATGTAATTGGTAGGGATGAAGCCCTTCTGATTCAGGTCCTTGATGAGCACGTTTCCCGCAAGCATATGCAGATCCGGTTCGACAGGGACAAGGATTGCTATTATGCGCTCGATATGAAGAGCAAACACGGCGTATTCATCAATGGAAGAAAAATCGATAATGAGAATGCTTTGGTGGACGGCGACGAAATTCTTATCGGCCAAACTACCCTGTTATTTACGGAAAAAGACTTCTATGATCGTGAAAGTGCGCTGTCCCACTTCAAGAAAGTCGGTGAGCGGAAACGCACCACACTTATTGATTGACAAGCGCTGCTATACGCCTTTTACGCGCATTCGGACCGAGTAGAGCGACGTTCGAGCGGTGATAAAGAGCGTGTGTCTGTCTTTGCCGCCGAAGCATACATTTGCGGTCCACTTGGATGGAACTTCAATATGCTCAATCTTCTGGCCTGCTGAATTAAAGACCGTAACACCTTTGCCCGTCAGGTAGATGTTGCCCTCATTATCAATCGTCATGCCGTCAGAACCCATCGAGCAAAAAAGCTTTTTATTCGATAGGGTCCCATCCGCATTGATATTGTAGACATAAGTTTTCTTTGCTCCGAGATCAGCCACATAAAGCAGTTTGCCGTCAGGAGTGCCTATTATTCCGTTGGGCGTGACCAGGTCGTCGGTTACCCGTATTAGTTTCTTGCGGTCCGGCGTGAGATAATAAACATGTTGGCCGTCCTGCTCCATCGGCCCTCTATTCCAGTAAGGCCTCTTGTAGAAGGGGTCCGTAAAATAGAGGCCTCCCTTCGTGTCCATCCATAGGTCGTTAGGGCCGTTAAGTTTTTTACCGCGATAATCCTTCACTAATACAGTGACATTGCCCTTCGTATCTATCAGCCACAGCTCGTTATTAAGGTCGGTACAGGCCAGCAGGTTACCGTCTTTATCGAAATAAAGGCCGTTGGCTCTTCCCGGATTTTCGTGAAAGACTGATAGCTTCCCATCCACCGACCACTTGTAAATTCGATTATTCGGCTGATCCGTAAAGAAAACGTTTCCCTCAGCGTCAACTGCTGGTCCTTCCGTGAACTTAAAATCACCAGCAAGTTTTTGCAGCTTTGCCCCTGGTGCAATGACACTTCGTTCTTTAGTGCTTGCTGGTGTCACAGCAAGCAGTTCGATGCCGTTGCCGGTTCCTAAATTTCGGGTGTATCGCTTGTCTCGCGGATTGTTCCAGTGCTCGTGGATCCCCAGACTGGCAAGCCTTGTAACGTTGTCGGAATGGTCGGGGTCGTAAAATGTCCCTGAGGCAGGAGCGTTCGCCAGTGCCGCCTCGTGTAGATAATCGTCCACTCCGCTCTTTCGTGGATGCTCTTCGTATTCAGTGCGAAGGAAATCAAAGCCTACCGAATCGATAGCCACCGGGTCCTGCGAGGCAAAGAGGCTTGAAGTCCAGTCACCGTTGAAAGGATAAGACTTCCATTTCCGCGGTGCTCTATCTTTTGGATGTATCCCTGAGTACAGTCCGTCAATCAGGTACAGCACGGTCTTTCCACCGATATGTGCATGGCCCATCAGGTCTACGAGAGGGCGATATATTCCTACCTTTTTGGAAAATGCGTCTTGATGCATATTATAATAGCCCTTCTGGACCGGCCATCTGATTAGCGAGCCATAATGATTCTTCGCGCAGAGTGTCACGCCTGCACCAGTGTGGGCCTTGAGGTTCGCAAGGTTGATTAGGTAATCTGCCTCAGCTAAATAAACTGGCACATAATCTTGCAAACATCCTTCGGGATGACAGCTCCAATAAAATGGCACTGAAGATTGTTTCATCTTAACTCGGCCGAACTTTCCCGCATAGTCCAGATACCGCACATTCGGAAACTCTTTATGGAGAATGTCATAATATTCGTTGGCGAAATACGCCAAGCTATCACCAACCGAAATGTCCGATTCTCTCGCGCCGACCGTTTGTACGAGCTGCCGCAGCAAGGCCAAAATCATCTGTGGCGAGGTGTTCATATAATCCCGCCAGCTTTCCAAATTGTAATTTTTCTGGTTGACTCCTCCATGATGCCAGATGAAGCCCACAAAGTTTACCTTAATAACAATTTTCTCGCCCGGCTTATACTCAACTTCGCCCCTGCCATGGATATTATTGAAGTATCTGAAGATTTTGTCCCAAGCTGCGGCGTCGCTGGCTTGGCTGGTTAGCTCACGAATTGCCTGGGACATCATTTGGTCGACCACCGTCTGACTTGTATGGCTGCTTTGCCACCAATGTCCGTCTCCAGGTCCTTCCCAGTCGGTAGCGTCAGGATTGTGCACCCAAACGACTCGCCCAGGATGAATTCCCTTGGCAGCTCCTATCGGCTTATTCGCGGTTGGTGGTTCTGCTATCGCCGAGATTAGTCCCCGGACCTGTGCCTGGTGCATATTCAACAGCACCCCAATGCTCACGCCAACGAAGATTAAAGCCACCGCATACCGCCTCCGTGCAAAGTTGTGTTTTGCCTTTCTAAATGCTGCTGCTGAACCAGCCAATCCCAAAAGCCATGCTACGAATCCCGAAGCCAAAGGAAAGGCCGCCCGCTGACACGGATACATCGCCCGTGAGGGCTTTGGCACTACCCGGATAAGGAACCATATCAGTGATACTAATCCAGCAATAGGAAGTATCCATTTCAACCAGGGATATTTCTTGCTTGTCTTTTGGAAAACTGATGGAATGCGTTTTCCTTTTAAGAATGGCATTTTTGCACCTCCATACCTTAAGCCGTCTACAAATAATGTTAGCTTTGTTCGTCAGAGGGACTTTCTGAATTCTGTTTTCCTTCATTGCGTTCGTGCTTGGCCAGTTTTGCCAGGCCAATCAGGACGGCGATCGCGAAGATGGTTGATATGACCGCCAAGCTGTAAAAGCCTGCACCACAGGCCATACCTATACTTGCTACAAGCCAGATTGTCGCAGCGGTGGTTAAGCCGTGTACGCCGCCTCTGTCCACAATGATGGCACCGGCGCCCAAAAAACCTACGCCGGTTACAATTTGCGCTGCTATTCTTGTAGTCGAAGTATTGGGTCCAGCCATTTGCTTTGAAATTATGGTAAAGACTGCTGCGCCGAGGCATATGAGAATATTTGTGCGTAGACCAGCAGCTTTACCGCTGATTTCCCTTTCCAGTCCAATCGCTGCTCCGAGAGCAATAGCTAATATTATGCTGAGCACATCGTTCGGCCAGTCCATAGCCTTACCTTTCAATCAGTGTCTCGTCGACCTGCATGCCGAAGTGTCTGCCGGCCTTTTCGATATGGCCTAAGACTTTATCGCCCGGCTTCAAGGTTGTAATCGAAATCGGCTTGCCTTCGGGACTGACTAATCGAATTGTCTCGGCATTTTGCATGACTAAGCTAATCGGCTGACCTTGGACCTCTGCCTCAATGAGCATCATAGGCCTTTTTTCGATCTTGTTTCTGCCGAGATATGCGGTTTGACTTTTGCCTTTGGTGTTTACCAGCATTACTTCATCGCCGGCTTTCAAATCTGCCAGGTACTTTGTTTTGCCGCCCGGCGCTAAGGTGTATGCGTGAACCGCACCGGCGTTGACACGGAATGGCCGAGAGGCCACGTAAGGATTATCGATGGATTCGGAGTGAACCAGGAAGAATCCGGAAGCTGTATTTCCGACGAGAATCCCTTCGCCGATAGTCATCTGCGTACAGGTATCAATGCAGGACCGGTCGCCCATGCCAAGCTGTTTGGTGCTTGTGATGGTAGCTGTTACAAGAGCAACTTTTTCACTGATGCCGTGAATGATTTCAGCAGTTTTTTTGATTTCATTGACATTTTTTGTGTTCAGTAGAACACCATCGACGCCTTTTTCCAGTATCTCAACCATCAGTTTAGCCTGTTTGCTGTTTTCGACCTGCACCATAATATTTTTGCCTCGCCGGGCCAGCAGATTCTCAATAGGGATAATCGTCCAGTCGAGCATTCTAAGCACCACAATCTTTTCAGCCGGCACCGAAGCAGCTTTATCTTCATCGGCTTTGCCGGCTATATCTATGAACTCGAAATCGACGCCCGGCTGAATGTCGCCGTTTTTTTCGACAGTTTTTATTTTACCGAACTGCCGAACGGTTTCGCTTTTGCCGTCCGGAAGAACCACCACCTCAGCACCGCTTTCCAGCGCAGCTATAGCAAGGTCCTTTTCGTACGGAACAACATTTATCCATAATTTTTTCATTATTGCTGTCCTTACAATCAATTTACAACTTGCAGGATATATAGCTTGTTTTTTTCTTTGAAGACATTATAATAATACTATGGGAAAATACGATAAACTTTTTCTCAAGATTTTACAATGTGGCTCTGATAATGTATAAATACGAAATAATAATTTACTGGGATGGCCAGGACAAATGCTATATAGCCGATGTTCCTGAGTTGCCAGGCTGTAAAGCACACGGCAGCAGCTATGACGAAGCGCTATTAAAGGCAAAAGAGGCCATTTCACTTTGGATCGATACTGCCAAAGAATTTGGAGATCCGATTCCTAAGCCGAAAGGACACCGGTTGATTTATGCGGAGAACGAGGGTGATTTGGGCGAAGAAAGAATAATCGTGATTCAGAAGTGACTTTTGGTTCTATATGTCAGCGTCTGTGGCAGATACCTTATTCTTTTAGTATCACAACTGCTTTTTCGACACTTACTCCTTCGTGGACCATTTTGCTCAGGGCCGCAACCATTTTAGTTGGATTTTCGTGCTGGAAGGCATTTCGGCCTATTGATACACCTGCAGCGCCGGCTGACAGAGCTCCTTCGACCATCTCAAATATCTCCTCGTCGGTTTCCATTTTTTCTCCGCCGGCTATAACCACCGGCACCGAGCAGCCCTCAACGACCTCGAAAAAACTTTCGCTGCTTCCGGTGTACGATACTTTTACTATGTCAGCTCCGAGCTCTGCGGCAACCCTTGCAGCATGTTTGACATTTCCAACATCATACTCGTTTTTGATCTTTGGCCCACGGGTGTACATCATTGCCACCAGAGGCATTTGCCATTCCATGCACCTTTGGCCCACAAAGCCGAGCTGTCGCAGCATTTGCCTGTCAGTTTCTGCGCCGAGGTTTATATGCACAGACACTGCATCAGCGCCGATCTTGATTGCTTCTTCAACGGTGCAAACCAATTCTTTTGCGTTGGGATCTGGGCTAATTGCTGTTCCTGCTGAGAGGTGGATAATTAATCCAACGTCTCTGCCCTCACCTCTGTGACAAAAGCGAGGTAAGCCTTTATGCATCAGGACAGCGTTTGCACCGCCTGCCACGACTTTGCTTACAGCATCCCTCATGTTGGTTAGCCCCTTTACGGGTCCGACGGTAATGCCGTGGTCCATTGGAATAATTACCGTCTTGTGAGAATTTCGGTCGATTATTCGTTCGAGTCTTATGTTCTTGCCTATCATTTGCAAACCTCCAATTACTGATTTTTGTAAAATCTATCTCAAACAGTACGAAACGCAAGAAAAATATTGTTATCGGCAACATGTGTTCTCAGCGCTGCCGGCTATTTTCTATAGATATAGATAAGAAAAAAGGCAGCCTGTCTTTCCGACAGGCTGCCTTTTAGAAAATACGATTTTTTATAAGCAAATCACCGTTTACCTGTCGGATACGTTTCCTCAGGCTGCCAAAAATAAAAGTAACCGCTGGTATTTTTACGGTTGATTCGCCTCATATATTATATAATAAATCAAAAATTGGAGCTTGTCAAGGATTAGTTTTAGAAAAAATCGGTTTTTTTGGCAAACCGTCTTTATTTTTTACAATAAAGGTCCTGCTGGTTTTGCCCTTGCTTTTGAGCTTAATCGCTGCTATATGTTTGAATTACTATGACATACTTAATCGTTCCCATAGCAGCGCCGGATTTAGAACGAGCAGGCCAGCAGGTCAAAGCGGCTCTGGCCGCTGGTGCCGAGATGCTGGAGCTGCGAACCGATTATATTGAGAACCTCAGTGTTGATTTAGTTAAGGACCTTATTGCTCAAACCAGGGCAGCAATGCGCCGGCCGATCCCTATCATTGTAACCTGTCGTGACAAGCGGCAGGGCGGCACATTGGACTATCCACAGAAGTTGCGAATCGATGCGCTCACTACCGCCATAAAAGCCGGCGTCGAATTTGTCGATGTCGAATTCGATAATTTCCTCTCTACGGAAAATCAGGAAAGAATAAGAGTGGCGCTATCGCAAAGTGCAAAAGGCCGACTGATTTTATCCGCTCATAATTTCAAGACGAAATTTGAAAACATCAAAAAGTTGTATCGTGGCATCTTAACTGCGTATCCAGTAGCAATACCAAAGCTGGTCTATACCGCGAATCATATCAATGATTGTTTCGAGGCCTTTGATATACTGCATCAAACCAGCGATGATTGTATAGTCTGGTGCATGGGACAGGCCGGTCTTATCAGCAGAATTATAGCTAAGAAGCTAAGTAGCTTTGTCGCTTTCGCGTGTATCGATGAGCAAAGTGCAACCGCACCAGGCCAATTGACTATCGAGCAATTTAAAGATTTATACCGCTTTGAAGATATAAATTCC
>CAYNKI010000132.1:0-10560 GCA_964397675.1 uncultured Pirellulales bacterium
TACCAATAGGCATCGACATTATTTGGTTCAAATTCATGGACTTTTTTCAAATCATTGGTTGCGCGAGCAAGTGATTCGTCCGGGTCTGTTACCGCTCCAAGCCATGCCAGCTCAAAATTTGCCCTGCCCCTTAGCAGATACAAGTATGTGCCTAAACGCTGTCTTTCGGCGAGGCGCGGCCCTCTTTCCTGCATTCCTGAGGGCTGCCATTTGGCTGTATCTTCCATAAGCAGGTCTGCATTCTCTGCCACCTCTATAAATTCCGAAGCTTGTGACACAATCTGCGGCCAAAGCCGATGATCACCGCTATCAGCCACTATGTAAACGTACTTCAACTGTCCAAACCGGGCCTTCATGTTCCCCGAATCTATACTGATTATCCTGTTCCAGCACCCTAATACGTTGGGCCATTGGTCGGTTTCGATAAACACCTCCACCAGCTTAAAAAGTATCTCTATCCTGTGAAAATCGGTCTTTGCAAGACTACGTGCTTTGTGATAATTGCGTTCCGCCCTCTTGTACGTTTCTTCTTTAATCTCTTCATCAGTTGCCTCACGAGCTGCTATTAGCGCTGCATCACCGTCTTTGATAAACTTTACCGGGTCTCTGCTCAGATACAAAAACGCCCCAATGGCAACAAACACTAAAAGCACAAAAACTAAAGACCCAATAAGTGCGACTTTTTTATTCAATCTCTTTCTTGCCATGAATAAGCCTCGTATTGCCTATTATGCGTCTGCGTCCCAGTACATATCACGCTTCACTTTTCCCGGTTGGGCCAATGTTCTTTCTCTAAAATGGGTAAGATTACGCTTAAGAGCTTTTGGCTCGCTGTAATTGCTTCTTCTTTGACCGGGTAAATTCGCTTACCGAACCTGGTATTAAAAAAATTCCACTCAACCTTGGAAAAGTACGAATACTTCGAAAAGATATTTTTATTTAGAGCAAATCTCGCATTTTCTCTGCTGCTGGCATAAACTTCGTTGACGTTAAAAAGGTACAGGACAGGGAATTTTGTATCCGTCCCCCAATAATTAGAACTCGTACGGGCAAAGACAAGGCATCTTGCCGGAATTGTTTCAACGATGTCCTCTTTATTGATTTCGAATGTTACGCTATCAGACGTTAACCTTTGATGGCCGCCTCCCGTGTAACACTCTTCCGGCACATGTGGCACTCGGTCCGGCAAGGCGTAATAAGTAATGAACAATGAGCATTTACGAACAGGACTATCAACATCCACCTCGGAATCTTCCAGATTCCATTGGATATAATCTTCCGTGCCAAGGCTTTCAAGAACCTCCTGATTTGTGATTTTGGGTTTTTCTAAAACTTTGTACGGAGCTAAAGCCTTCTCATCCAAAAGGTCCAGGGATTTTTTCAAGGGCAATGGCTCTTTCTTTACCGGCTTGGGCATAACGATTCCACTTAGTACAAGCACCGCTGCACATATCAAAAAGGCAGGTTGCAAATAGCTTCGCCCAGCCCCTCGGAGGGGCGGGGTTCGTATTGCGTCGTTCGTATTGTTTATTGCACTTAGCATCTATGTTCTTTTATTACGTTTCTACCATATTTATTGTTTGCGGCGAACTACAATATCCTCAGCAACCGGCTCGCTTTCCTCGACAAACAGACTCGTCATAAACCATGCGAGAAAACCGTATAATACAAACGCCAAGGGCAGCATCCCTAATCCAAGAAAATCGTGATAAATACCCTGAGTGTACCTGGGATGTATAAGCACATAAATAAATCCTGTAACCGTAACTCGCACGATATTGCAAAATACCGCTATAGGAATGGTGCTGGCCAACAAAATGATTCGCTGCCAGATAGGTCTGTAATGCAGATACGCCATAGCCACTCCTAAAGCCAGGAAGGCCATCAGCAGCCGCATCCCGCTGCAGGCCTCAGCCACATTGAGCGGCTCCAAATGCTGCCCCTTATAAATCACGTCTATGATTACACCACTGGCTGTGGCTTCCAGGCCGCTGATAAAATTCAGCAAAACAGCCGCCACACTGGCAGCCAGATGTCGCATCGGCATTGTAAACGCAACATAGTATCTCCGTGGCAACGGTACAGCAAAGACCAAAAAAGCAATAGGCAGCCACGTATATTTAACCAGACGCCACCCACCTAAAAATAATACAACCGCACCAAGTACTGCTATCACGCTGATTGGTTGAAGATAGGCGTATCCGGATGGGCTGGCTCCGTTAAGAGCATAAAAAACAAGCCAGCAAATTAAAAAAAACAAACCCAGGTAGTTTGGCCTGGTCTGAAGACTCAAAATCTCTTGTTTATGCTGGTTAATGAAATATAAGCTGAAAAGTGGGATTAGGAAGCCGTGCGACCAACTACTATCAGTAATCCACCTGTGGACAATACGGTCAATTTCGTTATGAAAAAGATAACAGAACAAGCCCGCAATTATCAGCATCCTGACGCAATTATGCCCACCAAGTTCACGCCAGCTTGTCGGCGCCGAATTGCCATTTTGCGATTCATTGCAAAATGGAGTACCTTCGTTTGCTCCTTGTGCCTGGATTTTCATTTTGGAATTTTCTGTAACATGGTGCCTGTCTGCAATAGAGGAAGCAATATTGTTTGGCATAACTAAACAATTCTGCTAAAACCAGCCGGGTATAGGCCTGTGAGTACCGAAATCTCTATCCGCAAAATTACGGTCATAGATAAAACCGAACCCATAAGTGGCCCTAAACGCATTTCGTAGAACTGCACGCCATCTTGCAGTCGGGTGTGTGCCGACGTTGATCAAATCATTGGGTTTAATAAAGAAATCCGGCTGCTCGCCCCGGGCGATCTTATCCAAATCGACCATCACGATTTCTTCCTTCTTCTTGCCGACCCTTCTTATTACTTCACATCGCTTCGGCCAGGCCAAAGGCCCCAAACCACCAGCCGCGGCTATAGCCATCTTCAAAGTCATTGGTCGGCCGGTAATATTAATGTATCCCTGACCGTTGACATTACCCATAATACAGAATTCACCAATAACGTCAACAGGTACGTGAATAGTATCGCCAGGCCTTATCACAATATTATACCGAGGTTCACCGGCGAAGAGCCTGTCGGCAGGAATCTTTATGACCCGCGTCTGCACCCCTGCTTCTCCTATCTGTTCCCACTCGAAGTTCAGCGGCACCTTTTCAGCAAGCGGACTAGGTGCTTTTTCAGGCTTAACTTTTTCAGGCTCAACTTTTATCACCGGCTCTGTCGATTTTGGCCGACCGATTTGAACCGGAACCCATTTCCCGTCCTGAAAAACCCACTCAATACGCTGTACGGGCGGTTCGCGAACCGCTCCTCCTAAAGGCTGGAAAAGGAGGGGCTGGGTGAATGATTCACGTATGTCTTCTTTTGCGTCTTTCCTCTCCCGCTCGCCATAGCTAAACTTTCCAATCCTTTCCGGGAAAGCCACGTCGGCAAGTTCCTTATCCGTTATCATTTCCGCGGCAGCCATCATTAATGCCTGCCGTTGCGTAGACCGCCGTTGTTTCGCCCCCGGCGCTATTATCTCCATCAACTGCTGCTTATTAGGCCTATCCAGTTGCTTTCCGGCATTTTTGCCGGACTCTTGCCCAATAATGCCTGACTCAATCCGCTCATTTATTGACTCTTTGCCCGTAACAGAACGTGAAACATAAACATAGCTTATGTTAAATTGACTTATCCCCCCAGCTACTGCAAGCGCATCAGCCAATCTAAATTCGCTCCGCGGAACAATGTACCTGCTCGGACCTGGCACGCCGTCACCGAGTATGGAAAACATGCGCTGTTGCGAGTTGATTAAAGTCACAATAACAGACGGCTCTTTTAATATGCTCGGCGAAAGGATCTGCCTTATCTCTTCCTCAAGTTGCGATTCGGTTAAGCCTGCTGTATCAATTTCTCCCACTTCCGGTATGGATATCTTGCCGGTCTCGGTAACAATATAATCGTTTGTAAACACAACCCTTTCCTGGAGCAGCTCAAAAATAGTTACCCTGACGACATCACCGGGACCAAACGCGTAATCAGTATCAAACACCATGGCATCTATCAGCATTGGTTCTTCGGCATTGGCCCAGGCTGATGGCGCCTCCTCCGCCACACCCAATGAATCCAATATCACATTCACGGCTGGAACGGGACGGAATCTGCCTATTTGCGTTGGGTCAAAAAACTTATTGCCGCAACCTACGGAAAACAGAAGACATAAGACAAAAAACAGAAAACAGAAAACAGAAGACAGACGATGGATGATGGACGAGGGACGATGGAAAAGAAGCCTTCGTCTCTCGTCTCTCGTCTGTCGTCTTTCGTGCCTCGTGCCTCGTCCCTTGTTATCCGCGAAATGAATAACGGGATTCACCCTGTTAGATAATTTTTGCGTGATGTATATAACGGGGTTCATATCGCCAAAACTCCAACTCGTACTTCGCAGAGTGGTAAAAGACACCACTGTCTTTAATCCTTTCCAGGTATCCCATTTTTTTGACGCTGATTTCGCAGATTTCGCTGAAACATAAAAAATTATTAGAAATCTGCGTTAATCAGCGTAATCTGCGTCTAATTTTTTCTAAAAACGTAATCCAGCCGAGCGGAAACTTCTAATCCGCCGATGCCGGATAGAGGACGTTTGCAAACCGCCACCGTCCTAAAAACCTCAAAAACACCCTTCTAACTAATGAAATTTATCGGTTTAACACCCTGTTCGCTTAACTTTTTAAATCATTGTTGATTAATGATTATTACCAAATTGTTGATAATCGACTTTTTGCCACTGATTCCGCTGTTTTTTTATTTATAGTTAAATCTGCGTTAATCTGCGGAATCTGCGTAATCGGCGTCTAATTCTATCGACAAAATTACTGATTTTATCTGTCATAACCGTAAGCACACAAAGTAGTTATGAGGTTGCCTATTGCCTTGCCTCCCCAGAGGCATTTATGCTATCTAAAACGGTCAATAATTTATTTATACCTATTAAACAGGTGATTTGTTCGCCGCTTTGTTTGAAGGCCGATAATTGTAAAAATATCAGCGTAAATAAGAGACACAATCTCGTTTGGTATTGTCTGTGAGTTTTCGTTATCGACCTTTTTGAAATACTCTTGTACAATATTATAGGTGTAAGGTTTGTAAGAAATGAGTTTGCCAGCAGCCGCGTCTTGCGACGCGAGTCACTACGGCTTGTTGGCATCAATTTATGGAGGTATGGATAATGATTAAGTCAAAACATTTGAGAAACGTTGTTGCGGCGTGGTTGTTGGTTTTGCTCTGCTTTGCTTCAGGAGTACAGGCGGAAATTTCGCCAAGGTCTAAAGGTGATGAGCTTCTTCAGATATTGCCGGCGGAGAGTCTTTTTTGTGTGCGGGTGAATAATCTTGACCAGACTCTCAGCACGATAGACCAGTTTCTGGCTGGTATCTTACCTAAACCCTCAGAGGTGTCAAAGCTGGTGCGAATGCAGTTCGCAAAGATGTTAGGCAGTCCGGAGCTAAATGGCGTGAATATGGAGGGCAGTTTTTCCATATTCGGGGTAACACCAGCCGGAAAACCGCCAGGGCCTAAGCCGTCAGATATGTTTATCGGTTTGCTTGTGCCCATTACAGATTACAAACAGTTTATTGATGGCAATCCTAACTTGAGTCCACCGGATGCAGAAGGAGTTTCAAAAAAAACAAGTGGCGAGTTTAGTGGAATGTTGATTAAGCAGGTCGGAAGATATGCGCTTATAGGCCCAGACGAGTCCGGCACCTTCGCAGCAACAGCAAAATCGATTTCAGAGGGCAAGTCAGCCGGGCTGGGGAGTGTCCTTGATGCTGCTGAGGCACAACGGGCTGTGAAAGAGCCGCTGTGGGTGTATGGAAATGTCCAGCAGGTGTCCAAGTCGTTCGGCCCCTTACTGTCTGGACAACTTGAGCAAATGAAGAAGATGATGAAGGGTATGGAATCGAGCAAGCAAGTGCCGATGGGACCATCGGTGAAGATGATGGATATGTATATTGCTATCTTTGAGACGCTAATGAATGAGACAAAGTCTTTGAGCTTAGCTGCCAGGCCGAGGCCGAATGCGTGCAATCTAACAGTAAGTGTTTCGGCGGTGCCTGGAACAGAAATGGCGAATATGTTTGCCGCCGATACCTCCATAGTAAAGGAGAATAGACTTTGGGGGTATCTGGAAGATGAGGCTATGATGAATTTTGCGGGTAAGATGAATACGCCTTTCTGGAAACAGCTCAATCTCAAAAGCATCGATTTGCTTACGGCAATTGCCGGCGAGGCTATTACCGTTGAGGATATAACAAAAATGAAGACCATGACTACAGATATGGTTAGCGCTCTTGGCGGGCCGGTGGTGTTTTCATTCTTTATTGATGCAAACAGCAAACCACCCTTTGCGCTTAAGTATGTTCTCGAAGTTAAGGATGCTGATAAGTTCAACAAAGTCATTGAAGAGGCCATGGAGATAATGAACGCCGGTGGTATTGCTGATTTTTACAAAAGCCTGGGTTTCGAAATGGGCTTTACAATAAGGCGTGGCGTTAGCAGTTACAAGGGTGTTTCCATAGATTCAGCAAAGCTCATGATGAAGTCGACCGACCCTAATCTGTCACAAGGTCAGATGATAAATGCGATGTACGGCGGCGGCTTCGAGTATAGATGGGCGATAGTTGACGGATTGTGGGTTTGCACCATTGGCGGCGACATTGATTCGGCTATACGCAAGTTGATTGATGAGGTCAAAGCAGGTGGGCCGAAGCAAATGGCTGCTGAAATGAAGGCGGCTTTAGCACTGCTTCCGGAAGCGGGCAAGGCTGACTTTATGGGCACATATAACATTCCACGGCTCTTAAAGATGGTAGGAGCTATGGCTGGAGCTTTCATGCCCGCGCCGATGCCTTTGGCAAAGATGGATATTCCGACCCAAAGCAATATCGTATTCGCAGGTACGGCAGGTAACAACAAGATGACTGTGGAGATTGCTCTTCCGAAAGAGCATCTGACCGAGATTATGTCGGCCTTTGTTCAGCCGGCTTTGGGTAGAGCCCGTGAGCAGGCCAAACGAACTGTGTCTCTTAATAACTTAAAACAGATAGCACTCGCCTGCTTGTTATACGCAGACGAGCACGAAGGCAAATTCGCCACCGATTTACAGAAATTATATCCTTACCATCGCAACACAAAACTTTTTGAGTCGCCGCGTAAGCCGAAGGGTTTTGACGGACCCAGCTACATATATGTTGCCGGGCTGACGCTGCGAATGCGTCGTCCGCAAGTTATTATTATTGCCTATGAAAATCCTGCATATTGCAGCGATGGGATTTGTGCTGCTTTTTTGGATGGACACTGCGAGTGGCTGAAGCCAGCGGGATTTTTACAGAGACTCGAAGAAACTTACAAACGGCTCGGCAGGAAGATGCCCGAGATTAAATTCAAGAATTCCACAAAACCCGGGCTTTAGAAAAACTCATCTATAGAACAGCCGGGAATGCAGCAACAGAGTTGGGCAAAGTTGGCTATTTTGCGGCTTTTAACCGATGATAATCTATTTTCACCAGGCGATGCCGCATAACGCGCCGGACATCTGTCGTAAAAATCTCTATCTTGGCAGGAACAACAACACCCCCTTTTTCAACTTCGTAATAGTAATAGCCACGAACGGCCAAAAATGTACCCCTGTCAATACCTGTAAACCAAAGCATATCGACTAACGAACTGTCCCTATTCTGATAGAAAACACGTTTAGGCCAATATGGCTCACTGCCGGTTTTATCGCCGACTCGCCCAGTCCCTCTTTTTACATAATTTAGGAGGGGCGGGGCTTGTTCAATTGGATAATACCATCGTCCTTCTACGCGGAGCGCCGCCGAACCCCTCATAAGGTCGGCTTTACACTTCAAAAGCCGTACCGGTGCCGTTGTGATATCGAGTATCGCTTTTGCAAAATCTTCAGCTCCGATACTACTCTGCGAAGCTGCGCTTCGCTGCGAAGCACGAGGACCTACTGGAAAGAAACTCGTCCGTTCTGTTCCTTCTATCACCCTCAGCCCGGCCGGCGAAAATTCCCAAATGAATTTACCTTCTGTCTCCTGAGCTGAAATACGAATTAGATTTAACAATGGGTAAATCTCGTGATGCTGTTCTGTGAGATAAAAACTACCATCCGGCTGATAGAAAGTAACCACGCAATCAGACTCGAGTTTTGTCGTTCTGCTCCAGGCATCCAGTCCTCCGGCCTTCTCAACCGCCGGTGTTAAATAAGCAGGTACGTGAGGTAACAGTTCCTCTTTCTGCTGCTGCCGCTGCTGCTGCTCACAGCCTGCGACGATGAAAAATGCCACAACAACCACCAAAATTGTCTTGGAAAACCGATTAAACATTTTGTGTCCCTATATAATAATTACTTCGTCTCTCTATTCCGTCATTACGCTTCACGCGTCCGGCCACAGGGCAATTTCGCAAGCTGCTCCATCAAAGCGTATCTATCAGCCACGTCTTTTCTGGCAAGTTTGAGCAATTCCGCCGCTGCTTTCGGCTTCGACTTCTTTAGCGTTCGATAGCGATTCTCGCTGTAAGCATATTCTTCGAAGTCAAGCGTAGGAGCTTTCGAATCAAGCTGTAGCGGGTTTTTGCCCTCTTCTTTAAGCTGCGGATTGAACCTGTACAAGGGCCAGTGACCGCAGTTGACTGCCTGCTTCTGATGCTCATAGCCGCTGACTAAGTTGAAACCGTGGGCGATACAGTGCGAATAGGCAATTATAAGCGAAGGCCCTTGGTAGCCTTCAGCCTCGACAAATGCCTTTACCGTCTGATTGGGATTGGCGCCCATAGCAATTTTGGCGACATAAATATTGCCATAAGTCATAGCCAGGAGACCAAGGTCTTTCTTGGGTCTTGGTTTTCCCGCTGCTGCAAATTTAGCCACTGCTGCTCTTGGTGTCGACTTCGACATCTGTCCACCTGTATTGGAGTAGACCTCCGTATCCAAAACGAGCAGGTTGACATCGACTCCACTTGCCAGGACGTGGTCCAACCCTCCGTATCCAATATCGTAAGCCCATCCGTCACCGCCGAGCCCCCAAACTGATTTGCGCACAAGATAGTCGGCGACGTCTAACAATCGATTGCAATCTGCGCAATTACTTTTTCTGCACTGCTCTTTGAGCTTTTCTACGCGGGCCCGCTGCTGCTCAATAGCGCCTTGCTCGGGGTCATTTGCCAGTGTAACAGTTCGGATTTCTTCCGCCAGTTTGGCGTCAACGCAGCCGGCTGCTGCTAACTTAGCCAGTAGGTCGAGAGCGCGTTCTTTGAATTTGTCAACTGTCAGGCGCATACCCATTGCAAACTCAGCGGTGTCCTCGAATAGACTATTACTCCATGTCGGCCCCCTGCCGTCCGACCTCTTTGTATACGGTGTCGTAGGAAGATTACCCCCATAAATCGACGAGCAGCCCGTTGCGTTGCCAATCATAGCCCTGTCTCCAAATAGCTGCGTCAGCAGCTTCACATAAGGCGTTTCTCCGCAGCCGGCACAAGCACCGGAATATTCAAACAAAGGTCGAATCAACTGACTACCCTTGACGGTGTCGGCGCGGAAAAGTTTCGGATTGGTATTTGGAATCGACAAAAAGTATTCATAGTTCTGGCGTTCGGGCCTGCGAAGCGGCTCCTGCCGAACCATATTAATTGCCTTTCGGCCTGTTGGCTGCTTGTTTTCGTCTTTTTCTTCGACAGGACAATTAAGAACACACGCCCCGCAGCCAGTACAGTCTTCCGGAGCTACTTGAACCGTGCATTTCATACCGGCAAAGTCTTTGCCTTTTGCATCGGCGCTTTTGAATGTCGCCGGAGCATCTTTGAGCTCATTTCCATCGTACACCTTTAGCCTAATTGCGGCGTGGGGACAAAGCAAAGAACATCTGCCGCACTGAATGCAAATGTCGGGTTCCCAAACCGGTATATCAACAGCAATGTTACGTTTTTCATATTGGGTCGTGCCGGTCGGAAACTTACCGTCGACCGGCATCTTGCTGACAGGCAGCTTATCTCCACGAAGCGCTATCATTTCTGCGGTGACTTCTTTGACAAAATCCGGTGCATCTTCCGGAACAGGCAGCCGCATCTTTATCTTACTTGTTGCCTCGTCAGGAACATCAACTTCATAAATTCTTTCAAGGGCGCCATCGACAGCCGCGTTGTTCATTTCAACGACTTTTTGTCCCTTCTTTCCATAAGTTTTCTTGATGGCATCTTTAATGGCATTAACGGCCGTCTCAATAGGAAGAATGTTGCTGATTTTGAAAAATGCAGTCTGCATAATGACATTGATTCTTGGCCCCAGGCCGATTTCCTGGGCAAGACCAATCGCATCAATGATGTAGAACTTCAGCTTCTTGTCGATTATCTGCTTTTGCACCTCCTTCGGCAGAGTGTCCCATACCTTGTCCTTAGGATAGCTGGTAGTCAGCAAAAACGTTGCACCCTCACGCGCTGATGATAGCATATCATACTTTTCCAGGAAGCTTGGATTATGGCATGCGATAAAAT
>CAYNKI010000133.1:0-10401 GCA_964397675.1 uncultured Pirellulales bacterium
TCTCGCCCCGCTACGGCAACGGCCTTCGCCGTGACGAGACAATTGTAGAACACGTGAAACTCGCACCATTTCCATATCTGCTAACTTTGCCTGTATTAAAAGAGGCCATTGTTAAAATAGGAAATCAGAATATCCGGTAATCAGGTTGCAGTGTATCAGGCTATCAGGACATCGGTAAAAAAGAACAATCTGATACTCTGATATCTTGATATCCATTGCCTGATTTTCTGATAACCAGATAAACTGATAATCCTCCGTCTATGATATGTTATACTCTTTTGTACGCGATACGATATACGCTATACGCGTAACGAGGTCATATTATACCAAAAAACGGCCAAAAAACAAGCAAAATCTTTTCTTGACGCTTGAATCTTGTCGTCATCTCGACCGAAGTGGAGAGATCTGTTAAAAAGCAGATTCCTCGGCTCCGCCTTCGGCTGCGCTCGGAATGACAAGAATCGGTCATTTCTATGTTTCTTTTCGTGGCTATCTTTTCTCTGTGTTCTTTGCGATTATATATATCCAGTGTAAATCCTCCTTCGATAAATCTTCGGAGGACAGGTCCGTGTTTAATTTCATGCGACTAAGCCTTTGGCTAAATCGACGGCTGAGGCGGCGTCGGCGGCATAGCCATCGGCGCCAATTTTGTCCGCATAACCCTGCGTCACAGGTGCGCCGCCTATCATAATCTTAGCTGAGATACCAGCTTCTTTTAGGGCCTTTATGGTCTTTTCCATACTGAGCATAGTGGTAGTCAAAAGCGTACTCATACCGATCAACTTGGTTCCGGTGACCCGGGCCTTTTCAATAAACTTTTCGGGCCCAGCATCGACGCCGAGGTCAATAACATCAAAGCCCGCGCCTTTTAGCATCATAGCCACTAAGTTTTTGCCAATATCGTGCAAATCACCTTGCACGGTTCCTATTATAAGCTTGCCGACCGGCTCGACGCCCGCCTTAACGAGCTCTGGCTCCAGCACTTCCATCGCCATTTTCATCGCCCGGGCAGCAATAAGTACTTCCGGTATATAAATCTCGTTCTTTTTGAAGCGGTCACCAACGATGTCCATACCTGCTATCAATCCTTCATCTAAAACAATTTTAGCCGCTGTGCCCTCTACCAGGGCTGATTCGGTAATTTCTACAGCGGTACTTTGGTCACCTTTAATAACTGCATCAGCTAATGCTTTCAGATCCGCCATTTTAGCTTACCTCGAAATAAATTGTTCGGAGTTCATGGTTCGTAGTTCATCGATGAACAAAAAACGATGAACAATATTAAAACCAAGATTAAACAGTATTGTCCGGTCCGAAGCAAGGACTAAGTCAACTTTTTCTTGACTTGAAAGTGGTTTTATGAATGAAAGAACCACGAAAAAGGTATATTATTATATCATTTGAAAACGTCTAAAAAGATGATATAATTGTAATTCTTATCGTTATATGGCAGCTTGCTATGTGCAAGCAGTCTTGGCAAAAGAGTAATTGTATTCTAAATTTGGTTAATAAAGAAATGAGCAACTATATCGTTTTGGTAAAACAGGTTCCTGATGTAAGTCAAATCACCGACAATGCGTTCGACCCAGAGACCGGCACGCTGGTTCGGACCCGGCTGGCCAGTGTAATCAACGAATTAGACGCCCAGGCTTTAGCTTTTGCGAATAAGATGAAACAAGACAGTGAGAGAAAAGACGGCAAAATAATCGCCTTAAGTATGGGCCCGCCAATGGCCCAAGAGGTTCTCAAATACGGCTTGAGCAGATGTGCCGATATAGTAATTTTGCTAACCGATAGAGCGCTAGGCGGAGCGGATACGGTGGCAACGGCAAATCCACTGGCCTTTGCCATCAGAAAGATAGTTAAAGACATTCTGAAAAACGACAATGATTATTATGTTATGACCGGAATGCAATCGGTAGATGGAGACACTGCTCAGGTGCCGGCACAAATTGCAGAGGAGCTGGATCTGCCCTGTGTGGCTTATGTCACCGACGCCGAATTCAAGAACAACCGATTTGAATTCACTCGGATTATAAGCGGAGGAAGCCAGATTGTCGCTCCTAAGAAGCCGCCGGTAGTAATTACTGTGGCTAAATATGAATATCCTATTTTTGCAACATTTTCCAGAACCAGGTGGGCAAACAAAACGGAAGTTATTCGCTGGAAGAGCGCAGACATCAACGCCACTAACATTGGCGTCACCGGCTCGAAAACAAGTGTGATACGTGTTTTTCCGCCGGGAAAAAGCACCAGAAAACGCCAGCAGATTAGCGACGTAAACTCATTAGCTAAACTGCTTGTTGAAAGCTTTAAAAGTGGCAATGGCGAAACTGGTCAATCAGACGCTGCACAAACACCTCGCTATGTTCTGCCGAGCAAACGACCCAGCCTGTTTGACAGAAGTTTTGAAGGGACAAAGAAGGAACAAGAAGATTACGAGATTTTAACCGGCAAGCTCAAAGAGCTCGGAATCACTGAAGTTAGCCGGATGGACGATGCAGCTAAAGAAAAAATTCTTACTGCTGCGGGTAAACATTTCCATAAAAGGGCTTTGGAGGATATGGTAAACGGCATCAAATTGACCAAGCCAACTTTTGAAGGTGAGGTCTGGGTTGTTGCAGAGCACAGTGACGGTGTGGTGCATCCGGCCACGTTTGAGCTTATCGGCAAAGCTCGCGAGCTTGCGGGCTCCCTGGAAACCAAGGTGGGCGTTGCCGTAGCTGGTTATAACGTCGAGCCAATGGCCAAAGAGTTAATTGCTGCCGGTGCAGATAACATCTACCTCATCGAGGATAAACTGCTTGAGGTATTTGATCCCACCGCACACCGCAAAGCTATTGCTGATGCGGTAAGCACATACTGGCCTCAAATTGTCCTTTATGCTGCAACTCCACAAGGTAGAATGCTGGCGCCGATGGTCTCATACAGAGTCAGTTGCGGATTAACCGCCGACTGCACAGGGCTGGATATCAGGGACAGCTCACGGAAGGGCGATATAGGACTCCTGCTGCAAACCCGACCGGCTTTGGGCGGAAACGTTATGGCTACTATCCGAACGAAAAATTCGAAATCCCAAATGGCTACTGCAAGACCCGGTGTCATGAAGAGAATTCCACCTGACCCGTCGAGAAAAGGCAAAGTTATCAAGCACAAAGTCCAGCTTTCCGAGAGCGATATTAGTCTGGAAATCATAAATACGGAGTTGGCTACCGGTGAGGTGAACTTAAGTGCCGAGGTTGTTGTTAGCGGCGGCAAGGGAATGCAAAGCCGAGACAACTACGAACGGCTGGTAAGCCTGCTTTGTGATGCTTTGAGCAGTAAATTGGATGCGAAGATTGAAAGGGGAGCTTCTCGTGCAGCGGTAGAGCAGGGCTTTATTGAACGAGTACATCAGGTAGGCCAGACCGGCACCTCCATCGGGCCAAAACTTTATATTGCTTTGGGGATTTCCGGTGCCATTCAACACATGATAGGCGTCGCTAACACCGAGACTATTGTCGCTATAAATAGTGACCCGAGCGCACCGATATTTAAGCAGTGTGATTACTATATTGTCGGAACTGTTGAAGATACAGTACCGAAGTTGGTGCAAGCATTAGAGGAAGGTAAATTTTAATTAGTTGTCATTGCGAGTCCCGATTTATCGGGGCGTGGCAATCTCACCCGCCAATCCATCAAACTGTCTGCTTACCTCTCCTTGTGGTATTGTATAAACCAAAAACATTGAAGTTGATTAAGGCTAACCAACTGCCATCTGGAGAGAGAGATATGCCGAATATTAAGGTTTCCTTTTTAGGTGCATGATAGAGTAAATCTCAAGAACCTTTTGCCTGTGTGATAGCTGAAAGATTTAGCCTTTTTCGCTACTTGTTGCACTTATGAGTTAAATCCGCCTTTTATAATTTAAAGCCTGCCTGAACAAAAATTAAGTTTGTACGTATTTTAAAATAGGTAAAGGTTTCTCGCTAATAGAGAAAATAGCGACAGGTAGGTTTAGTAAACCTATTATATACAAATTGTAATCATATTCTTACTTAACTGCATTTCATAATCTAAGCCTGCCATAAACTGGTTATGCGAATTAAGATCTGCCGTTTTAGGCGAAAAAATATTAAACAAAGAGATTCGCGGGAAAAAGTTTTCAGTCTTTACATTGTTATTATGAACGAACGTGCTTAAAACGGCCGGGCTCGCGGATCCCGAATAATTGAAGGGACAGAAAAATGGAAAAGAAAGGTTTTACATTAGTTGAGCTGTTGGTCGTGATTGCGATCATAGCGCTGTTGATGGGCATCTTGATGCCTGCCCTGTCTCGGGTCAGACAGCTTGCTTACCGACTGACCTGCGGCACGAACCTCTCCGGCATCGGCAAGGCAATGCTGATCTATTCCAATGATTACGAAGAGGAGCTTCCTCGTGCCGGCGGTCGAAACACCCCTTGGGGTGGTGGTGTTACTTGGGATGCCCTTGATAGATTTGGGGCTTATGGCCTGAATAACCAAGGCGCCGGCGGCCAAGCATCTGTTAGCTCCAGCTTCTATCTGTTGGTCAAGTACGTTGAGGTTACGCCCAAGTCGTTCATCTGTAAGGGTGATGCTGGCGTCCGGGAGTTTAAACTCTCGGATTATCCCACTCGGAATCAAGCCGTTCAGGAAAATATCAATGCCTGGGATTTTGGCCCTGAGCCAAGAAAGCATTGCAGCTACTCCTATCATCACCCCTATGGCCTGTATGCCCTGACTACAGCCAGTGAGCCTGGTATGGCGGTAGCAGGCGACCCTAATCCCTGGATTGGTTCTCCTTCTACAGAAGCTAAGCCGGATTTCGAGACGAGATTTAGGCCAAACATGCTCCCGTGGAATGGCACAACGGAGCAGGCGAAATATGGAAACGCCATTACTCACCAGGAGGATGGACAGAACGTATTGTTTATGGACAGCCATGTGGAATTTGAAAAACGCGCTTATTGCGGCATTGAAGAGGACAACGTTTATACGCATCTTCCTCAGGGTCTTGGCCCTCCACAAATAGGTGAGCGGCCTGTGTCTTTTACTTCTCAGCCTGGCCACAGGAAAGATTCGCTCCTGGTACATGATGGCGAATGGAGTATAGGGCCACCACCGCGACAAGGGCGGTGATAATTTTGCACTCGGTTTAAGAGGCGGCCTTGTGTGGCGGGGCGCAAGGCCGCTTTTTATCTCGAATTCGTTCGGACAAGCCTTACCCATTCAGAATTTGTCCAGATATCGGATTTGTCTTAACAGAGCATTTATGTTACTATTAATTTTTACGCCGTTTACAAGTTTTTTAAATCAGGCATCACGATGTCATTCCGAGCGTAGTGCCCCGAGAAATCGGGGTACGGAGCCGAGGAATCTATTTAAAAAACGGCATGGTCCAAACCGCACAGATTCTGGGTAACATTGATTTGTGGCTCCATAGTGTGTGGCAGCCTCAAATCCGAAGGATTTGGGGATGGTTACACCGCTTTTGGAGTTTTGCCATCCCCAAGCTGCGCTTGAGGCTGCCACCCAGGATTGAACCATGCCATTTTAAAGGAGCATAACATTGGGGCAAACATTTGTATATAAGATACTTGCTAATCATCTTGTCGATGGCAAACTCGCTGCCGGTCAGTCTATCGGCATTCGGATTGACCAGACGCTAACCCAGGATGCTACCGGAACAACAGCGTTCCTGCTATACGAATCGATGGGGGCGGGCAGAGTTAAGACCGATTTGTCGGTCAGTTATATCGACCACAATATAGCTGGATTTGGGCCGGAGAACCATAACGACCATCTGTACCTGCAAACTATAGCTGCAAAGTGCGGAGTCTATCATTCGCGAGCTGGCAACGGCATTTGTCACCAGGTCCATCTGGAGCGGTTCGGTAAGCCCGGAGTTACGCTCTTGGGTAGCGATTCGCATACCCCAACGGCTGGTGGAATCGGAATGCTCGGAATCGGTGCCGGTGGGCTGGACGTAGCAGTAGCTATGGCTGGTGGGCTATTCTATCTTACCTGTCCGAAAGTCTTAGGAGTAAAACTTACCGGAAAATTGAATGATTGGGTGGCTGCCAAGGACGTTATTCTCACGCTGTTAGCCCAGCTTACGACAAAAGGTAATGTGGGCTGGGTGGTTGAATATTTCGGCGAAGGCGCGGCAACATTATCTGTTCCACAGCGGGCAACAATAACCAATATGGGAGCGGAATTGGGTGTAACAGCAAGTATCTTCGTCAGCGATGAACAAACCAGAAGGTTTCTCGCTGCCCAAAAGCGGGAAAAGGACTATCAGCCCTTAGAAGCTGACCCGGATGCAGAGTATGACCGTATCATCGAAATAAATCTATCAAAGATTGAGCCAATGGCGGCCTGCCCATCTTCGCCGGATAATGTCAAAGCCGTGAGGGAAATCGCAGGCCTTCAAACAGGGCAGATTGTGATTGGTAGCTGCACAAACTCCAGCTTTGCCGATTTAATGATGGTAGCACGGATACTGAAGGGCAGACGGATAAATAATATGGTCGAATTTGCAATCGCTCCGGGCAGCAGAGAAGTCTTGAATATATTAGCGGAAAATGGAGCGCTTGCAGATATGATTTCAACTGGTGCTCGCGTTCTCGAATCCGGCTGTGGGCCTTGCATTGGCCAAGGCTTCTCACCTGCTGACGAAGTGGTAAGTCTGCGTACATTCAACAGGAACTTTCCCGGCAGAAGCGGCACATCAGGTGACCAGGTCTATCTGGTCAGTCCCGAGACGGCAGTCGCTTCGGTTCTGACCGGCCGAATCACCGACCCGCGGGACTTGCCGAAATTGTTTGGGATAGAGTATCCGAATATAGAATTGCCGGACGAGTTTTTCATAAACGATAATATGATTGAGCCGCCTTTGAGTGAAAAAGAGGCAGCGAAAGTAGAAGTCTTGCGGGCACCTACGATTGTTGTGCCGGAAGTACCGCCGCAGCTGCCGAAGCAATTGTGCGGAAAGGTCCTGATTAAGTGCGGCGATAAGATAACGACCGACCATATCATGCCGGCTGGAACCTTTTTGAAATTACGTTCCAATGTGCCGGAGTACGCAAAGCAGGTCTTTAATTGTTTTAGCGAACAAGGCAAACCTACATTCGCCCAGCGAGCGCTCCAGTTAAAGAAAAAAGGCATCGCCGGTGTCATCGTGGCAGGCAAAAGTTACGGCCAGGGCTCATCGAGAGAGCACGCTGCACTTTGTCCGATGTATCTGGGTGTGCGGGTAGTTATCGCCAAAAGTATCGAGCGAATCCATAAAGCGAATTTGATTAACTTCTGCATCGTACCTATAGAATTTGCCGATATAAGTGATTACGATAAAATTATGTCTGATGACGAACTATCAATCGACAATCTGCTTGAAGCGATAGAGAACAGCGACAAAGTTAAGATTGTCGATAAGACTAAGTCGTTTGAATTTGTCGGCCAGTTGAATCTTTCCAGCAGAGACAGAGAAATTCTGCTTTCAGCGGGCCTTCTAAACTATACGCCCAAAAAGACAAATGAGTGAAACAACAGTAACTGTTTTCGGCGCCGGCAGAGCTAAGCTGGGTGATTCAGCTTACACCCTGGCTTACCAGACGGGCAAGCTATTGGCTCAGGCAGGCTTTGTTATCGCTAACGGCGGATATGGCGGAACGATGGAAGCAGCAGCCAAGGGGGCATATGAGCTCGGCGGCAAAATTATTGGCGTTACCTGCTCAGCTTTTAAGAAAACCACTGCCAATGAATATATCAGTCGCGAGATTGTCACCAGCTCTCTCGACGAACGGCTTGATACATTGGTAAAGCTGGGGCAGGTGTATGTGGTGCTACCAGGCGGAACGGGAACACTGCTCGAACTGGCAAAGGTCTGGGAATTTAAAAACAAAGGCTTTCTCGAACCTGATAAAATAATTATACTGGTAGGCGATTTTTGGAAGCCTTTGATTGATTTAATTGCAAGGGACGACCCTGATAGCAGCCGGCACATAAAATTGGCAGAAGGACCTGAGCAAGCTGTCAAATTGATTATCGAAGACCGGCGGTGAAACCGCCGGCTAAATATTTAGCCCCGTCCCGCTCCGGCTTCGGCCTTCCCGGCTACGGCACGCTCCGCCGTGACGAGCGCCGAGACGAGTGTTTTACACGGGGTTTTAAGCAGTTGATATGAATAAGAAACTTACGACTTTGATTTTGGTATTTTGCATAAGCGCCGTCGCATTAAAGTCGACACTCAGTGCAGGCATGGCCGGAAAAACTATACTGCCAGATGGCTATATCTTGAGGGGCGTTGAAGGCAAGTTGGTCAGGAAAGATGCTAATGACGTATGGTTATTTGAATTTGATTCAGTTGTGAGTGACGGTAAAGGCCGAATAGAGGTCGGGGCACGATTAGAGCTCCTTCCGTCGTCTGCGTTGGAGAAGATGATCGCCGACGCCAATGATCGCACTACTGATAGCTATAAACTTTGGGCCAGGCTTACAAAGTACAAGGGCAGAAACTTCATATTCTCAGAGTATTTTTTGTCCCTTAGCAAAGTCAGACCGCAGTCTCCATCAACATTACAGCCATCTCAAGAAAAGGCTAAGCCAGCTATTGATGATCCGAATGACCAGTTACTTATACCGAAGGAGATATTGGACAAGCTTAAAACCCGGCGAACTATTCGTCGCCGGCAGCCTGAAGGAAGAGTAAAAGTTAAGCAGAACTCCGTTTTGAATAACAGGGCTGGTTTTATATCGTCGTGCGTGATGCGTCCCTTCGCTCCGCTCGAGGGCGGGGATGCGTATTGTGCAGATAGAAATACGCAATACGGTATACGCAATACGCGATACGTCTTTGTCTTTGATGCTTTCGGTCGAAGCATCCAGCAGACTTCGCTTCGGCTGCTGCCCTGTCAGGCTTTAGAGTTAGCCGAGCAGCAAGCCGACGCTGCGCTGAACCCAATCCGTTTCAAAATAGCAGGGATTGTAACCGAATATAAAGGTAAAAAATATCTATTGTTACAGAGGGCAACCAGAGTTTACAGCCACGAAAACTTTGGCTATTGATTATTATGAAGGACAAACTCGACCAAATCCTAATTTCATCATCGCAGCCGGATTTCTCTGAAAGACTAATGGAAATCCGTATTGCGTTAGATAAGCTTGCTCGGTTTGAACCTGGTGATGGGAAATATGAACAACTACGGGAAATTATTTTGAATGTTAATAGAAAAAAGGATAAGGCTGTAGTTGAATATACGGAAAGATTTGACGGTGTTAAACTTGCGCCTAAGCAGTTCCAGGTTTCAAGGGAGGATTTGGAAAAAGCTCACAAAGAGGTCGATGAAGGTTTCTTAGCATCCATTCGCCAATCAATCAAGAATGTAAAAAAGTATCAGCAAGAAATCTTTATCGGTGATCAAAAGCACCCTGGAATAAAATACACGCCCATAAAAAGGGTTGGCATTTGTGTGCCCGGTGCCGCTGCTCCACTGCCCAGTACGGTAATAATGACAGTAGTGCCTGCACAGGTGGCGGGTGTAAAAGAAATCGCTGTGGTTTCTCCACCAAGATACGAAGGCAGCATACATCCGGTCATTTTGGCAGTTTGCCATGAATTAGGCATTGGCGAAGTTTATCGAATTGGCGGGGCACAAGCAGTCGCTGCTTTAGCATCAGGAACTAATACTATCAAAAAAGTCTACAAGATTGTCGGGCCTGGCAACACGTGGGTCCAGATGGCAAAGGCGGAGGTATTCGGAGTTGTTGATATCGATTCAATAGCAGGACCGAGTGAGGTGTTAATAATTGCAAATGACAAAGCGAATCCAGCTTTTGTGACGGCAGATATGCTAAGCCAGGCAGAGCATGCGCCTGGAAGTGCAGTCTTGTTTACCGACTCACAAGAATTTGCAGAAGGAGTTCTGGCTGAACTTAAAAAGCAGGCAAAGGAATTGAAGCGAGCACAGGAAACTATTCAGTGTCTGAAAGAGTATAGCGGCATTTTTGTCTTTCAAAAAGCGAGTGACATTGTCAAATGGGCAAATAATTTTGCCTCAGAGCATTTAGAGATTCAATGCGGCGATGAGAGCAGGGATATCGCTGAACAAATTGAGAACGCCGGTGCAATATTTATCGGCGATTACAGTCCGGTAGCGGTCGGCGATTACTGGGCAGGACCAAGCCATACTTTACCCACAGGCATTAGTGCGAAGTTTTTCAGCGCGCTTAGTAGTAATGACTTTATTAAGTCCACGAGTATTATCGAATATGATAAAGATATGTTGGCGGCAAGTGCTGAGGATATTATTCGCTTGGCTGAAGCTGAAGGCCTCGACGCCCACGCAAAAAGCATCTGGCTACGGCTTGGCCTGCGCCAAGACGAGTAAAAATCCGACAG
>CAYNKI010000134.1:0-10379 GCA_964397675.1 uncultured Pirellulales bacterium
AGAGCAACGGACTGAAAATCCGTGTGTCGGCGGTTCGAATCCGCCCCTGCCCATTCATAAGTTGTTTTTAAACAAGCTGTTACGAACTACACCATGTGGTGTAGGTTTGTCCAAAACGGCCCGCGTCCCAAAACGTCCCAATTTTTGACACAGACCTTGAGCAGTTGCAGCCCTTGCACGGTGGATTAAATCATCCGCCACGGCAAGATAAAACTTGTGTGTTGTGGCAAAACTTGAATGCCCTGCAAGGATCATCACATCGTACTCGCTCATGCCATTGGCAAGCCACATGCTTATGGCTGTCCGCCGGATATCATGGAAAGTGCCCGTTTTAACGCTCGCTCTTTTTAGGATTTGGTCAAAGTTTCTCTTGAAATTATTTACCACCTTGAGCCGGGTGTCAGAAAGAGTCCACTTACCTTGCGGCCTAAGCACATTCTGGATGTGATCGTACCTTGCTGTAGGAACAAAAACATAGGGATACCCTTCCGGCTGCTGTGCCTGGTGATCTACAAGCATCTGAACGATTTCCTCTGTCAATGGGAGAGTCCTTCGGTCAGCATCCTTGATAAGCCATTCCCAGGTATCTTTGGTGTTCTTCTTGGGATTGACTTCGATAGTTTGTGCATCGAAGTTAACATCTGCCCAAGTGCAGTTCAAAAGCTCTGCACGTCTCATGGCAGTGGCCAAGGCTACTGTGATTATCAAATCCCATTTGACAGACTTCTCTGGATTCTGTTCGAGGATGTATTCCTGTGCAGCTTTTAGAATCCTTTGGTATTGGTCATCGGAATAAATATTGATTTTCTTCTTAGAGGTTTTTGGCATTGTGATGTACTGCAGTGGATTTTAGCCTTACATACTTGTAGGCCTCATTTGCTACCAATGCGACTTTAGGAAGGTCTTCGATGTTAAAGCTGTTCGTATGTTTCCAATCCTCATCTTCCTTGTAGGCCTTGTCGATCGTTACAGAATAGAATTTACGCGTGTCACCCTCCACGGTCTTTGTCTTTGCCCAAATGTTTGCTGAGATTGGGCCACAATTGAATTTCTTTTCTGGTTTCTGCATTCTGATGTCCTCCAGTCAGATTATTATTTACCATATTGAAAATAAATCAGTTAGATACATTAGGTCAGATAAGAGGTGTGCTGTTTAGTCTAATCGCAGAAACAGGCTGGCTTCGGGCAGGGTTTTGATGTAGGGGAATATTTCCAAGCAATTAGACCAATCAGGCTCATTTCTTGTCTTGTTTTCTACCTGCATTTTACACCTCACCAATTCTTTGCTGATTGGTTCAGCATCTTTTGCTCTCTATTAGTGGGAGTGGGTATACTCTTATACGGATTTCAGTGTTTGAGATTTTTTGGGCTTTTTGGAAAAGATTTTGACTGTGAGTTGTGAAAAAGTTTTTGGGAATTATATAGGATTTCTCAAAATTAACTGAAATCCTCTCTGCCATCTTTCCGCTGACAGTTATAGGGAAGATGAATTGTAGAATAACGTTAATAGCTGATTCGGACGTTTGTAATGTCATTTAGATTAAAAGAAAACGATTGTAAGACTCTGGAGTGTATTGCTGAATACAGAATGCTGACAGTAACCCAAATTGCCGCAATTCTCCACAAGAACAGGCAGGTAGTCAGAAAGCGCTTAAATGACCTTGAACAAGCGGGGCTGATTGAAGTAACCGGTCGTGAGTTTGGGCGTGGTCGCGGTCGTCCTGAGAATTCACTGGGGCTGACAGAGCATGGCGTTGATGTTCTCAAAGAAAGAGGCTCAATTGGCCAGGATGTGCCGTATGAGAAGGTCTGTGCCGACTGCCTTTTCTGTGCTGACCACCAGCTTCTACTGAATTGGTTCAGAATACATCTGAACCATGTTGGGAAGGTAGCTCCTCGGATAAGTGCTAAATTTTTCGCACATAATTCACCGTTTTTGCCCAAAGGCCAGAGCGGCCACATACTGATAGCCGAGGTCATCAGCTAGAATAATGGCTATGTTCGGGGGTTCATGGGCCGCACTCAATCTCAAGGCTGCAAATAAAATCAAAAAGAGGCTATGTTTACATATTCGGTAGTTCATTTGAGATCCTGTTGTTTAACGTTGTTTGGTTATTTATAAGCAAATCTATTGAAGAGCACACATTTTGATCGCGTTGCGCTTTACCTATCTCCGCAATACCTCATTTGCGCATTTCCCTTTGGAATTGGATAGCCATTCCCCGCAACCTGGTCTTGATTTGCTGGTTTCCAACTGGCACATGCTCACCTGGATCCTTCTCTAAGTTATACAACTGCAAAGATGGATTCAGGGACAATTTCCATTGCCCAGACCGAACAGCAGCCAACGCACCTTGGCTCCCATGGTAAAAGAAAGCATTTAGGTATTCTTCTCTTGTAAAAACATTCTCCCACTCTCGGTCTATATGAAATTCGCGCCTTAAGGGAATTTCTGCGTTAAGAGAGGTATGTTGATCAAATGTAGGGATTGTGTCTGTTTCCCCAATCAGAAGGGAACTCAAATCCCTTCCATCCAATACCAGTCCCTCTGGAATAGAAATTCCTGCAAATGAAGCTAAAGTTGGATACCAATCCATCGCATGAGAGACAACGCTGGATTCAACTCCTTCCTGTATGTTTACACCCGGCCCGTAAGCAATACACGGAACGCGCAGTCCACCTTCGTAAGTCGTTAGCTTGGACCCCCTGATGGGTTGTTGCTTATTACGTCCGCCCCAGCGTCCGTTGTCCGATGTATACACCAAAATTGTCTCATCATCTATTTCAAGGCGTTCCAATGTGTCAACTATACGCCCTACATAAAAATCAAGCTCTTGAATTGCATCCCCATAAAGGCCCCACTTAGAGCTTCCTTTAAATTCCGGGCTAACCCCAAGCGGTTCGTGTAACATAGTGTGAGGCAGATAGAGAAAGAAGGGTTCGGAGGGGTTCTCCCCGCTTGAAATCTGTGGATTCCGACGTCCCGCTGAAACACGCTCTTCAATCCATGCAATAGCTTCTTCAGTGTATAATTTCGTTAAAGTGCCGGGATCCGGATTGCGGAGAACGACTTTTCCATTCCTCAACAGAGGAACACCTCCTTGTTCGTCATAGTGAACAACTTCATAGGAATCCAGATTGTGCAAAATCCCGAAGTAGTGGTCGAATCCTTGATTCTCAGGAAGGAAAGGTGCATGAAATCCCAAATGCCACTTACCAATGCACGCGGTTGCATATCCCTCCTTTTTGAATAATTCAGCAAGGGTCAATTCAGAAGGAGGTATGCCAGTCTCAGAATCCGGACGATGCACCCAAACCTCATTCCCGACTCTTCGGGGATAGCATCCTGTGAGCAATCCTGCCCGCGAAGGACTGCAAATAGGAGCTGCGGCATAATACTCAGTAAAACGAACGCCTTTTCGTGCCAACGCATCTATTCGCGGTGTCTCGACTTCTGTCGCCCCATAGCAACCAAGATCGTAATAACCTTGATCATCTACAAAAATAATAATAAAATTAGGGCCCTGTTTTTTTTCAGAAGCATTCGCGTTAAAAGGAAACAATGAAAATAACAATAGATAACATATTAAACGATATATGATATTTGTTTTATTTTTTATTGTTAACAGATTAAAAACAAGCATTATACATCACTTTCATTTGATTTTATTTTACATTTTTAAGTTATAATTTATTTGCTATTCAATGGCATGCACATAACCATCCCCTGCCAGAACATACACCTTATCCCGGTAAATGCAGAGGGTGGCTTCCTCAACATGCTGCCCCAGCTTGTAAATCCAAAGAGGCTTACCTGTATAGGCATCTAGACAATAGAATAACGGCGTATTTCCAGATCCAATATAAACACGATCATTTGCAATGGCCGGCGCCGACAGACCGCCACCATCCGGGAACGTCCAGTGGATCGCCGCCGTGGCGGAATCCACACAATAAACCCGGGAAGCCATGGGCACACCTCTCAACCCGGTGCCGACCCGCGCCGTATAATAGGCCCGGTTTTCAAAAAAAGCGGGCGTCGCATTAAAATTCGTAAACTGACCCTTTTCGTCTGGGTTGGTGTTCCCATGGTTCAAGATTTTTCCGTTTTTTGCCTCAAAATACATGAACACTTTACTGTGATGCGGTAGGTAAATCTTGCCCTTGTAGGCAATCAGGGTTCCGGAATCGAGACGGATGCCGTTCTCCTTCCAGACAATCTCCCCTGTCTTTTTGTTGAAAGCGTAAAGGGAACGGCTCCATGACCCGAAATAGACCAAATCGCCATCAATAGCGGGCTCCGCCGGTACAGATTTCGCCGTGGGATACATCCAAACGATGTGGCCTGTGCCGGCGTCCAGGCAAACCGCGTGGCCATTGACTGTCGGCACATAAACAAGGCCATCGTCGACCGCTGCCGAACCCCAGACCCAGCCTCCGGGAATGGTTTGTTTCCAAACCAATTCCCCTGTCTCCGCATCAAGGCAATAGAAAAACCGCTCACCGCCCTGCTGACCGGCAAACACCTTGCCATCCGCTATAGCCGGCCCCACGGAAATAGCGCCTCCCATTTCAAATTTCCAGTTTTCTTTGCCCGTTTCCGCATCCACGCAATAAAGGAATCCAGCCGGATTGCCAAAGTATAATCTTCCCCGAGAGGCCGTCGGTTTCGACTGATAGTAGGTGCCGCCCGAAAGAACGTCCGTGAAGATCCGTTCCCCTTGCTCGTTTTCAAACGCGTTCAGAAGACTCCGTTTCCAAAGCACATCGCCCTTGGCATTGATGCAGCGCAGCCACAAGTCGCTGTCGTTTACCAGAATACTGTCGCGCGCTGCCACCAAATCAGCGTAGATCGGGTGCGTGGAAATCCGCTTGCTCCATTTAAGCGAGCCTGTCTTGCTCAGGCAAGAAAGGTTACCGTCCACGCCGGCAACCAGAAGGCCTTCGGATGTCAAAGCGGGCTTGGACCGAATCCAGTCCGTCAATTCCGTTTCCCACAGAATTGCACCGGATGCGGCATCCAGGCAATAGAGATTTTTATTGGCGCCCCCAACATACATTCTACCCTCCGCCACCAGAGGCACCGTGAAGTGTTTTCGCGTTCCCTTCTCGACGGCACTGACCCGGGTTCTCCAAATCAACACCCCATCTTTTTCTTTCAACGCATAGAGGACGCCGCCGTTGGAGCCAAAATACACCCTTCCATCGACCAGGGCCACCGCCGTATTAACGGCGCCTTCCGCCTTAAACTTCCAGGCGATCAATGTGTCACGCGTGCTTTTCAGGTTGAGCGAGTACAGATAACCCTCCATCGTGCCCTGGAGCACACGGCACTCTGTCATGACGGGCTCAGCCAGGGCGTCAATATCGCCCACATTGAAGTCCCAAAGCTTGCGTTCATTATTGACGTCGGCGCAAATTAATCGGTTAAAGTTTTGGCAAATGGCCGGGGCGCCGTAAATGTCGTGAATCCCGAACGGATATACCGTATACTTTCCATTGGTAGCAACCGGAGCAACCTGTGTGCGGTAATCCACATGTCCGGCATATTTCCTGGAAACGGTCTTTCCGGTTGTCTTGTCAACGTAGACAAGATTCTTTGCCTGACCTTCATTGCCACCATGGCTGTTGATCTCCCTTAACACGATCAGGTTTTTTAAAATCAACGGTGTGGACGCTATAGCCGGGTATTCGTAAATGCCCAAGAGCGGATGGCCCTGGGTCGATTTCCAGATCTCCTCTCCTGTATCCAGATCCAGACAGAGGCTGGTCGTGTGCATGCCGGGGGATGCCACATAGACCCGGTTCCCCTCCACTGCCGGGCGAGCATACCATCCCAGGCCTACTGGAAACTTCCAGGCGAGTTCCCCTGTGCTGGGGCCGGGCGCTTCCGTATAGCCCGTGTTATGTTTGTTCCCCTGAAACATGGGCCAGTCAGCCTCCATGTCTCCTCCTTCGGGGAATCCTGCAGGATTTCCCATGAATGGTTCATAAATGGGACCATCCTCTTTCAAAGTGCGGAAAATTTCCTCCATCACCTTGTAGCCGTCGTCCACCACCTTGCAAATGCTCCGGATAGCTTCTTCTTTCGCCGGTCCGCGGCCATAAACGATTTTCCCTTCCAACTGATAATAGGCCTTGTCGATATCAAAAAACGAATGCGTATCCGCACATTGTTGCTGCACGCTTCCCAGCCAGTTAAAAAGCAGGTCTCTTCGTTGGCGATAATTACTGGTATCTGTCGGATGTTCTGCAATCTCTTTTCTCACTTTATCAATTTCCACACTTCCACTTGCATGAAAAGTCTTTTCAGTTCCCTGAAAAGAAAGTGATAGTAACGGAAATGATAGAACAATCGCTAAACTTCTAACCATAGCATTTTCCTTATTTACATTTATTAACCTGGGATTTCCCATACAACATGGTATATCTTACTTTTTTCCTCGTTTCACTTCCTCAATCTGTTTGACCGCGTTTTTATATTCCCAGGTCATATATTCTGCAATGAGCTTTGTATTATGCGGATCTTTCATCAGCTCAGCAGCCGGGTGGTCGGTTTCTTCCATCCAGTCCATCAGCAGCTTTCTCATGCTCGCAAGACGCTCGCTGAATTCCGGATCGTTTGCCAAATTGATGTAGGAATGCGGATCCCGGCGAATATCGTAAAGTTCTTCAATGATCCTGTACTTATGGAAATCGGTTCGTTTTTTAATCGAGGGAGATGTCTCGGCAGCTTTCCACATGGCCAGCAGTGACGGGCTGCCGGTGTAGTCGGAGTTGTGCACTTCGGTGGTTCCGTCCGCCCAGGGATTGTAGATGTACACCCAGTCTCGCATGTGAATCGTGAATTCCGGATACATTTTGGTTTGGCGGAGATTTCTGTAGTAGTAGCCGACAACATAATCACGATCGTCCTGCGGCTGCTGTTTCAGTAACGGCACGAAAGACCGTCCTGCCATCGTGTTCGGCACCTCAAGCCCGGCCAGTTCAAGCAGGGTAGGAGCAATATCAACGGCACTGACCATATGCCTCTTATCGCGATGGCCGGCCTCAAGGTGGCCCGGATATCGCACAATCAGTGGAACCCGAAGACTCGTTTGATAACAGTTCAACTTCGCAAAGGGAATGGAAATACCATGATCGGACAGAAACATCACAATTGTATTCTTTGATTGTCCGGTCTCTTCAAGTGCTTTGAGAATCGCCCCAACCCCGTCATCGGCACGGCGCACGGATGAATAGTACTGCGCCATTTCCATCCGCACATCGGGAAGGTCAGGCAAAAATCCCGGAACGGTGATTTCATCAGGACTGTAAACTCGGCTGGGTGTGCTGATACGCTCTATTTTGATTTTTTTATGGTTTTTTTCCGCATCGGATCCATGAAAGGGACGGTGAGGATCATTGAAGTTGGCCATGATAAACCATGGCTTGTCCTGTGCCTTCTGGATGATGCCGCGTACCGCTTCGTAGTGAAAGGGAATGTCACGGCCGAAACTTGAATCATCCTCATCAATGGCTGTATCCCACGGGTAGTAATTCTGCCTCTTGTTGATGTTCGCGATATAGTAGCCGTTTTCCTTGAGCACATCCGGAAGCGCCGGTCCGACCCGTTCCAATTCAGTGAAGCAGCGTGTCATCGTCTGGTGGCTATGACTGCCGGAAAGCATCACCTGACGGGAGGGTGTGCAAACAGCAACCTGCACATAGGCATAGTCAAACTGGATCCCCTCGGAAGCCAACTTGTCAATATGGGGAGTAGTCTCCTCGACCGGACTCCCGTACACTCCGACCGAATCCCAATTCATATCGTCCGCGGTAATGAGCAGTATATTGGGGTTTCCAGCCGGTGCCTTGCCGAGTAGTAAAAGTGATAGAACGATAGACATGACTGCGAACTTGCCGTTATACTTTAAACATTTACTAAACATAATTCAGTCCTTTCGATGCCAATCATCGTGCCCAATTCATCTTGAACGATCAACTGGGATTTCCCATAAACAATCGTATATATTAGCCCGTCTATCCCGATGCATCGGGATAGACAGGCCCCCTTACTAATAAAATATCAACCGACATTTCCCATTTAAACGTTTAATAAACACGATTGACTCCTTAAAACATTGATGATTTTACCAAAAATGCTATTGATGGGTCAAGAATATTCAGTCCCACTGTAGGGATAACAGGGTACATCGTACCCCCTTATTGCTAATTCTTCCCGCGTGATATAATCGGGACCGACCCACTCTAACATAATCGGCGGCAGCCTCAAACCCATCCCGCGTGCGATCCTGTCTAAAGCAGCCGATAAATTCGCTACCGTTGTCGGTCTGGCTACTACACTCCTACAGCCGTTATCTTTATAATCGGACCAGCTTTGTCCTCCATCATTTATAGTATATCCAGAAAACATCGTTTTGCCATCTTCCATTAATAAAGTTGATGGATGACCAAAGTACCTTGCGCTGTCCCTGTCAATAATCACATGCCGAAATGTTTCGCCCGAGATATCAATTATTGGAATGCTATAGTTTTTTTGAAGTTTGGCCACCAAAAAGTCACCTTCTCCTTTCTCCCAATTGCTAATCTGCTTTCCGGCAATTATTCTTACCTCTTCCTTTGATTCACCTTCAATGGTTAATCCGGCATCTTCTGCTCCCAGGGCAATCGTTTCAGATAAATAATAATCTCCTTTACCCAATACAATTGTTTTTCCGCTATTTTCAGGATATTCGCGTGATGCTATTAAAGCCTTTTCAAGTGAGCGATACTCTTTAACATCATATTTATTACCATCCAATACTTTTAACTGCACAGATCCGCCTTTTTCATTTTGATTACAGCCCAGCAAAACAATGAGCAATAGAGCATTTATACTGAAAAAAATCGTTTTCATGATAAGCAATGCCTTCTCCTCCCTTGTCATAATATGCCAGCTCAATTCTTCCGGGGATTACCTGTGCTTCAGCAGCACAAGGATCCGGTTTAAAAGGTTTACCTTTATAATCCTCCGGAATTTGCGCATTTATACCAATGCTGATTTGAAGAATCAGTACTAAAGTTATCAAATTCAAATTTGTTGTCATCTTCCTTCGCCCTGGTGACATGGATCTAAGCAGTTTACTTTTTTTGAATATCTATAAACTCGTCTGTTAATTCAGTCCTGAAGCTCTGTATAAAGAGTTTTTTCATTTGCACGTGGGCTTCATCCTTCAGGGACACGTTGCCGTGGACTGCAGATTCTTTGCCATTTGAAACCACATCGGCTTCGGAATAATAATTAATGTTATTATTGGCAATTAAATTCTTGCTGCTCTGCTTGTCTTCAGAGATCCCGTAGCGCATTAAAGGTGCCGCTTCCCAATTGAATATCGTGTTCCCACCCACGTGATAGCCATGAACATCAATCATCTCGATGCCATCATACAGACGGAGCTCCGGAGGCAGGTCTTCCACATGTGTTACCCCGAACTTTTCTCCCGAGTTGTAGCTGCCGTTATCGATGACATTGTTTCCGGTGACGTTTCCCCAGCGAGCATTTTTAAGCAGAATGCCCTGTTCGGTTTGCCAGCAGAAGATATTCCCGCTACAGTTGAACTCATGAGAACCTTCTACAAACACAGCCGGTCCGGTGATCTGGAAGGTCCGGCATCCGGTAATCAGCACGCTGTTGCTTGAACGCAGGTGGAATGCTGCATCTCCTGTCTGGTAAACCATGCACCCAACAATATTCAACAACACCGCCCGGGTTAATTCTATCCCCTTGCCTCCCCCGTAGATTACGCAGTTCGATACCAGGTTGGGCATAAGCTCACCGGTACCGCCCCCCAAATTCACATTTTGTATGTGCAGGTTGACCTTTCTGTTTCCTGCAAGATGGCAGCCGGCGATCTCAACAAGAAAACTATAATTGCGCATGCTGATCCCATATTCCGCGAATCCAACACTGAACACATCCCTGACCTTAGAATCCCGGCACTTATCAATAAGGATACCCATACGGGCATCCGGATTATCCCCTGCTGACAACGCCAGGTTAGAGATAATAAATCCATTTAACTGCTTGCAAATGACACCAATCCCCATTGAATTGGACTCACTTACCAGGAGCCTGGTTGCACGGCCACTACCGAGAAGATGGACTCGGTCTTTCATATTTACGGGCTCCTCCAGCGGGAAATCCCCCCTGGAAACAATTACCTGGCCTCCTTTATCTCCCAGTTCATCAATAGCAAACTGTATGGCATGATGGGACTGTTCTGACGTAAAATGTGCTTTGCAGTCGGCGACCCCCATCACGGCAAACTGTTCACCGTTTTTTACAACCCGAAAGTCCTGTTCCAGATTGAACTCCACGACCTTGTTTTCCCGGGCCA
>CAYNKI010000135.1:0-10178 GCA_964397675.1 uncultured Pirellulales bacterium
AAAACTTTTTTGCTTGTTTTGCTACATCAGCCTCAGGCATAATTCTTTCCTTTCTTTCAATTTGCTTTGTTTCTTTTCAGTCCAGTTACCCCCGCTTGTTTCTGGCGGGGGCTAACCAGCGTCCTTCTGGCCGGCGCCGTTGTCTTTCCACATCCATGGAGTGGCGACTGCAAACCACACTACTGTGGCGGCCAGCATAATCCATTTGACCGTATTCAACTCCAAGCGGCCTGCAAGGAAGATGATAGATGGCAATGTTAAAGCAATTAGCGCCAGCAGCGAAATGATTTGTAAGATAGGACGCATGGTAATTTCTCCTGTTATTCCGCCACGGCCGGGCGGAGTTTCTTCTGATAAAACTTGCTCAGGACGATATACAACACGGCTGCGACAAACCAGCCGGGTAGTGAAACAAAGAAAATCTGCACGCCTGCGAACTTCACCAACACCCAAGCGGTTGCCAGGGTTACAAACCAAGCCAGGCCGGCGGCCCAATTGAAGGTCTTTCCACTCATTTCGGCGTAGTAACTCTGTAAACCAAACTTGCGAATCAGCCAGAAGTCCACAAAGATCACCGCACCCATGGGCATGAGAATCAGGCCATAAAGGGCCACAAAGCCCAGCAGTTTCATTGCGATAGCCGGGAACATACCGGCGACTGTAGCAATGGCGCCGGTGATAAGTGTGACCTTAAAACGAGACGACTTTGGTGTCAGGGCCTGGAACGCCAAGCCCGCCCGATAGATAGTCGGATTGGCGGTCGTCCATCCGGCAATAATCACACACAAGAGCCCCGCCAGTCCTGCCGCTCGGTAGGCCAACGGTCCGGGCAATACATCAGTATTGCTCGGATCCTGATGCAACTGATAGGCATACAGGATTGAAGCGCTAATCCAGGCCATAAAGTGTCCCACGTACATACCTGCACTGCTTGCCACGGCATACCAGCTCTTGTGGGCGAACCGGAATATAGACAGATCGCTCATGCCGATGTGCATCGCCATGTTGCAGAACCATGCGAAAAAGGTAACATGCCAGAACGTGAACTTGACCTGTCCGGCCAGCGGCGCACCGCCTTTCCATATTTGTGTCTTGGCCAAGCCCCAAACATCACCCAGTGAGCTGATTTCGGTGCCTGTTGCCTCGATGAACTGCCTAATACCCACGAAGCCAAAGACCAGAAACACGAGAACCATCCATGGAGCGGCCACGTTGGCAAACTTGGCCACGGTTTGATAGCCATAGGCGGCAACAATGGCAATGAGTCCACCGACAACGGCAACAGCTACAACCCAGCCGATACTGTTTGGATACAAGTCGTTTAGCCCCGGCATATTGAAGTTGAACCAAACCCCGACCGCCGTTGCTGAAACGGTTACCATCGCTCCGGCGAGAAAGCAGAACATTACGCCATTGGCAAGGTTGTAGACAGTTACCAGCTTGCGGCCGCAGATCTTCTCCAGTTGATAGTAGAGAGTCAAACGCCTGCGCGTGGCGATTGGCGCACAAAGGAACATCCAGCTAAGGACTGCCAGAGCGTTGCCGACGACAAGCCCCATTACCAGGTCAAAAACGCTGACCCCAGCAGCCACAAACAGCGGCCCGATCATTAACTCAGTCCCAGCGCAATGCTCGCCGGCGTACATTCCGATGAAGCTCTTGAAGCCGAGCAGTGCATTCTTCGGCACCGGCTCACGTTCATACTCACTTCCAGCTTGCGTTTGCTGCGACTGCTGTTCTGTATCCATTCCGTTTCCCTTATTATTAACCGTAACCTGCATACTCCCTACGAGCGTTTACTGAGGACATCTTTTTCGTAAACTTTAATCTCATCCATCCAATCCGGTCCCGGCGGGACATCCTGCTTTGTGCAGTAGTAATCCCAAACAGCGCCGAAGGGCAAGGTTTTCATCTCTTCGAGCATAGCCAAACGCAAAGTATAGTCACCACTGGCCTCCATCTGCCGCAACTTATCCGTCGGCTCCAGTAGGGCGATCAACAGCGCCTTGATCATGCACCGTGTCCCGATCACCCAGGCGGCGACACGGTTGATGCTCGCATCAAAGAAGTCTAACCCAATATGGATGCGATCCAACACATTGGGTCGTACAATCTCCTGGGCAATGGCTACAAGCTCATCATTGAGAATCACCACATGGTCACTATCCCACCGCACCGGCCGGCTGACATGAAGAAGAATCTCATCCAAAAATGTCAGAGCCGCTGATATCTTGTCAGAGATTACCTCTGTCGGATGGTAGTGCCCTGCATCCAGACATAAAAGTTTTTTGCGACTAACTGCGTAGCCTAAGTAAAACTCATGCGAGCCAACCGTGTAGCTCTCAACACCAATTCCAAAAAGCTTGGATTCCACCGCGTCCAGCTCAAACTTCGTATCGAGCTTCTCTTCGAAGATAGCATCGAGGGACTTTGCAAGCCTGTCCCTCGGTGCCTTGCGATCAATAGGAATATCTTTGTATCCATCGGGAATCCAGAAGTTAGTGACAGATGGTGTGCAGAGCTGTTTTCCCATTTCCGCGGCTATCTTCCGGCATCGCTTGCCATGCTCAATCCAGAAGTCACGAATACCCTGGTCGGCGTGACTGAGGGTAAAGCCATCATCGGCTTTGGGATGCGAGAAATAGGAAGGATTAAAGTCCATGCCCATCTTGCGTTCTTTGCACCAATCAATCCAGCTCCGGAAGTGCTCCACTGTGATTTCGTCACGGTCGACGTACTTTCCGCCGTTGTCGAGATAACAGGCATGCAGGTTTAGACGATGTATCCCCGGAATGAGGCTCAAAGCCTTGTCAAGGTCTGCCCGCAATTCCTCAATAGTCCGTGCCTTGCCGGGATAATTGCCCGTTGCCTGGATACCACCCCCTTCCAACGCAGTGTCCGGCTTCTCAAATCCCCCCACATCATCACCTTGCCAACAGTGTATCGATATTGCTATCCTTGCCAACTGTTCTATCGCTTTGTCAGCATCGACGCCTAACTCAGCATAACGTTGCCGCGCTGCTTCGTATACTTTTTCAATTTGCTTCGAATCACTCATTTCTACTCCAATCCATTGTGGTGTCTTACACATCGCTTCACGCTTTTTGGTATTTCTTTAGAAGTTTTTGCTCCGCCTGCTTCGTCCACAATCCATCGTGCAGACTCTCGGCAACTTCCGTCATCTTCTCATTCAGCTCTTCAAGCCTCGTCAACTCTAAACCGTGACAACTGGGATAAACCATAATCTTACCTGCTATCGAGCGATTTTCAACCGCACGGATACCGTCAGTTGCACCTTCAAGGCCACAAATAGCTGCCACGCTGACATTGGTATCAAGCCTGCCGGTTTGCACTTTTTCCAGCATCCGTTTCATATCATCCAAAGTTGAGCCGCTGGTCCCAATGAAATAAAGCTGCTTTTCTATGTAAGCATCGAGGTCGATCTTCGCAGTGACTGTTGCAGGTATGCCGGCGAAAATGTTTATTATCCCCCTATCGGCTGCAGTACGTACCGAAGCAGCAACCAAACCCGGCACAGGCGCCATCAGCACAGTATAGTCAAAAGCTCCGGCAATTTCCTCCTTGTTGGGATTATAATACTGATACTCAACGCCGTTTTTCTTAGCTAATGGCGCAGCGATTTTCGTCAAATTGGTCAATCTATTGTCGTCCACATCACCTGCGAAAACACTGACACCTTCGATGCCCTGACAGATGTTTCTTATTACGTGCATCATGCCCATGGGGCCACCTGCCCCAATGACATTAATCTTGTCACCAGGCCGAATCTCGCCAGTGTCAGGAATTATTTGCATAGACTTCGCCGGGTCCGAGCCTTTGGTGCCGATTATGCGAATACCACCATAGTGAACTCGGCCAATAGTGGTGACAATATCTCTGCCAAATTCCCCGCCGCAAAGAACTATATTTAAGAGTCCTCGCGGAGCTACCTTTGCAAATAACATTTCCACAGTCTTTGCATCAGAGCCAAAATATATTACATCGTCATATTCCTGATACTCGATACTGGATACTGGATACTCGTCGAGAATTGAGGGTCGAGCATCGAGCATCGAGCATCGAGAATCGCGAAACGTTATTTGTTCGGGCCTTCCATAACGATTAAACAATTTCACAAGAGAATCTTTCGGGACCTCCGTATCTGCAACCACAAGCATTTGCCTGTCAGATTTTACGATCTGGCGTTCTTTAGATGCATAAGCATCTTCAACGCACGCCCATGGCTCAGTCAAAGCTACCGCTGAAGCGGGAAGCTTTGATGAAACCGGTATCAGCATCGAGTCACCTTCCGGCGAGGTAATCACTCTTTCATCCATCAGTACGTATTCCTGGAGAGCCCCTTCAAAGTTGTATCCGAAAGCAGCATTAGAACTGGCGGTGCGCAACCAACGGTAATCCGTTTGCACAAGATAGCGCTGGCCAGGTTTAAAGTTTTCTACATCTGGGCCAACCGCCTCAATTATGACCACCGTTTCGTGTCCAGGCACGGTCGGGGCGCCACCGGGGACATAGCTGGGTATCTCTTTAAGCACTTCAGTGGCAATGCCGGAAACTATCTTGCTCTTGCGGACATGCGAGGAGAATTGTTTCAACAGTTTAAGGTCGGAAAAACAAAGTCCAACTACCTCTACCCGACAAAGAATCTGGCGCCGACCGGGCTTAAAAACCTCCTTAGACTTATTCGACACCAGCTCATCCGGCCCAACCAATTGTACAGCACATTGTGTTTCCGGCAAATCTACCATAATTTAGTACTACAGCGTTGCTTAATAATGTAAATTCTTAAAGTGCCTAAAGTGTAAAGTTACTAAAGTTCAAAGTTCTTATAACTTTAGCTCACTTTATCTAATATTTCTTCAGTGGTTACATTTTCACCTAAACCTAAAAGTTTATTTTCTTGTTCCGGCTGCAGTGAGCTTCCAAGTTTCTCGAAGAAACCATTTTTCTGAGCAACACTTTTGAAGTTTTTCTTGGCCCAGTCGCTGGTGTATCCCAAGCCGCATCTTTGCTGCAATACCGAATGAGCATAAACGATATGTGCGCCTTTCAGAAATATCGGCACCAACGGCGAGAGCTCTTCGCTGGCGAAGTCGTCCACAAATTTCTGGCCTGGGCTGTTCATTTCCGTCCCCACAACAATGGGCAGATGCAGTTTTTCAGCCAATTCCACCACCTGAGAGAGGTTCTTCAGTTTTACGTCAGGCGCCCCTGGCGTATAGTTGCGGTCCGGAATAATGTTAAGGGCCGCCGCACCTGTACTCATGCCCACCCCAAGAAGCTCTTCAATGGCCTTTTCACCCTCGCTGGTTCCATCAAGCCAGGTCATGGTAGGAATCGCCCCTGCAGCAAGAACAAATCGGTTCATATCAGCCATAGTTGGAAATGAGCCTTTGTCCGGGATTACATAGCCAACACCACCTCGTTTCATAGTCTTGGCTCGAATCGTATTTAAGAGGTCCCTTCCTTCAGGAAGACCCAACGATTTTGCGTCAGCGTCTAATTTCTCCGACCAAAAATCAGCGAGGGAGTCTGTATCGGCGAAGAATTCTTTAGCTTTGCGGGCATAGGCAAGACAAATATGTCGTTCGGTAGGATTGTCCGATGGCGTCAGAACCAAAACATCACTTTCATAGTCCAATGTCACCGGCTGTAGATATTTGTTCACTCGGCCCATCAAATCTCGGTTTCTCCGCTGGGCGGTCTCGCGAAGGCCAAGTAGAAACGCTTTTTGTTCTTCCGGCACATCCGAGCTCGGAAATCCTACTCCCATATGGTACGCGATACCCGGCTCACCGGGCGAGTTGATTACCCTATCGGCAAATTCAGGCACAAAGACTCGCGTCTCCATGCCGGCACAGCCCTTAAGACCCAGCATCCTCGTTGCCTCAAGGAATTCTTCCACCGCATCCAGCACATCAAAATCCACTACTTCCGCCACAGCCAGTCCGGTCTTGCGGGCCAGCCATGCAAACTTGCTCGGCGAATAGCCATAAGCGTTATAAGAGAAAAAAGTATGACAGTGAAGATTAACATCTCTGCCGGCTTCAGGCAGAGTGATTTCGCCCGCTTTTACCTTTTCACATAGTGACAATAAAGCCTGCTTTCTTTCAGCAGAATTGAAACTATCTAATTTACGCTCAAGCTCTTCAATCAAAACCATTTTCTTTTTTGGGCCTGTTAATTCAGTTCTAAAGCGTAATCGAAACGGTCTTTCCTTTGCGAGCAAGTGTTGCTTTGATAACTTTTTTTCTGCCCGCGTGCTCAACAACAATTTCATATTTGCCTAAAAAGCCTCGTGTAGTGAACTTGCCCTGTTCAGAGGTTTGGCCTTCTGCACTCGTCCACCATTTATTCAAGACTAAGTCTTTGTAGGCCTTTCCGGCTGGTTTCAGCGACCAGTCTTTTTGGAAAATCGGTCCATTACGAAGCCAATGCCGTCCATCCCAAAAGCCCCACATGATAAAGGCTTTCATTCCTTGATGACTAAAAATCGCCGTCAGAAAGTCACGCATATACTCGCCCTCAAGCTGTTCTAGTTCGGGCGTGGTTGGAACGGGAGCTCGCCATCTCTTGCTCCAGTCTTTTGCATCGGCAGCCTGACGAAGCTTAATATCGTATTCGGTTACCTGCATATCCACACCGAGTTCAGCAAATCGGTCCAGAATTCGCAAAACATCGGAAATCGGAGCAAGAGTCTGGACATGATGCGACTGAAAACCCAGGCCATGAATTGGAACACCGTTGTCTTTTAGCTCTTTTACAAGTTCGTAGATAAAATCCTGACCCTCCTTCCAATTGCTCTTGTGCAGTTGACTAATCAGATGGCACTCATTCAAAAACAGCTTGGCGTCCGGATCGTACTTGTGAGCTAATTTGAAGAAATCCACAAGTTTTTCTCGCCCCAGCTTTCTAAAAATCTCGCTATTGCTGAATGGCTCGTTCTGCACATCCCATTCGTCAAATGCAGCAGCCAGCGCAGGATTGCCCGCTGTCTCATTAATATGTTGAATCACGCGGTCGTACACTTGCTGCTCACTCTTTCTTATGTTTTCGTCTTTGAACCACCAGACCAGAGTATGACCACGCATCGGATACCGATGCTTCTGAAGCCAGGGAATCGCTTTCAAAGTCGCATCAAGTGTTTGCTTAGCCCGCTCAGGAGTTTTCCATTGAAAGTAGTAGACCGTATTTACCGTAGCATAGTTGAATAGTTCCAAGAAGTGCTCGCGGTATTTCTTGGCATCCTCAGTATCCGAATTGATCAGTGTCACATCGGCTCGCGAACCAAACCAAAATCCATGAAGCTTCATGCGCACAGCTACTTTGGCGCCTTCTACCGGTCTGCCGGCTTTGTCACGGACGAGGACAACCAGGTCGGCCTTACGATATTTTTCGATCCTCTCATCTGCAGCTTTACGCCAGGCGGCATCAGGCTCCCGGCCCACATAAGAATCCTTCAAAATCACCGGGAAATGGTCTTGGCCAAATGCAGCACCTGAACAGAGAATGGTCGCGATGAAAAAATAAAAAATTGCAAATTCAGTTCTTCGCATCTCGAATTCCTTTAAAACCAAATCTTCTTTGGCATTCAATTCGCGTTCCTCACACTTCGTCGCTCGTCCCTGATTCTTCGAGACACGAGTCACGAATGACGATTTTTGTATTGTTCTTGCCAGAGTGATGCATTCTGCGGCTGATATTCTTTTAGCTCAAACGAATTGCGGACGATTTTTCTGGCTTCAGTCAGGTTCTTTATCTGTCCTGTCGCCTTTGCCTGCATCAAAATATTTCCGGTGGCTGTGGCCTCAGCCGGCCCAGCTATCACTTTTTTGCCCGTCGCATCAGCAGCAAATTGATTTAAGAGCTCATTCTGCATACCGCCGCCGACAATATGCAGACAATCAATTTTTTTGCCCGTAATATCCTCGATTCTTTCAAGTACCCAACAGTATTTAAGGGCCAAGGCCTCCAATATCATCCTTACAATTTGTCCATTGTTGTCGATTGCCTTCTGGCCTGTTTCAGCAAGATAACCATTGATTCTTTTCGGCATATCGCCCGGCGCAAGAAATCCACTATTATCAACTTCGATGTGGCCTGCGAAAGGTTCAGCTTTCTGAGCCATCTCGGTCAGCTCAGAGTAGGACAGCTCGACACCTTCTCTTTGCCATTGCCTTTTGCATTCCTGGACGAGCCAAAGCCCCATTATATTTTTTAGAAGTCTAATCGTATTTTCAACTCCGCCTTCATTTGTAAATTCGTATTCAAACGTTTTATCATTCACGATTGCTTTTGGCACCTCAACACCCATTAAGGACCAGGTGCCGGATGAAAGATACGCCCATTCGTTGTCGCCTGCCGGCACCGCCGCCACCGCCGAAGCAGTATCGTGCGAAGCGGTTGCAATAACGGGAATTTGGTCGCAGCCGAGTTCATCTGCAATTGGTTTGGATAACTTACCTATCACTGTGCCGGGGTTGACAACGTCCGGCATAATCTCAATAGGAAGTGACAGCTTATTGAAAATATCTTGTGACCACCGACCTGTTTTCATATCCATAAGCTGAGATGTGCTCGCCAGAGTATATTCGCCGAAAGCTTTGTCGCACAAATAGTATGAGAATAAATCTGCCATAAAGATTAGCTTTTTGGTTTTAGCCAGAACATCTGAGTTTGTCAGCCGCATCGCCAGTAGTTGATAAATCGAATTTAGCTGCATAAATTGGATGCCGGTATTCTCGTAAATTCCACGTTTGCTCATTAGCTCGAACGCTTTTTCCATCATTGCGTTGGTTCTGCTGTCACGATAGTGGTATGGATTTTCAATCAGTTTTCCATTGGCGCCCAATAGTCCGAAATCAACGCCCCAACTATCGACGCCGATGCCTTCGATTCTGCTGCCTGCCTCTTTTGCCGCTTTGCTGATGCCAGTTTTTATTTCCGAAAGCAGCCGATTAAAATCCCAATGCAGTCCCGTTGTACATCGTGATTCTATCGGCCCATTACTGAATCGATGGATTTCCTCAAGGCTAATCTTGTTCGCAGAAATTGAACCAAGCATTACTCTGCCGCTTTCCGCACCGAGGTCAACCGCGATATACTTCTTCATTTCCGCCATCATTGCTCCCTGTATATTTATTTTTGTCCGTGCAAATCCGTGTCTAAAAAGTCCGTGTTAGCCCGTGTCTAATTTATAATCCAGATATTTAACTATTGCAAATTTAAAATAGCAAACGGCCTTTTAGCTGATCTGAGGTAGAATCAACGAAGCAGCAGAGTAGGAGTTTGGAAATAGTGGGCACTCAATACATTTTGAAGGAATTGCCAACTGGACCGGCCCTGTTTTTGGCAAGTAGACAGAACCGTCCAGATACGAGCATTCCACTGTCTACCCATCACCGAACGGCTACCTTGTGTAATCCGTCGGTCAATAACCGACTGGCGGAGGCTCTGCTCAGCAGCATTGTTGGCTGGGGGCACAGCAGGATCAAACAGGAACCGAAACATTGATATTCAGGAGTTCACGACAAAAGGCTTCCAAACCAGTGTAGGAGGCATGGAGCGAACCTTTCATGTAGCCCATCAATTCTTGCAGACGCGGCTGGAACAATTGACCTTCAACTACGCCGGAAGGCAGTTTTGCCCAGACCACTTTTCTGAACAATTTTGAAGAAAAAAGCAAAAATTTTGTAACGAAAGCTATCTTTGTACGTCCTATATAGGAGAGCAACTACAAAAATTACAAAAAAGGACAAAACCGTAACAAATTTGTAACGTTCAGATGGCAAATTGCTTATATGAAAACGATGGTTTCCTGTTAAATTATTTTTGAAGAAAGCAGAGTTTTTAAAAAAATAACAGTATTACAGTCATTTTTTGGTAAAATATATTTTGCTAAGGCTTGGAGGCAGGCCATACTAGCTTTATCTCGGCTCTGTTTTCCCCAATTTGGCAATCTATAATTTGAAAGCTGTTAATCTATCTAATAGGAGAAGGAGAAAAAATGAAAAAAGCGATCCCACTAAGTCTCTTCTTGCTGTTGATTACCCAGACACTGGCGCCAGCGGCAACTCGCCAAGTCCCGGAGCAGTGCGCCACCATTCAGCAGGCAATCGATGATGCTAATGACGGCGATACCGTGATTGTCAGTCCCGGCA
>CAYNKI010000136.1:0-10161 GCA_964397675.1 uncultured Pirellulales bacterium
AATCCAATATGTCTCGCTTCGCTGCTCGCTGATGAAAGGTCTATACTTGAGTAGGTTTTTCAACGCAAAATCTCGTTTTGAGGCCGTCGTGAGCATCTGAGCGCATACTTCATCCTCTTTTAATATTATGGCGTTCCCGAGTCCGTAAATGTTGATTGTAACTCACAAAAAACCGTTAAAAATTCACAAATTTTCCCAAAAATCACAGTTTTCATCAAAGTAAGTAATTCCGAGAGGCTTTCTTCTATCTTCTCCGGTACAAAATAGCGGAAAGACAAGAAAAAACTATTAGGGAAAGTGGGTATTTTTTGAAAAAAAATAAGTCAGAAGAGAATCAAGTATCCCTTCGACTAGCGCTCCCCGCTTCGCCCGGAACGATGGGGCTTCGCAGTGCAAGCAGGGCAGTGCCTAATCGGGCTACGGCGAGGTACTTCGACCAGACGAGTATAAATTTCAAAAGCTCTTTTCAGACAGGATTAACAAAGATTTTTTATCTTTTATTCTTTTAATCCGTGTTCATCTGTGTCCATCAGTGTCTGAGAAAGTTCCGCCGAAGGCGGTTAATTTAATTGAAAAGTTGTCTTACCACGGAACTCACGAAGGAACACGAAGTTTTAACAAGAACTGATTATTCTTTTCTTCGTGGTTCTCAGCGCCCTTCGTGGTGAATATAAAACCGTGTCCATCCGTGTTAATTCTGTCTAATTTGATTGATCATTGATCTTTTCTCTGTATCCTCGGTGAACTCTGTGGCTAAAAAAAGTGCTTTTTTGTCTTTTCTTTCGACTTTTGTTTGAAAATATGTTATAATACGCCTATGTTAGCCAGAAGGCTAACATAAACAGCCAGCAGGCGATAGATGACATTTCAGTTTGCATGTCGTAAGCTGCAGCGCAGCAAGGACTTAGGGCCAGCAGGCCCAGCTGCCTTATAGGCAGGTAAATATTTTCTCGTATTTCGTGACTCGTGGATGGTGGATGTGAGTAAGTTTATTAAAATCATTGGCCAGATTTCTCGACTTCGCTGCGCTTCGCTCGAAATGACAACGAAATGGATTCCCTCTATCACTCTGTTCCTTTGTGCCTTAGTGCCTTTGTGGCTATGAGTCTTTTATGCAAAACAAACCCAATTTCCGAAAAAGTCAAATGAATGTAAATCCATATAATACAAAGTATTATGAAAATAAATACAATTGGACACTTGGTGAAAACAAACCCAAACAAAGCCAATTTAAAAAGAATGAATGTACAATTTTGTGCTAAAGGGTATTATAAGAGTAAACCCACATTCGCAGTCCGGGAAGGCAGGCCAAATAATCCAAATGTCGAGATCACCACTTCCTGGAGTTGTGGTGCGAGGATCGTCGCCTGCTCGACTGAGCTCGCCGAAGTCAAGTGTGGGATTATTCTATTATTTTGCCAGCCGGGGTTTTTCACTTTGTACTGCTGGAAGACCTCATATTCTTCGCTGGTTATCCTACCGTCTGCGTCCTTGTCAATGAGCGGCGACATCCACTTTGTGAACGTTCTTGCCGGACTTGACCGCGTGGCTAGCCGCGACACCGGCAGCTTCGCCCATGACTATATAAGTAGACTCCATGCGAATCGAAGCCATCGCCACATGCGACGCCGACATGCACACCGACACGAGCAGGTTGTCACACTTGTCTTTTTTAGGCGTCAGGGCACGATACGGAATCTGGTAAGGCCCGGGGCTAACCCGCATAAAGACCTCGCCTGCCCATGCGGGTATAAAGCTGATCCGGGAAATCGTTGTTGTCGGGATACTCGCCAGATCGCAACTGCGGATTCTTCAGACCTACAAGTATGCTCATGGTCTTTCCATGGTCGATCCAGTCGCGCCATATCTGGCTTCGCGTTGCCCAGTCACCGTCCGGATAGTCCCGCTGACGTGATGGAAGGCCTGATGAAATCATGGACCCGCGTGCATAATTTGCGTGGCATGCTTCTCCAACGCCCGAATAGCCAGGGCGTATTTTTCCTTGTCCACCTCACGTCCCAAAGGCTTAATCGGCGTCCCGCCCGACCTAACCCATTGCAAGCGAAAGTTATACGCTATCATATACTTCGACGCTTCACCAGGCTTGTAAGGCTCGGTAGTGATCATCGGCAGCACCCCGCTTGTCGGATCGCCGGGGACTACGTAGGGATCGACGTCAAAATACTTCAACCCCCGCTGGCCACCGAGGGATTCGTTGTATTTCGACTTGGCCTCTCTGCCGGTAATGGTGTCTGCTTTGGCGAAGGCCATCAGGTCGCCCTCGTAGCTGGCGTCAATGAAGACCTTAGCCTTGACGGCAAATACCTTTTCCCTCTCCGGTTTTGGAGCGGGCACACCTTCGTCCATCACCGGAGCGTAGTTTAGGTAGATTTTCTCGATCGTCGCACCGTTCTTCACAACGTCATCCGAGCTATCCAGACGATGCTCCGTGAAATACTTAATATCCACCTCGTCGCATTTCTTTTTGAGCATCAGGCGGATTTTCCACTGGTTCATATGGGCCGATCCGCCCAGGGCCATATCCGCATCGTGAAGCTCTTTGGCGATCCCGCCGATATCATCGTAATACATGCAGTCCTGCTTGATGCGAATTCCCCCACCGGCGATGCCGCCAAGATGACGGAAAGGCTCGATCATAATCACACTCTGACCGCGTTTCACCACCGCTAAGCCCGCCGCGATCCCACTGTCAGTCCCGTCATAAACGCACACATCAGCCTGGTAAACCTGTCCTTCTGCCCCAAGAGATTGCACGCAGCAACTTAACGTAAAAAGAATGAGCAGTACTGTTTTTAGCTTTATTGCTACACCTTTCTTGAATTATCTTAGATTTCCCATATGACTTCATAAGCAGCACTCCAGCACGCTACGGCCTCTATAATAGCACAATACGCGGTTCGATTTCAACGCTTCCTCGCCTGAACCTGAAAAACGAACACAACGTGTATGCAACGGACATGTGAATACGAAATTTGCCAATATTATTTTTTAAAATGGCGTTCTTCAGCTAAGAATTAATATTATTTCGGACTCGATTTAGGCAAAATCGACATCTGTGGAGTCAAAATGGTGACATGATGTCACCTGAAAATCGCGGTATTTTTCAACTCATGAAAAGGGTAACTTTTAACATAGGGCGCGATATCGAAGAACCTTTGCTCCCCATCTGTTCACGGACAAATCAAAAGCTGTGTTGCTCATCCTAACGACCCACACAAAAGTCGACGAGGGGATCTTTAGTGTGTAGAAATCTGCGAAAGATGGGACTAGCCAGACACAATCGGGCCAGAGTAAATTCAGGATTACATCGTGCCTCTACTCTTCGTACCTAAGCTCGTTGTGGGCAGGCCATCATCCTCTGTACCTCTTTCAAACTCTCTAACTAGCCCTCCCCCTACAGCGTGACATTCTTGCCTGTCTCGCCCGGTTCGAAAATGTTGATTTTCTCTATGTCCATGTACATTCTAACAGGCTGGCCTATCTGGATGTTGACATGTGGGTCAACGTTGGTGATGAACCTAGCACCATGTGCGGCTTCTAGATATACACCCGTTCGATCACCTAATGGTTCGACCACAACTGCTGTGCAGTCAATGCTGTTGTCACGCTGGTCTCTCAGCGGCTCGAGCAGAAGATGTTCCGGTCTGATGCCCAAAACCATTTCCTTGTCTTTGTGGAGGACTAAGGCGTTCTTCATACTCGAAGGTAACATTATTTCTTCATCTCGGATAGCAAAGCAAAAATTGTCGTTCCTTAGGCGGACATGACCATCACAGAAATTCATAGGTGGAGTACCCAGAAAGCCTGCGACGAATTTGTTTGCCGGCCTGTCGTACACTTCCATTGGGGCAGCAACCTGTTGAATGACCCCATTGTACATGACGCAGATCCTGTCACCCAATGTCATCGCCTCAACTTGGTCGTGAGTAACGTATATAGACGTTGTATTGACTCTACGATGCAGAGCTTTGAGCTCCGCTCTGGTGGTTACCCTAAGTTTGGCATCAAGATTGCTCAAAGGCTCATCAAACAAAAAAGCCTTTGGATTGCGGACAATTGCCCTTCCGACGGCGACTCGTTGTCGCTGGCCGCCGGAGAGAGCTTTGGGCTTACGCTTTAAAAGCTGTTCTATACTCAGCATTTCTGCGGCTTGGTGTACTCTTTGTTTGATCTGGGCCCTCGGGAACTTGCGCAGTTTAAGGCCAAAAGCCATATTCTGAAAGACCGTCATATGGGGATACAAAGCATAGTTCTGAAATACCATAGCGATATTTCGGTTCTTGGGGGGAATATTATTAACCACCTTGTCGTCGATTTTTATCGTTCCTTCTGTAACTTCCTCAAGCCCTGCAATCATTCTGAGCACTGTAGTCTTGCCACAACCCGACGGCCCCACAATCACCATAAACTCTTTATCAGTGATATCAAGGTCGGCATCTTTAACCGCAACTAAATGGCCGTCAAAGATTTTTGTTACCTTTTCTAAAATCACCTGCGCCATACAATATACTCCTACTGAGAGCGCGCGGGTTCATTTAACTGCCCCGCGAGTCAGGCCGTGAATGATTGCACGCTGAGAACAAAGAATCAGTATGATAACCGGAACCACCATCGTTATACCGAGGGCGCTTACCAAATGCCAAGGTTTTCCCCACGGGACCTGGGCCTGAAAAACCTCTGTGATAGCTACGCTCAGACACTTGGAGCGAGAAGTCACAGTAAACGCAAGCGGATAGAGCAAATTATTCCAGGTGTTGATAAAGTTGATGATCAACATTGTGACGATCGCCGGAGCGCTTAGGGGAAGGTAAATCCTCCACAATATTGTCCTCAAACGGGCGCCGTCAAGGACGGCTGCCTCCTCAATGGCAACAGGTATCTGCTGAATGAACGGCACAAACACCCAAACTGTAAAAGGGGCAAGAGCACTGCTCATGACAATAATCAACCCGACGATCGAATCCAACAGTTTCATCGCACGCAACATTCGATATAGAGGGATGATCGTTGCAATCTCAGGCAATGCCATAGACATGACAAGCACCCACAATAGAACACTGCGACCGGGGAATGGGATACGCGCGAACGCATAGGCGGCCACGAAACTGACCGCGACAGTTACAATAGTGGTTGCGACGGCAAAGGTTAAAGAATTCAGGACATATCGTATCAGAGGTACCTGTTCCGCCAGGGCTCTGAAATTGTCGAACGTAGGTCGAGGCAGATAAACAGGAGGAATCTTGACCAGCTCTTGCGGAGAGGAAACAGACGATTTGAGCATCCAGTAAAACGGCAACAAAACACACAATGTAAATACAATCAGCGCCAGAAACAAAAGAATGGTCTTGTCTTTTCCACGGACAAAAGAATCTTCTTTTGCTTGACTGATTTTGGACACAACAAACCTCTTGAGACATTATTGATAAGTTGCCCGCCTAAACCAGACAACTCCAATCATCCCGATCAAAGCTACTAAAACCATCAATATAACACTGATAGCCGAAGTATAGCCGAATTTGAAAAAGAAAAGGCCCTCCTGGAAAATCTGAAGCGACAACAAGGTTGTTGCGATCCCAGGTCCCCCGCGCGTAAGGCCGAATACCAAATCGAAACTAGCCAATTGCCATATGACAAAATACATTCCCATCGCGATCAGTAATGGTGTCATCATCGGCAAAGTAATACTGCAATATCTCCGCCAGGCGCCGGCACCATCTACTTTCGCTGCCTCATACAATTCGTCCGGGATGCCCTGCAACCCAGCTAAGAATATGATTGCCATAAAAGGAGTGTTTTTCCAGACATTGACGAGTACAAGACAGACCCTCGCACTAAGGGCGGAGTTTAGAGGTGCTATTCGCTGGCCGGTAAGATGGTGGATCCAGTGGGAGAACATGCCGAACTGATCGTCCAGGATCCATTGAAACGCAAAAGCAACAACAATTGTGGGGATAGCCCAGGGGATCAGGTTTATGGTGCGTGCCACAAAACGACCACGGAATTTTGCATTTAGCAGCAGCGCTACCAGCAGCCCCAGACACAGTTCAAGGATGGTAGATAAGAAGATAAATGCTAAAGTAAAGCCAAAGATGCTGTGGAAATCGCTGTTCCGGAGCACCTGTCGGTAGTTATCGAGACCGACAAAAGAATTGGTGCCCTCAAGCAGATGCAGGTTGGTCACGCTTAGATAAGCGGTTTGGACAATCGGATAGGCAGCGGTCAATGTTCGCAGCAGTAGAACCGGAGCTACCAGGGCAACAAAGACGAAATAAGCTCTTCGTTTTGCTCTATACATGTTATGTAGTATGATCCAGGAAACGTTTTTGCATTAAAGTGCGCTCATTCGCTGCTTGGCAATTTTCAATACTTGCTCAAAACTAATCTGATGGGTCAGGAACGCGGAGGTGATATTCTCCATAATAGCAACCGCCTCTGTATATTTATGATGAAACGGGCGGGTAGCAATGACGCTGGCATCAGTATACATTTTCAGGTATTTTGCAAGACCTTTATCCCCTGCAGCTTTGAGAACTGAGTGACGAGCATTGAGAAACCATGTGCTGTAGCTTACCATTTTCACAACATTTTCGGGTGCAATCAGAAATTTGACCAGTTCTTTGGCAGCTTTGACATTTGGGGCTGTTTTCGGTATTCCGTAGCCCCAACCGGCGGCGTAGGTGCTGACGGACCTTCCGCCAGGGCCAGCCGGTGGCAAGTGGCAGGTAACTTTTTCCGGCAAATACCATGACCCGTGCTGGCGTGCAACATCAAAGAAAAAAGGCCATTGACGCATAAAAGCAACTCGATCAGCAATATAGTCGTTGTTTTGCTGATCGTAGTTCTTCTGCAGAGACGCGGGATTGAGGACTTCGTATTTGTACATCAGGTCATGAATATACTCAAGGGCGACACCGAGCGAGTCATCGGCTTCATATAGATTGCCACCTGCCTGTCGAGTGATCCAGGCAGTGTACACGTCCAGACACGAATTCTTCTGCATGCCCTCTTCGGTAGCCCATATCCCCTTACTCTTGTCTGTGAACACTCGGCCCATAGACTTGACATCATCCCACGTTTTGGGAACCGCAATGCCTTTGGCATCAAACCAATCCTTTCGGTACCACCAATAGCAAAGTTCAAAATTGTGGTGAATACGAAAAGTCTCCCCTTTATACTGGTCCCAAATCTTTGTCATGTCTATTAAAGGCTGTGTATAGTCGGCCCATACTTCGGGCCCTACTATATCGTCCATCGGTAAAAGCCACCCAGCACGTGAAAAGGATATGGCGACGGCATCTTCGAAGTCCAGAACATCATAGGGGCTTGTTCCCGCCTGAATGGCACTGATCATTTGGATGAGCAATTCGTTAGAGGCGATGGGGCGCATGATCACTTTGACCTTGATGCCGGTTTGAGAGGTGAAATCAAGATCGTCCAATATTTTGCGGTACGCATCCATAGCATAGCTACTTACACCGAGCTTAACCGTGTCTTTGTCGCCGTCATTAGGGCTACAGCCCATTGTGGACAAAACAGCGGTTCCAGCGCCGGCAGCAAGTGCGGCGGATGCTTTCGCAAAATCGCGGCGAGTAATCGTCCTGTCTGTATCCGACATATTATTCTGCGCCACCTTTGTTAACAAAGAATGACACTTGTAACTTTCCATCCGAACCTTTGCAATCGCATAGAATAAGAGCACTATATGGTAAATTCTTGTTCAAGTCAACATAGGAATCAAGGCCTGCATCACGGCTGATGAAATGTTGCTTATGAGGCCGTTTGACGACTTAACCATACGGCCATTTCACCTTCTCCCCGGTGTGACCAGGCGTAGTACGGGATGGCAATAAAAGGTTTGTTTTTATTGAGACAGCCTTTAATAATCGTTATTCCGCCGAGCATGTCTCGGTGATGTTCACTGTCGAGCGCAACATCATCGGGCAGTACGATATCAAGTGCTTTGCCGCCATTGTCGTGGGCTTCGGCGCAATATACGATTGGGCCTCGCTCGAGGGCAGTCTTTGCCCGATTGCCCTCAACCTGTTCGTGGCACAGCACCCGTCGAATTGACATAGGCAGATTCAACTCGATGGAATCGCCTACGTTCCATGTTTGGTCCAGCACAGCAAAACCTCTTTCCAACCTCGGATCAACTTCCTGGCCATTGACTTTTAGTGTTATTCTCTCATCGCTGTGATTCATGTAACGGTAAAGGTCGCTCGGAACGGGGCTGTTTCTTGACCAGCCTGGGATACGAATTTTGATTGTAAACCTTGTTGGTCTATCAGTGTCGATAGCCAAACTTATCTGTCCGTCCCAGGGATAATTTGTTTCTTGTCGCAGTTGTACGGTTCTTTGGCCATCAATCTTGACAGAAGTGCTGCCAGCTACAAAAAGATTAACGTATAGCACATTATTTTCCTGCGCGTAGACAAATCCCGGAACTGACGGCAGGAATCTGGCAATATTAGTGGGGCAGCAGGAACAGTCAAACCAAGGCTGGCGTGTAGCAGAGCCCTTGTTAAACTTGAATTGCCCATCGGATTCAAGCACATTGGGATAGAAGAATCTGTCCCCCTTCATCGACACTCCTGAAATCAAGCTATTGTAAAGAACGCGTTCAAATACATCTATATATTTTGCATCTTTGTGCAATAGAAACAGCCGGTGATTCCACATAGCCATCGCAATAGAGGCACACGTCTCGCCGTAAGCTGTTTTGTTTGGCAGCTCGTATTTATCGCCAAAACTTTCATTTTCACTCCGGGCACCTGCTCCCCCGGTTATGTACATTTTTGTTGATACGACATCCTCCCAGAGCCTGTCCAGTGCTTCTACATATTCATAGTCATTTGTAACAGAGGCAACGTCAACCATACCACAATACATATAAATGGCTCTGACAACATGCCCGACGGCTTCACTCTGCCGAATAACCGGCTTGTGGTCCTGAGAATAGATCCCGTAAGTGTCACGTTTATGACCCTGGCCGCGTTCATCGAGGAAAAACTTTGCCAGCTTCAGGTATTTTTCGCTACCGGTCAGCTTGTATAGTTTCACCAGAGCCAGCTCGATTTCTTGATGACCAGGAACGTCATGTTTCTTATTGGGGCCGAAAACAGAACATATGTGATCAGCCAGTTTGATCGCGACATCCAAGAACTTTCTTTTGCCCGCAATTCCATAATAAGCGGTGGCTGCCTCTATAAGATGTCCTGCACAATAAAGCTCATGTTTGTTTTGTATATCGGTCCAGCGTTTTTCCGGCTGCCGCCTGGGCAGCGAATAGAATGTATACAGGTAGCCATCCTCCCATTGGGCAGATGCTATTGTATCAATGACATTATCGACATATTGTTCCAAATCTGGGTCGGCATCGCCATGCAAGCAATATGCCGCACCTTCTATGACTTTGTAAAGATCCGAGTCATCATAAAAGTTTCCTTCAAACTCTCCCTCCGCCGAGTAGCTTACTCTGGCAAAGTTGCCGATGCGTTTGCCTTGGCACTTGTCAAAGCTAAAAGGAATGGTTACCCTTCGGTTTGTTTCCAGCCGGGGCTTCCAGAACTCATCGGTAATTTGTACCTGTGTAAGTGGCACAGCCAGCAACGGTCCGCGGCTAACAACGGGTTTTTTCGTGCTCCTTAAAGGCACTGCTTTGCCCTTGGTGGCACCTGGTAGTTTTTCAATATTCGCTCGTTCTGGCACTTTATCTCCAGCAATCAAAACAGGCCCTCCCCTCTCTGGCGATTTACACAGCGGTTATTTCCTTGCATTCGACCCGCAACTTTATGTATGCTTACTGAAAGACTTGTTCATATCTCCGCAAACGCAAGGATAAAGAACAAGTTCTAATAACTGGATCTTAACATAATAGAGGATTCCCTGAAATGGGTAAAACCGGCAAAAATATTCGCGAAACCCTCATTATTGGCCGCAGGTGTCACGAACGTTTTTTGCCGCTGTCATCTTCGCATCTAACCTTTTTACATAGTCACGGTGTGGTTTTTTCCGGAACGAGCGTTCTGCGCGGCAGATACGAGATCCGGCGAAAGACCAACAATGCTAACCTGGTTCACTATACTCTTGATGGCTCGGGGTGGCTTCGCACAGACACGTATGACACGGTATTGAAACCTG
>CAYNKI010000137.1:0-10160 GCA_964397675.1 uncultured Pirellulales bacterium
CGGTCATGGCGTCAGATGTTGCCTTCGGTGGTATAAACAAATCGCCGTGCAAATTGGGCTCGAGAGGAGTTACAAAACCAAATCCTCTGGGATTTGCCCTGAATGCCCCTACAACCTGACCAGCCAATGAAGGCAGGGATACTAAATTGCCGGCTCCTATAACAACATGTCCAGCCTGACGGAGCTGGTCGAAAGCCAATTTGAACTGTGGATAATCCTCCGAGCTTATGTCTAATGCCTTGGCCAATTGTGACAGTTTAAGCGGTTCGTAATCAGCGTGCTTTAAAAGTTTAATTATTCTCTTTTTAAAAATCTCAGGCATTTTGCTTAAATGCGTAGATGAGTGGATGTGTAAATGCGTTTACTAATTCACTAATCCGCCAATTCACTTACCCGCTCTTTTTTATCTTCAGAGTATTAAGTTTCTTAGCAAGGCGCGATTTCTTTCGTGCTGTGGTTTTTTTGTGCATGGTGCTGGTAGCAGCGGTTTTGTCCAGCCCACGGGCCACAAGCCGATACTGCTTGGTCGCTGCTTCTACATCACTTTTAGTTAATGCCGCCTCAAAGTGCTTGGTTTGTGTTTTTATCTGGCTTTTACGTGCCCGATTAATTGTCCTTCTTTTATCGTTTTGTCTGACTCTCTTTTTAGCTGATAACGAATGTGCCACTGCAATCTCCTAAAATCCATGGCCGATTTATTTCGGCCTATACTGTCTAATGGTTACCCTTGACTTTCTCAAACCAGGGCACAATATATCAAATCGTTAGGGAATTGCAAGAAAAAAGTGGAGCCACACGTATATAGCCATAGAGGGCACAGAGGACACAGAGAGGAGAGAAAATAGAAGGCAGAGCCGCCCCGATGTTCTTCGGGGTTAGGGAGCGGCCGTTTAGCCGGTCCCGATAAATCGGGAGTGCCGGCAAACGAAGACGAGCCACGATTCACGAATGACGAATTATATGGTTTCCGCATAACGTCAAGCTCACCGGCCCCAGCCATTAATAGGTGGCTGTCCTTAACATTCCTACACATTCGATCACGGACATCTTTCAGGAAAAGTTGTGACAGCATTCTCCAGAAGACCGACCACATGCCCACGCTTATCTCTGTGAGCAGCGGTAAGCATATTATCCAGTCCCTCTTTACATGCCAACACTGCATTATTTGCATTGAGCATCCGAGCTTTCTCTTTCACTTCTAGAATCGCATTCGCTATCATCCGAATAACATTTTTCCCTCTACCATATTCGACTCCATTGACACCAATGTCCCAGAGGACTACAGCAATGTGTCTTAGCAACTTCCTTGCTTTTCTGCCCTCAATGATCTCTGACACTATCGAAGGTGAATCCCAGGCAGCAAGTTGCCAAAGAATATACTCAATTAAAATAGCAGTGCCTCTGTCGGAATTAAGTGCCACTTCCAGACCAAGTTCATAAAAGGTATCAACCTTATCGTCGGTCGAAACATCATTTAGAAGGTCGATCTCAATAACTTTTTGTTCGAACAACCCGATATCCTCCGGTCTCCGGCGGGTTGAAGCAAGCGCCTCTCTTTGCAATCGCTTCAATTCTCTACGTCCTTCTACATTCGGTCTGAGCAAGTTTTTTTTGGGATGTTGCAGTTGAAGTTCAATTCTCCTTTCCCATCTCTTCTTGTGTTCGCGTACAGCATCTGGCTTGAGTTTTTTCCCAGCTCCCAATTTTCCCTTCTTTAGACCTGAGTCTGCTTGACTTGCATGAACAAGACAAAGAACAGCAAGATTTGATTCGATATTATAGCTGTTGTTTCCGTTAATATGATGGATTAACACCTCTTTTCCATAACCATCGCTTTGGCAGATACAGCAACAATGCCTGTTCTTTACAAGTACACGTCTCTCAAGTGAGGGTGACAATTTCTGTCTCATCCAGATGACTCTCTATCTATTATTTTACTATGTACAGTCACTGTATTCTATACACTGTCTCCAGCCATTAATAGGTGGCTGTCAATATTATTATATTATCTATAACCTTTAAGTGTTAGATAAACAGTAAGCCAAGCAGCAACTACGGAAAGTAAAGATAGTGTTGCAGCTACTGATGCCCATACAGAGGACCACTTTGCAGTATTACAAGTATTCACCATTGTTTCGGTTTGTAAAAAGCGATGGGCGGTTTCGAACATCTCGTCCTTCCACGCTGCCATTCTACCAGCAAGTGCCGTAATAAAGTGTATACCATATTTTTTCATCCAGTCTTTTAATTTTTCCTTTTGTTCACGTTCATCTGATGACATACTTTCGATATCACATAACTCTTTGTGAGCTTGCTTAATTTCCCTATTTGTCATAATCTACTCGCCTTTCAAAATGAGTTATTAGGGCATCAAATATTTTCTGTGCACTGTCCCAAGCCATTAATAGTGAACTGATCCTATTTCATCTAGGGCGCGCCTGTTCCCATAATCGTACGAAATTGATGCACGCTTGGAAGCGGATGATCAGGGCTGTGCTGTCCTTCAAATGTTGGGAAATCCTTCTCAATGGTATCAATGACACGCTTGGCAAACTGCGAAGGATGTACCCAAAAATCACCATTACTATCTATGGAAACGGCTGCCCCTTTATTACTCACCCAACCATCAGGCAATTTGATACCTTGTCTGTTTTTTCTCTTTGAGAATGTGACTTGGTGTAAAAGTCCATTCCGATATACTTGCCAGAAGTGGGGAGGGTCTTTTTGCGATTTAAGTTCTGGAAAAACAGCAGCGAGTTCCTTATGGAAGCTATCATTGCGACTACCTTCATGGACACCGCTTTTCTCACGGAGGTAGCGTTCAAGAAGAGGGAATGCAACCATCAAAATAACGAAGCCCGCGTTAGGATTGGAGTAAAGTCCCTCAAGTATAGCCTTATACCAGTCTTCAAAGTTTTTCTTGTGACAATCCATTGTTTTGCCCTCCGGTGACTATTTTATCTGGTTTCCGCATAACAAAAAGCTCACCGGCTGCCGAGTTCATGGTGTCCCAGTCAGATGCTGGTTCGCGTTCGGCGAAGCGATATTTTAGGCCTTCCTTGGAATAGTCATTTTTGCCTCATATCTCCCGTTCGGTAGCAGCCTGTAGCTAATGGAGCCACCCCGTCTGTACACAGCAGCCGAGATGTGAACCCAAGGCTCACCAAGCAACTCGATCATATCTCCAATTTCAGTGTTGTAGACAATCGGAGATGGCGGAATCTCAAAGCCCGTCTTCAGTTTCTTGGCAATGCTTGGAACTTGCTCGAAACTACGGTCATTAGAGATGTCCTCCGGATCAATCTCGGCAATAAGTTCACCTCCTTCTTGGATGAAACTACTCCATTGTTCCTGATTTATTCCTGTAATTGCCATGGTGACTCCTTTATTCGTATAGCAATGTTTAACATTGCGGTTCACCGGCGCCGCGTATGCGGCTTCCGAGTTCAGGCGGTTTATTCTGCATAGCCTTGCGCGCCTTCGCGAAGCGCTCCAGCAAAGCGAGGTGCGAAGCAAGGATGGTTCAACTTTCGTCGCTCGTATCTCGTATTTCGTCGCTCGCGGATTGAGATTTCTGTCATCTGTCCTCCGTCGTCTGTCCTCTGCCTTTCCGTCTTCGCAAAGGCTACGCCGGACAAGCTGTCCTCTGTATCACTATTTCAGGATGTGTTTGGAGTGCTTCTCAATTTATCTACCCGCTGGCTGACATCCTTGTATGCAAAATCAATCTGTGCCAGTTTACGAAAGATTTCCAGCGCCTTATCTTTGTCGCCATTCTCTTCGTATGCTCGGCCGAGATAATACCGTAATTCTTTGGCTGTGCTGTCATCCTTTATCTCATAAGAGTCTATCGCCTTGTTTAAAACATCGATTGCATCTGCAAACCAGCCCTTTAGAAAAAAGCACAAGCCTATTTTATCCATCGCTGCAATCTTTCGTCTGGGAGCTTTTTGAGCCTCCTGGAACAATGGTATTGCCTCATCGTACCTTTTATTTCCAAGCAGCCTAATAGCATATTCATACTTGGCCTGAAGGTCAGTTGGATAGTTATCCACGCAGAGCCGATAATGCTCTAATTCGATGTTGTTTAGTTGCATCGACAATTCTTCGAGTTTGGACTTGGCACCCGCCTCATCTGGATTAGCTTCAAGAGTGGCTTTTGCCTGTTTTATTGTGCGATGGAGCTGCTTTATTCTTATCTGACCTGCTCGCTGCTTAAAGCTGAAATCGCTTTTGTTTTTATAGGCATTTTCCAGCAGCTCTATTGCCTGATTCTCAGCTTCGTCGTTTTGCAAATCTGACAGCGCCTGTGCTAAATTGAATATGCTACTCGCCAGATTTGGGTTTTGGGCAAATTTTTCTCTGGCTTGCTGGACCGTCGAGAGACGGTAATTCTCGCTTTTAACGACGCCCTGCTGGGCTTGAAGCTTTTCTTGCACCTCACGGTCTTTGATGGCTTTTCTGAAATCACCCTCCTGGTCATATTTGCCAGTGGCCATAGTCAACTCGGCTGAAAGGTTTTTAAATTCATCCGCTAAATCTTTGTCTTGAGGTTTAAGCCTGCACGCATGTTGGCATGCAGCAACTGCTTTGCCGAGCTCACCCAAAGCAACGTAGGAATCTTTCAACAAGAGATATGTCTGCAAAGAAGGCTTCTTGGACACATTATTAGTCTGGAACACCAAATTGGCGATCCAGTCGGCGGTTCTCTTATAACCACCTGCCACCGCTGCTTTTAGCATAGCCTCCGGATACGGCAAATGGTCGGGGTCCTTTGCGAAAAGGTATTCAGCGTTAATCAATTCTTCAAGCGGAGTTCTGCCTCGCAGACGCTTGACTCTTTCAACCATGGTAGGTTTTCTACCGCCTTTTCCCTTTCGGTGCAGAGCCAGCTCACAAAGCGGTAGATGGCCTTGCTCCAGCGCTTCGGGCGCAAAACGCAGACCCTCAAGGTACATCTCGATGGCATAATCGAAATTTCCGGTCTCCGCTATCTTTCGGGCTTTTGTAAAAAACGCCTTAGCTTTAGCAGAGTCTCTATTGTCCTTCTCTGGCATAGGTCTAACTAAATCCCTTCTAATACTTCATTGACGTGCGTATCGTAATATTCGGCTAAAATTTGTCAACAAATAAATACTTGTATAAAAATGGAAGCTGTGCTATAAAAGGCTAATCAATAGTATCTCCCATAATGTATAGTATATTAATAGACAGATATTTTATGGAGGAACTACCATGGTTCATGCACTTGAGCAATATGACCCACAGATTTACGAATTGATACGGCAGGAAAAAGCGAGGCAGAGCGGCTCAATCCGGCTTATCCCGTCCGAGAACTATGTATCCAGAGCCGTTATGGAAGCCAGCGGCAGTTGCCTTACTAACAAGTATTCCGAGGGTTATCCTGGCAGGCGATTTTATGAAGGCCAACAGGTCACCGACCTTATCGAAAAAAAGGCTCAGGACAGAGCTAAGAAGTTATTCAAAGCTGACCACGCAAACGTGCAGCCCTATTCCGGCTCGATCGCAAACTTGGCAGCCTATGCAGCCTTGATAAATCCCGGAGATATTATTATGGGCATGTCGCATATTGATGGAGGACATCTCACCCATGGCGGGAAAGTCTCCCTAACCAGCAAGTTCTTTAAATCCATCCATTATTCTGTGAACCCCAACACAGGAAGAATAGACTACGACAACCTTGAGAAGCTGGCCAAAAAACACAAGCCAAGAATTATCATTTCCGGTGCTACAGCTTATCCCAGGGAGATTGATTTTGAAATAATCGGTCAGATAGCTCAAAAGGTCGGTGCATACCACGTCAGTGATATAGCCCACATAGCTGGCCTTGTTGTCGCCGGCATCCATATAAGCCCCGTGCCGCATGCCGACATCGTATCCACGACAACTCACAAGACGCTGCGTGGTGCTCGAGGCGGAATGCTGCTGTGCAAGGCAGAACATGCAGAAAAAGTAGATCGAGCAGTCTTTCCAGGCCTGCAGGGTGGACCACATATGCACACGCTGACTGCTATTGCTGTAGCATTGGCTGAAGCCGACACGCTGGAATTTGTCGCCTATGCAAAGCAGATAGTCAAAAATTCAAAAGCGCTTGCTGAAAAGCTGCTCGAATACGGTTTCAATCTGCTATCCGGCGGGACCGACAATCACTTAATATTAATCGACTTGCGAAACAAAAATGTCCCCAGCAAAAAACTTGCAAAAGCGCTGGATAGAGCCAGGATTGTCACTAATTATAACACCATACCCGGCGACCCTGCTCCGCCTGTCAATCCCAGCGGTTTACGTATAGGAACGCCGGCCATCACCACGCGGGGAATGAAAGAAGAGCATGCTCGGCAGATCGCCGGCTTTATAAATAAAGTAGCTGAAAATATCGACAATGAGTCGGTTATCGAAGAGGTGGGAAAAGAGGCTCTGCTTCTTAGCTCGCAATTCCCCGTGCCTGAGCACTTTATCATAACGAATAAGAATAATGTGAATATGATGCAGACCTCAGACGTTCTAACACCGTGGCTATTTTAAACTCAGGAGCACCAAAATGAGAAGCACTGGATGGTGACTTGTGAGTAGTCAACAGAGCCGCGACCGTCAGGGAGCGGGTTGTTAGGATATCAGGTCATCAGGAAATCAGGATTTTAATTTACTATTCCGGAATATCGCCAAAGGTGCCGACGTGAATGCAAAAGACAACCGGGGGCCGAACTGCCTTGTGGTGGGCAAACCGCCGAGGCCATAACGAAATCGTTGAAATTTTACGCAAGCATGGGGCTAAAGAATAACAGGTCCGTGACTCTTCGCTCGAGTCACGGGGCACGAGCAACAGGTTACGGATTTGGTACAGTGCCGCGCATTGTTAGGAAAATTTCCGTATCATCCACCAATTTAAAATATAAAGCATCTACTTCATCAATAATCAATGGAAATACCTGGGGAACCAGGATTCGAACCTGGACTAACTGATCCAGAGTCAGTCGTGCTACCGTTACACTATTCCCCAATATGTCCGCTGTATCCCAGCAATTTCCAGCCCGATGGTAAAAGTACTGCAGCTAAAGATATCTTCAATAAATCACCAACAATGAAAGGATATAAGCCCATAGTCAACACAGTCTTATTAATTCGCATCAGGCAATACAGCCACAGCAAGCCGAAAGCGTAAATAGCCGTGTTGCCAAAAACCATAGCCAAAACAGTAGTCCCAGCTCGCCGGTCCCACCCTCTTTCAGCTAATAATCCCATGATATAGGCAGCAGCGATGAAACCAATTAAATATCCTCCGGTCGGTCCTAATAGTATTGTAAAACCACTTCTGCCATGTGCGAATACAGGCAATCCCACAGATCCTTCAACTATGTAGGTAAGGATACACAAACTCCCTCGCTTAGCACCAAACAAGGCTCCTATCATCAACACAGCGAAGGTCTGTCCGGTAATAGGAACGGGCCAGCCGATTGCCAGTTGTGCACACAAAGCAATCATTAAAGAGCCACCAATAATCAAAGCAATATCATAAAGTCCAGCATATACTTTCTTAGATGGCCGTAAAACAGTTGCATAAGTTACGTTTGTCAACATATTTTCAACTTTTTGCTAAAGTCATGAAAAAACTCATTGTTCTTCGACCATTATATTGAAACTTTTTCCCACGTCAAATGTTGGTCTCTGAAATTTCAAAAACACAAAATCACATTCTACCTGACAAAAAAATCGTGGCCTATCCCGATGTACATCGGCAGAAATATTAGCTGTTGAAGCACGTGATGACCGCCCTTGGTCATGAAGATAAAAATCTTGTTGTCTTCAATTCCCTTTCAGATTGATGATTCCGGCTGTTCCTTCGGCGTAGGCCAAGCGCAGAATATTTTTTGAATTCTCAATTCTTTTTGGCTCTACCTCTTTCCTCCCCCTTCTCCCCTAAAGGTCACTTTCAATAGTCTTTATAACGTCTGAGCCATTGAGGCCAGTCGGCCGGCATAGCGCCGCCGGCCTTCGTCCACGGACCGTTTGTGATATACGCACGATGCCATTTCAACGTCCACAACTCCTTGAGTCCCACATTTCTCGCGGACCAATCCATGAAAAGGAGGTTAATGAATCCATTGTGCCGGTCAATGCAGAAATGGTTCATTTCCCCGGACGTGCCCTTGTTGCCTATCCCGAAAGCATCCATATACGAAGCTGGATCGTCGTTGTGGCGAGGCCAGGCATCATACCATGTGGAATCGCCGAACACCGGTATTTGATTTAGACTAACTCGTCTGCCGGCGAGCCTCCTGTTATCAGGTATTACAGTTGTATTGTTCTGGACATTCCTCCAGAACCATTCCTTCAAACGGGCGCCACGGTCTCGCTCCACGGAGTTAGTCCAAGAATTGATGCCGTAGCTAAAGATATAACGGTCGAACGAAGCAGCCTTGTAGGTGCCCCAGTCGGCGAAGCTTTGCATGAGTCTTGTAGCCGTCGGGCACAGGAGCATCTTCGCATCATCCTTATAGTACGTCTCCAGTGCAGTCATCCACCTGCCCCCACTCACATCCCTGTTATTGAAGTAGCCGTCGTAGTCGTCAGTATATAGATTGAACAAAAGGGCCCATTGTTTTAGTCTTGCCTGGCAGCTAACCTTCTGCGCCTGGCCCTTCACCCGATTCAACGCCGGCATCATTATGGACATCAATAATGCGATGATAGCTATTACTACTAAAAGCTCTATCAATGTAAATCCTTGCCTTTTTTTCATGAATACATACCCTTTTTCCTTCATAAATTTGTTTAAAGGGAATCTACTATTATTAATTATACACAATACTTAGTAGGAATCAAGGAAAATATAGTATCACCGATATTTCCCATATTAAACGCTTGGCTACTCAACGAAGCCTTCCAATTCGATGATAGCATCAGAATCTTCCCCTAATTGCTACCAATTGAAGTATCTTTTTACAAATCTTGCTGCCAGAGTCATCCTTCGTAGTAGTACTACTACGAAGAACGAACCGATGCAATACCATCGGTTAGCAATACAGCTTCTAACAACCTTCTTACAGCTTAGTCAAGACCCGCTTCGCTGGTAATCAGGATAGCATCAAGGTACACACCATCTTCACGCTTGGCAATTTCTAATGTGTTGGCCCCAGCAGGCAACGTCCAACTCACAGCCGCACCGTCGTGATCATTACTTTCAATCTTTGCCCATTGCCATACGCCCTCGGGGCTATCAATATCATCCGCCACCCAGCCGGTGCCGGGTTGGTCAGGGTCTTCGTGAGTCTGGCTGGTTGCACCCGGGATGCGGACCCAGAATGAGTCATCGCCGGCATCCTGGGCACGCAACACAACTGTGTAAACTCCTGCAGCAGGAGCTGTAAAATTGTAAAGAGCCACCCATTCAGCTCCGGGTGCAGTGTCATTGTCGTTGCCGTCACCGTCTTCTGAGCCGATGTACTTTCCACCCATGGCAGTTGTATCATCAGTAACACGCCAGCTCGCTCCAAGAATGTCGGCAGCTTCCGCTTCAAAAAATATTTCCTCAAGAGGCTCAGGAACCACACTATACAGACCGATATCGTCAAAGAACACTACTCCCTTACCACCAACCGCTCCAATACGCTCCAAGCCAATAGTTAACTCAGTAACATTGCTAAGGTTCACACCAAACGATGAAAGGTTAATACTCCAGCGCTTCCACATTCCTTGCTTTAGGGCATTCACATCACCGCCATACACCACCTTGGAGCCGTTGAACTTCACATACATCTGCTGAGCGACATTATTCGGATCACCATAGAAGTACAACGTTAAGGCCTTAATGCCATGCTTGGTCCAATCCTGTACAAAATCAAATGTGCGTACGATTTCAGACGTGAATGGAGCAATGGTGTTGTCGTAGTAAAGAGGAGCAGACTGCGCACCACCATGCACGATAGCCGTCTCCATGATACTGCCATTGTAGTATGGGCTGGAAGGAGACCAAATATCGTGACCAAGAGCTGCACCGCTGCCGTTGCCGGGATTACCAGGAGCCGGCTCAGTAAAGCCAATCCCATCAACCCAGATCTGGAAGACTCGATCCGGTGAGAAGTTATTGTAGTCCTCAAAATCATCAACTACGAGAAATTCACGCGTCGTAAAGTTCAAGA
>CAYNKI010000138.1:0-10156 GCA_964397675.1 uncultured Pirellulales bacterium
GTTGACTGTTTTTAAAACACGCATAAAAAACAAGAAGTTGACGGATAGTATTACAGCTTATGCGAAATACTGAATTGTTTAGCTCCCAGATTTTATCTGGGCTTAATTTTTCGGCAATTCATTGCTGGGTTTATCTTTTATCATCAGCGGTTTAACAGCCAAATGGAAAAATTGAGTACCGCAGCGAAAGACACCCACAAGATATAAGGGACAAGAAGCACGGCAGCAAAGATTGAAACCCTGGCGAATGCAAAGATTGTAAGGCCGATGGCGGTCCAGAGCAGGATGATTTCAATAAAAGCCGGCATCGGCATTTTCAAGCCGAAGAAAAACACCGACCATAGAGCGTTGAGAATTAACTGAAGCAGATAAATAGTTAAAGCAATTCTAACTGCTGGATCGGCCAGTCCTTTTTGCCAGACGATAAAGGCCGATATCGCCATAAGCAGGTAGAGTGCTGTCCAGACCGGGCCGAACAGCCAATCTGGCGGCGTGAAAAAAGGCTTATTGAGATTTGCGTACCAATCTGGCACCGCTTCGCGGGTAAAAAGTGAGCCGACAAAGGCCGCAGAAAAAGTCAAGGCCAAACAAACGATAAGTTTTATCACTATAGTGAGCTTCATAATTGTATTTTATATACATTGCGGATATTTAACAATATAATATAGAAATCAGATCCGCGAGCGTTAGCGAGCAGGTAGTTATTAGGTTATCATGATATCAGGCAGATAGAAAACGGACTACAGAAGGTTGCCGATTAGCCCTGCCACACCTGGCCTGAGCGAAGTCGAATGGCTGTGGGCAGGGCTTTTGGTGTCGGTTTATTGCGGAATCCATACGAGATACGAGATACTAAAGTGTTTGGCGGGAATTGCGGGTCCCCAATGAATGAATAACTCAAAGCTGAGTAAAACAAATCTTGTACCTTTCCCCTCAACGTGTAGAATAATTAAAAGGATTATAATAAGTCTATAACTGTATTCATTGAGAGCGGGGTTTTTAGCATGTTAACTTGTTTGCATTTCTTGAAAGGTTTATGAGATGTTTTGGATAAAGTCGTTCTATAGGAAATATGGAAAGCTTCTACCTACTTTAGGATCTGGTGCATCGGTATTGGCTTTACTTTTAATGTTTCGCCCAGAAAGAGAAAGTGTTAATAACATCTACTGGCTTTTAATAATTCTTATTGTATTCTTTATAGGTTTGACTTTATATCTCGAGATTTTTAAACAAGCCAAAATTCACGTCATACCCGAAGAGGACAAGCAGAAAATAAATGAATATATGTACAAATGGATCAATAATAGTGGTCGAGTAGCTATCTTCTCTCGTGATATGTCATTTGCAAGTAGTGATAAAATGATTAAAGACCTCCTTATCCACAAATCTGAACGAGGGGAGGTTGTTTTGTGCGTACAAAAAGAAACTGCCTTAACAAGTGAATTGAAGGAGAAAAACGCAGCAATATATTATTATTCCAAAAGCAAAGATCTTAGTCCGCGAACACGCTTTACGATAGCAAACTACGGTCATGGGACAAGAGAACGCGTTGCAGTTGCTCATGGAGAAAATAACTTTCACGTAATACAAGAATTTGGCAAGGATGATCTTGTAATTTACCTAACAAAGGATCTGATTGATTTGGCTATCAAATCAGCAGAAAAACATGCACAGGGCTGAGCCAATGAAATCCGTCAAAGCAAAAAGCATAAACCAGATTAGACAGGAATGGGACAACATATCCCAGTTGCGACATAGGCAAATAACTAGCGGAATAGATCTAAGTTACAAATATGTCATTTTGCCTTGCGTACTAGAACTCTTGCAAAATTCAGATTTATCATCGATTGTTGATGTTGGATGTGGCACGGGCATATTAGAGACCCAACTTTCTTCATCTTCGAGAAAAATCGTAGGCATTGATCTATCATCAAAAAACGTTGAAATTGCTAGGAATCATTGCGAAGGACTAAGCAATGTAACTTTTGAAAACAATACAATTGAAAACTATGCAGATAAGATAGAATCACCACCGTTTACTTTGGCTATAGCCAACATGACTCTTATGACATGTATCAATCTAGCAAGTATGTTAAATGCTATAGAAAAACTGCTAATTCCGACCGGGTCCTTTGTAGTCACATTTGCCCATCCGTGCTTTTGGGCCAAGTATTGGGATTACGAAGAAGCCGAATGGTTTGATTACAAAAAAGAAATCATTATCGAAGCTCCTTTCCGAATATCTAAAGAGGCTACAAGTTGTATAACAACACATTTTCACAGACCTTTAGAAGTCTATTTCAACACTCTAGTCAATTCAGGATTTATAATAGATAGATTTTTTGAGCCAGTGCCGGACAAAAAGATTCAGGAACAGTACCCCATGAAGTGGGAATTCCCTCGCTTTGTTGGAATAAAGTGCACAAAAGCCGGTAGGGTGCGCTGAACACACCGTGATATGATTGGTGGGCAGAGTTTTCAATTGATCATCGATTCCCGATCAGTCGGGATTTCCGCTGCGCTTCAATAATGCTGATCGATTATTTTTCTATGTGGCCTCTGTGGCCATGAAGAATTCAGGTTAGTTGATTGGTTAAGTATCAAAATGAGACGGGCTCCGTCTTTAGCGGAGCCCGTTGGTTTTCCGGCGTGTTGCATTGGATTAACCAGGGATTACGTTGGTCGCACACGGGCCTTTTTTGCCCTGTCCGATCTCGAATTCCACCTTCTGGCCTTCCTCAAGACTGGCATAGCCTGTCGTCTTGATTTCCGAGTGATGAACGAATAAGTCATCGCCCGAGTCATCGGGGGTGATAAACCCAAAACCTTTGCTCGCGTTAAACCATTTTACTGTACCTGTACTCACTTCTGTACTCCTTCGGCCTAATAATGGCCATAAATTCTGTCTCTCGCATTTTTATCAAGAGTATATTCTTGAGAGACCTGAGAATATGCCCTACTACAATTTATTATATCGGGGAAAATAGCTGGGTGTCAATAAAAAAAATTAAAAATAATCATAACGTCAGGTTGGCCGGACATTCCGATTGATTTATGCATTTGATTATTTTTTTTTTGACAATCGCAGGTCCATAAGGTACAAGAATAGGGTCTAAATAATTCCTGTTGGGTTTTTGTTAGGAGGTATCACAATGAAGCAGAAAGTATTTTACAAAATGGCCGGATTCGTCGTGCTTATGGCCTTTTTGACGCTTTGGACACCGGCGTCGGCTGAGCAGGCCAAAAAAAAGATTGCAGGAGACTGGCTGCTCAAGAGTGAGTTCGATGGCCAGCAGATAACGTCGATTCTGTCGCTTTCCATAGACAAGCAGGGCAAGCTAACTGGTCAGTGGATTAGTTATTGGGGACTCAGCGAGTTGAAGGATGTTAAGTATGAGGGAGATGAACTGAGCTTCGTGCAGACCGGTCGATACCGCAACCGTGAATACAGGTCGGAATTTACAGGGGCCATCAAACGCGGGAAGCTCTCTGGGACCCTATCGAGTGATAGGGATAAGTATCAGGTCGAGGGCCAGCGTCTCAGACCGATACCGCCGGCGGTCGGAAACTGGGAAATGAAGGTCAAGGTGGGCGAGCGAGAATTTACAGGGACGATGGTCATAAAGGCCGACAAAGAACGCAAACTCACTGCGGTTTGGCAAAGCGAACGGGGTGAACATGAGATCACCGATGTACAGTTGGAGAAGAAGAAGCTGACGTTCAAGCGTAAGAGCAAAATCCAAGATCAGCAGTGGGAATCGATCTTCGAGGGAACGGTCAAGGGACATAAGCTTTCCGGCACATTTAAGTCTGAGCGGGGCGATTCTGCTGTGGAGGGAAACCGTATAGGTGCTGCCCTTGTCGGTAAGTGGGACCTTGAAATGACATCGGAAGACGGCAGCCGCAGACAGATACTGAAAGTCAGCCCGGATTTGAGCGGTATGTACGGGCCAATGGTCGTTAAGAAGATAGATATTGAAGGCGACCAAGTGGCCTTCCAGATAGTAATGCAGTTTGGTGAGCGGAAATACGAGATCAACTTCAAGGGTAAACTGGACGGCAGGAAGCTTACCGGAGAGATTACCAGTTCATGGGGCACACGAAAGGTGACCGGCAAGAAGGTCATGCGGGCAGCTAAGAAGTAGAAGAGAACCCCGCAATAAATTGCAGAAAATAACCCCCAGATAAATCTGGGAGTTAAATAAGTGAACGTAAATAATCAAGCGGCGAAGATGATTTTGCGGGCTTACTTTCTAAACTCAACTAACTGCGGGAAGTTCAGATAGGCAAATTCGCCGAAGAGTTCTTCTGCTTTCCGGTCATAAGCCAAAGCAGCTTCCATTTCATTATCAAAAAGACCGAGATACACGTATTTGCCACTGCACTGTATCCACTCACCATTCACCACTCACTACCGCCTTCCATAATTAGAGCGACCTGCGAGTTTGAATCGAAAAAAGGGCTTTAACAACTGGACCTAAACTGATTAAGTCCTTTTGTAAAAGTAAGTTAAAATTTTTTGAAAAAAGTTGAAATTTGTCAGCCACTACCTATATTTTTGATTGAAATGTTTTTTTGATAGTTTCTTTTTTGCAAAGAATGTAAAATAAGATTGGGAATCAGGAGATGTACGAAGGCAAATTAAAAACTGCGGTACTCGGCCTTGATGAAAATGGCCAGCTTCTTCTTAAAGCAGCATCGCAAATCCCTTATTTTCAAATTCAGGCTGTCGCGGACAAAAACACACATCTTGCCGAAGAGTTTGCTGCCGAATACAAATGCAAAGCCCACGATGATTACCGGCAATTGATAATACAAAGTCAACTCGATTGTCTATTAGTTGCTGCTGGTATGTATAGTTGTGATGAGTATGTTCGGGCTGCGATGAAAAAGAATTTCAACATTTTCAAGTTAGCTCCAGCGGCACGGAATTTTGAAGAAGCTGCGGGATTTGTTCAGCTTACCGAGGAACAAGGAATAAAATTCGCTGTTGCCAATCCTAACCGATTTGCTGAAAGCTATCTTGCATTTCGTGAGTTTGTGCAGCAAGGTAAGATTGAGCAGATTTTTTTGATAACTGCTTTTTGCAATATTGGCGATCAACCACAGCCTGCCTGGCAGAGCGATCCAAAACTTGCTGGCGGCGGAGTTCTGTTACGAAACTGCTACGAGATAATCGATCAGATAATATGGAATTTTTCCATACCACAACAGGTTTATTCGTTAACTACTAATCAAGCTTGTGATAAAAAACAGCGGCTGTATCTGACAGAGGATACCGCAGTTGTAACAATGAAGTTCAACGATACCCTCAGTGGCAACTTAATAGCATTCCAGCGTGCAGAGCTGGGACCAAAACAGCAATTTTTAAGAATCTATGGCAAAGATAAAATTATGACAGTCAACAGTGGCCAACTTACCATCAGCGATGGTTTTGGGAAGAACAGTGAGCAGCGAAAATACGACCACGATCCTCTTTGCTATATGATGGCCCAACTGAAGAATTTCGCTTTGAGTATATTATCGCCGGACGAAAGCATGCTTTGCAGCAACGGCAGAGAAAATCTAAAGAATATGGCTGTCATTGAATCAGCTTATCTTTCCGCACGCACGGGTTTTCCGGAAGAACCCGAAAAGATTTTACACATGCGCCCGAGTCAAGTTACGACGCTGACAAGAAGTTAATCGAGCGATAAATAATAAAAAATAAGTGATTGACAAAGAATATTGTAAATTATAATCTATTCGTAAATAGCAAATTACAATGTGGTCTGTTATTGGGAGATTTTGGTATGAAAAAAAGCAGGAAAAAATCTAATGCTATATCAAAGATGCCAGTTGGATTGGCGAAACCGGCGGCTTTGGCAATCATTGTCGTGTGCTTGGCTTTGGCGGGTATAATATTTTATTGGACCATGCCTAAGGATTCAGGTGGTATTGGTAGCATAAAAAGAGGCGAGGAGATGTATTGGGTTAAGTGCAACAACCCAAGCTGTAACGCCGAATATGAGATGGATAAAAAGAATTACTACGAACAAATAAGGGAAAAACAGCAGGCCAATCCTAATTCGATGGTGACACCGCCGCTGACTTGCGAAAAGTGTGGAAAAGACAGTGTTTACAGAGCTGTAAAATGCGAAAAGTGCGGCACAGTCTTCTTTTATGAAACTGATCCTGACGATTTTCCGGACCGCTGTCCTAAATGCAGCTATAGCAAAAGAGAAACTGAACTAAAGGCTCGAAAAGCTCAGCGGGGTGGATAACGTCGACCCAAGTATAGCCGATGAACTGCTTAATGGCTTTTAGCTAAGCACAATTAAGAAGGCCAACCTTCATTGAGGATTTGCCTTTTTACAAAGAATTGATAGTGTTATACTGCAAAACCTAATCGGCTTTGTCGTCTATTAGGTGCTCCAGAACGCTGCGGCGGTAGTCATCTGCTCCTATTTTTAATCCTGCACGGTCAGAGTGCCTTGATTGAATCCTTTGTGTCAAATAGTCTTTGCGGTTTCTCGGATTGGGGTGAGTTGAAAAGAACTCAATCGGCCTGACTTTTTGCTCGTTTTGAAGTATTTGCATAGTCTCAATCATGCCGTGAGGGTTGTAGCCGGCCTGAACCATATAATCCAGGCCACCTAAATCAGCTTCCTGCTCATCTCTTCTACTATAGTGTAAGCCAAGAATTTGTCTTGTAACATCTGCTGCTGACAAAACACCGCCGGGGGCATCCGCTGAGGCCGCCGCGGAAAGTAAGATGCCTATTCCGATCTCTCTGCTCATTGCTGCCGAGCTATCCCTTGCAATCACATGTGTCACCTCATGCCCCAGTATTCCAGCTAATTGAGCTTCAGTTGTCAGTTTCTCAAGCATTCCCCGTGTAATAAAGACATATCCGCCAGGCAAAGCAAGCGCATTGAGCGATTCATGGTCCAGCGCAGTGAAATGGTATTCCAAATCCGGCCTATGACATACACGGGCGATTTTTTGGCCGACATTATCAATATAGCGCTGCAAACTTTCATTTTCAATTTTGCCGCCCATCTGTTTTTCAACTTCCGGAGCATATTTCCGGCCTATTTCAATATCCTTATTTTCCGGAAAGAGCATGAATTCCTCTTGACCCGTTATCGGATTGACTGAACAGCCCACGCAAAAACAAAGGATAAGGCTTAAACCCACTAATCCCAGTTTTCTGGACATAATAACACCCCACAATTATGAAAAGTTATATTTGAAAACCTGAACTATTTCTATTATAAATGCTGTTTACTTTGAATGGTAGCGAAAACTATGGGCGATCAAAAACCCTGTCAAGGCTGTAACCAAGAACACGATTGTCAGGAGATTTATCAGAAGTTGGCAAATTTCAAAGGCCCTTCGTTCGTTTTCCAAGTAATTATTGCTTTCCTGTTGCCCATACTGATTTTTATTGCCTCTTTAGCAGCCTTTGAGCGGATTTTAACTAAAGCGGTAGATACAAAACAGATGCAAATAATCCTTAGTTTTGCACTGGCTTTTTTAGTGACTTTTGCAGTGGTATCCATTACAAAAGCGATAAATATACAATTTGGTAAAAATAGATGATTTTGACAATTTCGAGGTATGGATATCAATACTAAAGGCAAATTTTCTTTTGCCGGCGGAGTACATCCGCCGGGAAGAAAGGACCTCACGCAAGACAGCGAAATACAGCCTGGCCCTGCCATTAAGGAAGTTGCTGTAATGCTCAGCCAACATTTAGGTGCAGTTTGTAAGCCGATGGTTAGGAAAGGCTATATGGTCATGGCGGGACAGAAAATCGGCGACTCCGATGCCTTTGTCTCCGCACCGGTACATTCGCCCATTCACGGTAAAGTAAAAGAAATCGCCCTGCGTTCACATCCGATATTAGGCAGAAGCCCAGCAATAATTATCGATGCATACCGCTATAATCCTACAAGACACCCACATTTTGAATTAAAAGAAGATTTCGATGAAAACAACTACTCCTCGGAGCAAATATGTGACGCCGTCCGTAAGGCAGGTATTGTCGGTATGGGTGGAGCAGGATTTCCTACACGTGTAAAAATCGAGCCAAATCCACGACTTCCTAAAGAGATAATGATTATCAATTGCTGTGAATGTGAGCCATACATCACCTGTGACTATCGCTTAATGCTTGAGCGGACAAACCAAATTATTGCAGGTATTAAACTTGCTCGAAGGGCATCCGGCTGTTCACAGGTCCTTATCGGCATAGAAGACAACAAGCCGAAAGCGATAGAAACTATGGACTCGGCGCTGCAAACTTACGCCGACAACAACAATATTAAAGTAGTTGCCGTAAAGACAAAATATCCACAGGGTGGCGAAAGACAGCTTATAAAAGCAATTCTAAAAAAGAACGTCCCCACAGGCGGAATTCCTCCTGCGATAGGAGTGGTAGTGCTTAATGTTGCTACGGTGGCAGCCATAGCTGAAGCAGTCATCGCTGGTGCTCCTTTGACTCACAGGGTCGTGACTGTTACCGGCGAGGCAATCGCAAATCCGGGCAATTATAACGTCGCCATAGGAACATCGGTACGTGACCTTATCGAATTTTGTGGAGGTGTGACCCAGAAGTCGGCAAAGGTTGTTGTCGGTGGACCAATGATGGGAATTGCAATTTCGGATTTGGATACGCCGATTACGAAAACCACCAACGCTGTAACCGTACTGACGGGAGAAGAAATCGGTAAAGCCAAATTCGCGCGACGCCAAACGCCATGTATTCGCTGCGGCAGTTGCCTACAGGTCTGCCCGGAGAATTTGAACCCGACAAAAATCGCCCATGCTGTCAAAAATAATCTTTTAGATGTGGCGGAAAGCTACTATATCAGTGCATGTATAGAATGCGGCTGTTGTAGTTATGTCTGCCCGGCTAATATAGAAGTGACAGGATATATTAAAACAGGAAAAAATTTACTGGCCAAACAAAAGAAGAAGATACCGGAATAGCGCGGTTTTATAACAGGAAAAGTTTGAATGTTAAGCGATATAAGAGTTTCGTGCGCACCACATATTAGCCAGCCTCTTTCTACGCGCAGGGTAATGATAGACGTCATAATCGGGTTAGTGCCCGCGATGGTGCTGGCTGGCTACTATTTTCGCATCTATGCACTTATCCTTATCCCCACTTGTGTTATTTCAGCAGTCGCTACCGAATGGCTGTGCAATCTAATTCGCAAAAAGCCCAATTCACTCGGTGACTTTAGTGCTGTTGTTACCGGTATTATCCTGGCTTTGTCGCTTCCGCCGAGTTTACCTATCTGGGCAGCGATAATCGGCAGCGTTTTTTCTATCGCAATCGGCAAAATGGTTTTCGGAGGACTCGGTGCTAATATCTTCAATCCGGCCATGGTGGGCAGAGCATTTCTAACCGTCTCTTTCGGTATGTTGATGACCACCTGGACAGTCCCAGCCACAATCGATATCACCTTACCAAAAATTGCTCCGGAAAACATGATCGACGCAAGGACACAGGCAACACCATTGGCTTGGAATAAACTGGCCATAAAAGACAAAAATGGAGCTAAAATTTATAACGAACAACAATTTAGAGCTACGTTCACAGGTGAGGTCGGCGGCTGCCTGGGCGAAACCAGCGTAATTGCACTTTTAATTGGCGGCCTTTATTTATTGATAAGAAAAACGATAAGCTTTCATGTCCCCTTAGCTGTTTTACTTTCTGCTTTTGTGTTTGCGGCTATTGCCTACTTAATAGATTCCGGTGCCTATATCCAGCCGGTGTTCCATTTGAGTAGTGGTGCAATGCTATTGTGTGCCTTTTTCATCGCGACCGATCCTGTCACCGCTCCTTTAACACGTAGGGGAATGTGGCTATTCGGTATCGGAGTAGGAACAATAACGATGCTTATAAGAGTTGTCGGAGAGTATCCGGAAGGCGTTATGTTTTCTGTCCTTTTGATGAACGCCGTGACGCCATTGATTGACAGACTCTGCAAGCGGATTCCAACAGGAGGCAAGCCAAGTATGAAATAAAAGTGAGCTAAAATGAACTAAAGTGCCTAAAGTGAGCTAAAGTTATGGATAATAAGGAATTTGCTAAGGAGCTTGAAAAACGAACGCGAGAGTTCGGCGTACGTATAATCCGTTTATCGAGGACTCTACCCAATAC
>CAYNKI010000139.1:0-9985 GCA_964397675.1 uncultured Pirellulales bacterium
TTGGCCTTGGATATTATCCAGAGCTGTCCGCCACGTTGGCCCGCTAAGGCTTCTGCTTGGCGCTTGAGCTTGGCTTGCACGTCAGGGTCATTGGGATTATAAAAAGCTCGCTGTTCGTCGATAAAGTCGCCAGGGCCCGCGACAAACAAATGAGCTCCAGCCACAGCCATCGCACGCGTAATGACAGCTGGCTTATCTACAGTCCACTCGAAGCGTGTAGCGGTCAGGTCTTCGACGTCGAAGAAGGAACGCACCCGCCAGTCAGAGGAGTTAGCGTTCCTCTTGTCGAGGCGCGCATTTATCTGTTTATTGGCCTTGCCGATTCGCTCAATCGCCTCGCGTGTTACCGCTTTATCCGCGGCGAAAAGCTGATACTCAAGCACGGAGGCATTGACCATGTACGCCGGCTTGCGCCCATAGCCGTAAACATACTTGTCGTCAAAACACAAGATACGGCCCGAGGGCACAAGTCGCCCGGCTTGGAACCAGCCACCATAGCCGCCGCTCACACGCCGACCATAGCTCCAGTAGGAACGGAAGAAGTAAGAGTCGTCCAGGAATCCGACCTGGCAGAACAGGTGACAATCCTCAGGCGTCTGCTCGGTGACATCCTGCAATCCAATTTCGAGGCGCTTGCCCTCAAAGTCGATCTTCTGGGAGCGCATCCAGATGTTTCGTCCGTCGCAGGACAGAATATCGGAAAGGGCCACAGGCATATTGTTGCCCTTTGTTTTTTTCAGGTAGGCCAGGTGCATATCCTGTCCGGTTTCGGGGTCTTTGTCATCCATAACTACTTCGCCCAGCAGCTTACCCGTGACCGGATCCAGACGAATGAAACGGATTCCGCCTTCCAGGTACATGTTACGACCGGCGGTGCAGTAGAGGACGCCGTTGTGCACAAGGACGCTGCCGTGGACGGGCCAGGCGGATTCGAGCTGTTCCCAGGCCATCATACGGCGGTCCATGGGAGCGCCTCGGAAACGCCAGGCAAGGGCCCCGTCTTGTGCACGAAGGGCGTAGATGTATCCGTCAGCCGACCCGAACAACACGTGTCCTTTGTAATAGGTGGGCGGCGAGTCAACGCGCCCACCGGTCGTGTATGTCCACAATTTGCGGCCCGTGTCGGCGTCCAGCGCGTATAGCGTGTGGGAGTCGATGGAGGCAACAAAGAGTTTACCGGCAACAATGATAGGAGCACTGAGGCGGCCGCCCAGCTCCGCTTGCCAGGTCTGACCGAGGACAGGTGAAACAGTAGCCGACATGGTGCCGCTGCGGTCTTCGTCATGTCGGTACGTAGGCCAGTCGTCAGAGCCGGCCGGCGGGCCATGGACCTGGCCATAGGCAGGCCCCCTTTCCAGACGAGCCTGGCCAGAGAGGCTAAGGCGGTCTGGCTGAGGAACCGGACCGGGTGCCAGTGCATTGAATCCGGTGAGCTTCGCCTCCATCTGGCAACCGCAGGAATGCATGGGGGCATAGGTCATCCCATTACAGGGCATCACCCCATAGATGCAGCCACCCCGTACCCAGTGATGTGGTTTCCAGTGCTCTGCTTTCAAATCGACGAACTCAGTGCCGTTACGCGCGGCAAGCACGTATTTGTCCGCAGCTTTAGAAGGGTAACAGCGATGATGGAACCAGTGCACGTGCACATCTGGGGGGAACTCCCTTTTCTTCTGGCCGGTGAACGGATCGTAACCAGTAAAGACACCATCGTTGCTGTTGTTTGCGACCGCTCCGGTCCAAACCAGGCCATCAACTACTAAAAGGTCCTTGAGAGACATGTGGCCACTCGGCTTGTGCTTCTGTTCCCAAAGCTTTTTTCCGTCCTTGGCAGACCATCCCGACATCTTGCCATCATTGCCGGCAAATAGAACAACATCTTTATAGATCAGCACACGCGGACCCGTATTGGTATGCACCGGTATCTTGGTCGGCGCCGGTTCGCTTTGCCACAGTGTCGTGCCCTTACGACGGTCGAGACAGACGAGTTTTTCTCCATCATGGAAGACCACGCGCGTTGCGTCAACTGCCAGTGAGCAGGGGGCAACTGGGAACTCCACCTGCCACAGGAGGCGGCCGGAATCGGCTTTGTAGGCCATTACCTTGCGTGAATCCCCGTGCCAGCCCCATTCGGGATTGGCACGCTGGCTATTGTCCCACACATACGTGTCTTTGCGCTGCCAGTCGGGCAGTCGTGATCGCGACTTATCCGCAACGAGGAACACGATGCCGTCGGAAACCACGATTTCCCTTGTGTGTTCACTGCTCTGATAGGTTTGCACAGTTTTGCCGGTGACGGCATCCAGGGCCGTTGCCGGCTCATCAATGCCAAGTGTGACATACACGCGGTCACCCACAGCAACAAGACGGCGCAGCAGGTGCGCCGGCCCGCTCTTTAGAGGGTATTGATGCGTGTTCCACTGATCAATGTCGCGTTTCCAGAGTAATGTGCCGTTGAAGGCATCGCGGGCGATGAGCCGCCAACGGACCGGAAGCTGAATGGATGCAGTGAGGCCCTCGTCGAAGATGTAGAACAGTCGTCCCTGCGCAGAGACGAGGGACGTCATGCTGGCCATGTGGTCGTGGTGACGAGCCCAGCGGGGACTGCCTACCCACTGCAGCCGCGCCGGCGGGCCGACCAAAGAGTCGTTTGCAACCGGATTGCCGTCCGGGCCGTGCAGGTAGTGAGTCCACTCGTCTATTTCTGCCGGCCAGGGCTTTAATGTCTTTGTCCACCCCGATTTATCGGGGCCATTTTTTATATAAGCTACGCCATTGGGACATAACACACGCATCACTTCCTGCATGGAAACCTTGCCGAGATTCTCAGATACTATGAGATTAACAAGATTATCGATGTACGGCAGTTGATTATCTCTGATCTGGTCAGCTGACACTGTACCGTAGAGCCGGCGTGACTGAATATGCTCGCGGGCTTTTATCACATTCAGCATATCGGTGTCTAATCCATGGACTATGTAGCTGTCATTCGCGCGTAGTGCAGCCGTAAGCTTTCCGTTGCCACAGCCGATATGCACGATGAGACCACCCTTGACACCGCTATCATCCAGGATTCGCTGTGCTTGCTGCTGATGTTGTAATGAGAGATTCTGCCCCCGCGTCTTCCTGTCGGAAGACAGGAGCGGGGGCTGAGAAGTAATCGTTAATAGTAAAAATGGGATGACAATTGTGACAAACCACCCCTTCGGCTCGTCTTGGCGAAGCGCTTCGCCGTAGCCAGGCAGTGAGCTCAGAGCCGAACTGCTAATTTTTGTTCGTCTATTCATTATTATAATCCTTTCCTTTTCACTTTTTACCCATGCACAGCAATTGACCATCTCGTGTTGAGATGTATAGCCGTTCATTTGCTGCGATCATGCCATCGAAGATTGGTGGCGATTCGAGTTCGTATTCAGCCAGCTTCCTACCATCCACAGCCGAAACGGTCACAATCTGGGCTCCTTTGTGCGCTTTGAAAGCAGCATAGGGATCTTCCGAATCAAGAACGTCCGGTGGGCCGGCTACGAATAGAGTATCGCCTGCTTTGACCATGGCACGTATTCGCACGCCCAGCCACTGCGTCCAGAGAGGCGGTTCCGCTCGTGTATAGCCGATCATTTTGTCGAGTCCAAAGGCCTCGCTTTCCAGCTCTCGCATCTCATCGCCGCGTGCCCGTGAGTAGTCGGATTGAGGCAGCCATCTGACCGGCTCACGCGAGCCTTCCTCACCAACGATTTGCGGCTCGTTCGTATTCAGGTCGGCAAACAACAGATAACCTTCTTTGGCCGGAAAGAACATCGGGCTGTGCACGTTTCGACGATAGAATACGCGGACGGCATAAGTCTTCTCGTTATCGACTACCAGGAGCTGTCCAGTCTTGGGGGCCTGGTTGGCTAACTGAAAGCCCGGCCAACGCTTCGAGTACATCCAGAACGTGCGATTGTACCATGAGCCGTCTAACAGACTGGCCGTCGAGAAGATGTGCAGGCCCACATCCTGAGCGCCTTTGCTTGATAAGACATCCACTTTAATCTCCTCTAACTCGGGCGTCATCTTCTTCTGACGCATATAAATGTACTCACCTTCACTGACCAGCACATCCGAATTGGCGCCAAGGATAAAGAAGGCGACGTCACGGTCACCCTCCATGAACGGATTTGGCCCTTTCAAGATATTTTTGTGGAGAATTCGCCCTGTAGCCGGTTCCAGGGCATAAATACGGATTCCACCATCCAGATATGTGGAGCGTCCCGCCGTGAAGTACGCCACAGCCTGCCCTGAGCCTGTCGAAGGGTTATCTACGAGGATGCTGCCGTGGACCGGCCATGCTGACTCGACCTGGTCGAAATATGCAATTCGCCGGTCGATTGGCGCTGCCAGGAACCGCCAGACAAGTTGACCGTCCGACGCCCGCAGGCAGTATACATGTCCGTCTTTCGAGCCGAAAAGCACCATCCCTCGATAGATTGTAGGAGGCGAGTCGATGCGTCCGTTTGCGGTAAACTGCCATAACACTTGAGCACTTGTCATATCCAACGCATATAGGGTGTGCGTATCCGACCTGGCAATAAACACCTTGCCGTCGGCAGCCACCGGAGCTGTCAGCGTGCCCCCCAGCATGACCTTCCAATCGATCTGCACATCGGGAGGGACGTGGGTCTGGGTCGTGCCGCTGCGAGCTGCATCGTGGCGATACGTCGGCCAGTCGCCCTCGGAGCCGGATTCTGTTTCAGTAACCGCTCCGTAAGCAGGGCCCTTCTCCAGACGCTCTTGATCGGCAGCTCGTTCCGGGGCAGCCCTGATGTACATCGGGGGTACAGCCGTCATGGCACAAAAGCCCAGAAACTTTGCACCTGGTTGGCAGAAACACTGATCCGGTGGGACATAAAGCATTCCGTTGCACGGCATCATCCCAAACTTACATGCACCGCGAATCCAGTTGTTCTGAGAATGGTTGTCTGCCTGAAAATCGAGGAACTCAGCACCTTCGTAGGAACTGATTAGATACCGAACGGTTGCCTTATTACGATAACAGCGATGATGATGTTCCGGACTCCGGAGGTTCTTGACGAGGATACGCTTCTTTTCCTCGCCCGAGCGAAGATCCCAGCCGATAACCAATGCATTCGGGCTTTTGCGCGCTGGCTGTGCATTATCGTCTACGTTAAGTATTCCGCGCCAAACCAATCCATCAATTACGAACAGGTCATCCCCTTCGCCTCCGCTGATAGACGGTACGTTTTTTTGCCAGAGCAGCTTACCGTCAGTTGCATCATAGGCATCAACGAGCTTTCCACTTTGCATGACAATAACATCGTCGAATATAAGGAGAGTCTTCGGCGTGGTTAGTCTTGGCTGAATGCTCCATATCTCGTAGCCATCCTTCAAAGCGAGTGCGACTAAGTTCTTTCCACTCAGATAGACAATCTGACCGTTGTCAATCGCCAATGCCAGAGGACGAATCTGACCGATCTGCTTTTGCCAGAGCACATTTAGCGTCTGGCAGTTTATAGCAACCAAAGCTCCTTCTGAAGTGTATGCGACGGCGATGCCGTCACTGGCCAGGATCTCACTCGTGCCCTGCGTTGCTTTAAGCGTAGCAACAACTTCGCCCGTGGCAGCATCCAGGATAGACATAGGAGCTTGATATCCAAGTGTTACGTAAAGCCGGTCACCGTCGGCGACGATTCGACGGTGGTTTTCAGCAGGCACATCGGTTCGCATAGCACGCAACGTAGTCCAGTCCTTTCCCTGGTATTTCTCCAGGCTCCACTCGCGCCAGCCCCAAGAGTCAAGCGAGCGTTTCCAAAGCAGCTTCCCATTAAAAGCATCCCGACAAACCAGCGACCAACGATCAGGCAGACGTTCGTCGATAATGCCGACGAGGCCTTCGTCGAAGATGTAGAAGATTCGGCCGGAGGCCGAGACGGGCGACTGAATCCCAGATGGTGTTTCGTGGCTTCGAAGCCACAACGGTGGCGCAATCCACTGAAGAGTCTGAGGTGGGCCAACGACAGTATCGTTGGCAACCGCATTGTTGCTTGCGTCATGCAGGAAATGAGTCCACTGGTCAATATTGTCGGGCCAAGTTTTGACTGTCTTTTCCCATCTGTTATTGTGCTGAACGCAGACTACTCCCCCGGGAGCCAAGACTCGTATCATCTCGTCCGTAGGAACATTGCCTGCATCCTGCACGACAATCAAGTTAATTAGATTATCCGTGTACGGAAGTACAGATTTTGAAAACTGCTCAATAGAGACAGGCCCATATCCCGATGTCCATCGGGACTGCGCCTGGATATAGCGCCTCGCCTCGGCAACCTTGGCTGGATTCGCTTCGAGTCCGTGAACCGTAAAGCTGTCGCTTACTCGCAAGGCTGCCGTCAACTTACCATCGCCACAACCTATGTGGACGATGAGGCCGCCCTTTATACCTGTGGTGTCCAAGATTTGTTTAGCCTGTTGTTGTGGTGTTTGCTGGGCTTTGACTAATGAGAAGACGGAGACAAGAGCCAAGAAGCAGATAAACGCTGTAAATACTCGGTTTTCCTTTTTCATGTTCATGAGCACCTATCCTTTCTGTTTGAATGTTGGTTAAAGGTTTCTATTTTTTTGGACCCCCAGAGAGGGAACCCTTCTTCTTTGGTTCAACTGCAAAAAAGTTGGTTACTTTAAGGTGAGTTTACCGGCTAAGACCATGAATAAGACGGATTTATCGCACTGTGGGCAACAGCATATATGTGTTATAAGTGGTCGGCACAACAAAGGATACCGCCCACATGCTGTTGCCTTAAAGCGTTAAATCTATATGGCTTACATCAAAATGACCCTTAATATTCACCAACTTTTTTGCAGTTGAACCCCTTCTTTTATCTTTCTTGCCAGCCTGCCGTACGTCTGGCGGGCTGCCGCAATTGTACTGAAAAAAAATTGCTACGACAAGTAATACTAATATTTAAAATTTGCTGAGAGAAGTACTACACACTTGCGGAGAATATATTGATTTCTTTTTTCGCATGAATGATAGAGAGGGTTAGTCGGCCCCGATGTACATCGGGGTGGGTGTTTTTAAGTTATTCTAAGCGGAGCAGGGATAGTTCCTCTGGTTCGCTTGGTAGTGGTCTGCCCCTGCGGAGTGGTTCCAGAGCCTGTGTTTGGGCAGCACTTAAGGCAACCGCCATATCGTGGACGAGCAAGTTCGAATCATTTTTAGCTGTCCAGTCCAGAACCTTGCTGAATCCACCCCCGATGTACATCGGGTCTCCTTTCGCCAGTAAATAAATGGCCATCATACGAACTGGCCAATCAGGATGGTTCAGATTTTCTGCCACCGCATTTATCAGCTTATGATCCAACGGCAATGAGAGCATCTGTGCCATTGTATGGACCTTGACCGGCCATTCCGCATCAGCAGGATTGAGCAACAATCCAGACTTGAGCAGGAGTGCCGACCTCAATAAATCCGGCATCCAGTCGGCATATTTATATCTATACAATGTTCCGTGTTCAACCATCGCATGCTGCTCCTTCAAGAGTCCAACAAAGAGCCGTGCGATTTCTATTTTTTGGCTTGTCTGGCCAGTTGAGATTAGATCAAACCGGTTTCGCAGGTACGTACTGCTCAGGTCGGCTCCAGGACGTTTCACAACCAGCCGGGCCGAAGGATGATGGACGAAGGATGATTGACGTCCCTCGGTCGCGCCGGCAGGATCGAGATAAAGCGTAAATTCTATGTCTAATGATGCTTGCGGATAGCTAAGCAATATCCGCCTGAGTCCACCGGTAACAAGCTGCAGAGGAATAATGATTGTCCCGCCAGGTTCGACAAGCGAAGGAGAATCAATCTTATGCGATACCAGCTTCGGTATCCTTTTATTCAGGTCACCACTGATATTAACATCAATCCGAATATTACCCTTGAATAAACCGTCATCACTGATAACAAAAGGCTCAGAAGAATTATTTACTATTGCAATCCGTCCAGGCGGATCGAATCCCGATGGATATTGGGACTCGTTGCCGCGAATATTAAATTGAACTGAGAATATCTTTTCCGGACTAATAAATTCCGGTACGATAGCTTGTCCAAAATTTTTATTTAACACGGTTAAGACAGCGTCAGTGTCAAACGGCGGAATATATTCTTCACCCTGCATGGCTAAAATTTCTTTAGCCTGTTCTGCCGCCAATGAACCGGGGTCTTTAGCGATTGCAGACTTCAGAATCTTGATAGCTGAATCTCTTTCCCGATATTCATCGGGATTGGTCAATTGAATCTGAGCCTGTACTAAATCTGCAATTTGATTTCGCTCATCCCGATTTATCGGGATAAGCGGCTTAGCCCATTCTAACTGCCGATTAATTACCAACGCGTAGGCCAGAAGAGCTGCTGCAATAGGCGAATTTGGATCGGTTGAATAGGCTTTATTGGCCCAGTCCAAAGCCTTGTCTGTATTCTGAAAAGCAAAACAATAAAACCAGGCGAGCTGCTTGGCACTTAATCCTCCATCAGTAGCAATTTCAAACTTTCCTTCAAATAGCTGCTGAGCCTTCTGTTCAGCAGTCTGGAATATTCTGACAGCTTCTTCTGTATTGCCAATTTTTGCTGCCGCTTTGCCGGCGATAGCTTCCATAAGAATATCGAATCGGCCGCTTTTGCGAACATGGTCGGCAATCTGTAAACATTTGTATTGGTTTTGTGCGGTATTGTAGTTGCTAATTAACCAGGGCATATAAATATCAGGTGGCAGTGCTTCATTAGGATAAAGATAGCTGAATAAATCAGCACTATATTGATAGGCGGCAGCGGCTATCTCATAAAGTTGCAGCCTTTCAGTATATTGTGCAAAAGCCAACGCCGCTTCGATATCAATCGGATTTTCGCGTAATACTAATCTTAAATGCTCAAGATATATCGTTGGCCCGACCCGTTCGGGCAATAGTTCTGCCAGCTTTGAAAATGCCAATTTATTGTATTTGTTATTGAAATAAGCTCGAACGAAGTGTGATTGTGCTGCTTTGAAATCCGCCTTTTCCACCGTTAGAAGGCCAAGCAGTGTATATAGTTCAGAATCAAGAGCAGCGTTCCTACCGCCTATTGTTGTCAACAATTCCTGGAGAAGCTGCTCCCGCTGCTCACGGGAGTTTAACCTATCAAGCATATACCTAATCGCCTTTTTAGCCACTCCTGCCTTCGCAGGGGCAGGCCTGTCCCCGCGAAAGCGGGGATCAATTGATTCATTTACATACTCTTGAAGCCAATGATATACCTGCTGGGAGTAATCTCGTTTTGAGTACTCGCAGGCAAGTTTAATCAATCCCAATGTACATCGGGATTGAATTTGCTCAGTTGAACTGCCCAGCTCCTTCGCGGCAATTAACAATACAATCGCCTGCTCAGCCTGAGGGGCGGTAATATCTTCAGAGTTTGCGATTTCAGACGCTATCTCGTAAAATGTATCGGCAACAGAAGGCTCTAAGCCTGCCCCGCCTGTCCCGAGCGAAGTCGAGGGAAGCGCAGCCGAGGGGACGGGCAAGGAGCAGCAAAGAAGTGTCAAGAACATTAAAACAGACCTTCCATTGTACATTTTTCTATCCATAATATAAACCTGCAAAAACCCGTGTTTTAGCTTATTTCGGGTAATTGGCTTAGCCGCTTTAGGTATTATAAAAGTTAAAATTGTTATTTTCGGCAGTTTTATTACTGAAATCTCTATTCCGGTGGTTCTTGGCAAGATAAAAAATTTATTGTGTAATTCCGATAATATCAAAAAAATAAAAGAACATCTTGGTTTTTCCTTGGTTTAGAACGAGGTTTAGCGGGCGGTTCACCGAACTCGGCGGGCCGGAGTCGAAAAATTAACCACGAAAAGGAACAGAAAGATAAAGAGAAATTCAAAATATTTGCCACTAATGCACAAAGCCGCTAAGGCACTAAGGCACACAGGCACACTCGTCTCGGCCAGGCTACGGCAGGCTCTCGTCT
>CAYNKI010000140.1:0-1690 GCA_964397675.1 uncultured Pirellulales bacterium
ATACTCTGTAGACATCATATGCCTGACCATTACGCGAGGATCATCCTTTTCGGATATTTGTTTTAATTCATCCGGCGATTTGTCGGTTACTTTCATATACTTCTTTTGATCCGGCATCACGCTAACAAAGATATTTTCTTTCGGATTCAAATACATTGTAAAGCTGAGTTTATCATTAATATAATTTTCCGCTCGTAATCCGTGTTCTGAAGAATAGTAAGCTATTCCCGTTGTTTTTGGAGTTTGTCCCTTTGGCAGGCCCTGCATTTTAACATTCGTTGTTGAATGAAAAACAACGTTTTCGACACTTTCAATTTTTTCAACCATAGCCCCCCACGCTACACCTGAAGTACTGAATTGAAAATTTATTATTAACGCCGCAATAATTATTACCGCCGCTGCGGCCAGTTTTGTTATTCTGCTTTTCATAATGGTTCTCCATATATTCGGCTGAACAGCAGCCGACTTTGTCATGTCAGATTCGGCCAGCGCCCTGGAAATATTATCATGTATTCTTTTGTCCAACTCAGCACTGGCTTTCAATTGCAATTTCTTAATTAACTTGTGTATGTTATCTGACGGTCTCATTTTTTCGCCTCACTATTTAACATTGACCGCAGTTTATCTAACGCGTACCGGTATCGGCCCTGCACAGTATTGATTGAAACTCCCTGTGATTTGGCAATCACCGTAAATTTCATCCCGCCATATATGTGCAGGATTAAGACCTCTCGCTGCTCATACGGAAGCTGACCAAGAGCCCAGCTCAACTGACACAATTCTTCACCAAATACCGCAGCATCCGGCCCGCTTGAATCTGAATTAACTGGGGTTGCTTGGTCTAAGTCGATGCTCTGGTGTCTTTGTTTTGCCTTATTTCTGTTACGTGCATTGTTAGCAACACAAGTCGCTAAATAGCTTTTCAGGCTTCCGGTAAGCCGAAACCCTTCAGCGGTTTTGATGAAAGAAACAAAGACATCGTGTACAACATCCTCAGCAGAACTTACATCAGTCAGCAGTGCCGCTGCTAACGTCACTAAATCATCTTTGTACTTTTCATAAATGCGACGTAGAACCTCTTTTCTGCCGCGATTAAACTTCCATATAAGTAGCTTGTCTTGCAGCATCAATTTGTTATTTACCTAAACTTAAAACTATCTCAAAACACAAAATGTCATTCCGAGCGCAGCGCGGAATCTCCTATTTTTTAGCCAATCAGACCCTTCGCTTAGCTCAGGGTGACAGTTTTGAGATAAACAATCGATTGTCACCTATATAACAACTAAGCTGGTAGTTTTAGTATAAAGAAAATAGACTTTTTCTGCCATATTTAGCATTGCTGGCCTAACAGCGATTTTGTGCTAAGAAGCGCATAAAAAAGGCCGAGCTAAAGTAAGCCCAGCCTTGGTTTGCGTAATTTTTGCTTTGGCTGCGACCGAATGATCAGTACAGAAAAATCTGCACCTTTTGGCGGAATTGGTCAAAATCAAGCTCGTCCTTCGCGAAGGCATCCACATCCGACTTTTTCACGCGAATAGTTAGAACTGTTTCGCTGTAATAACCTCCCATGCCACCAAAACCTCCCATGCCAAAACCAAAACCGAAGCCACCACCATAGCCTCCCATGCCACCACCATAACCGCCACCCATTTCATCCATCATGCCCATGCCGCCGCCGGAACCAGACATT
>CAYNKI010000140.1:1790-9982 GCA_964397675.1 uncultured Pirellulales bacterium
TGCAGGTAGATAGCTTCTGTCTCGCGTTCGTCCCTGCCGAAGAAATCGCCGAAATCCGTAAACACCCCTGCAATCTGGCGACGCTCCTTGAATTTTTGGTCAAGGATGTGTGACATGACATGCAGATCCTGCGTTATTTCGTCGAGGTCTTCTGCTTTGACCTCCGCGGCGGGGATCACGAGAACTTTCCGCCTACCGGCGCGGCCCACTGCCCGCGCGAGCCCAGTTATCGATGTCACAATGTAGCTCTGATTAGTTTGATCAGCCATAATTGACGAGTACATCCGGCTACGTGGTTCGAAGGTGAAACCCTCTTTTGTGGGTGTAACCGTGCCGCTCCAGCCGTAGTTGACGGTTACGCTGTAATTGCCATCTCGGTCCGTAACGGGAGTACCTGGCAGGCCCTTCATCGTTACGCTGGGCAGGTTAGTTGTGCCAGAAATTGTAAAGGTAATTATTGTCGCACCGTAGTCCTGACTGTTATAGTCTCTATCAACAGGATCGTACATACGCGATGGGGGGTCGAAGGCGTAACCTTCCTTGGCCGGGGTAACTCTCCCGCTCCAGCCGCGACCAACCCAGGCACTGTAACGGCCCTGCTCATCAGTCACAATGTTGCCGGGAAGTCCTTTCATCGTTACACTGGGCAAACCCACTGAGCCGGAGATACTGAAGCTTTGCCTTTTTTCTTCAGCGAAAGCAAAACTCCCAATCGCTAAATTGAGGACAACTAATACAATGATTGTTCGGCCAAAAGTTTTCATTTTCTGCTCCTTTCATGTAATGATTTCTGTTTTCAAAGAGAATGTCCGTCGCCGTACCGGCGACGGCTAAACGTAGATACTCTAATTCCGTTCTGTGCGCAACAGCTCGTTTTGTCGAGAAGCTAAGGCTGTCAAACCATTTCCAAACTGAGTTTTGTTCTGCTCAAGAGCCTGGGCGACTGTAAGCAGGTCCTGCATACGGGCTGCATCGATTAACTGAATCAGCTTCCTTAGACGTTGGTCTGTCACGGTTCTGGAGGCCGACAAAGTCTGCGTAGCAAACTCAGCCAAGTCACGGCGAACTTGATGATGAAGCTCGTCTTTTATTTGTGCACAACTCGTTGCGAAGGCCGACTGCCAGCGCTGGTTCATCTCCTCAAGTAGGTCCTGCCTAACGGTTGTTTCCAGCTCGGCTCGAAGCTGTTCCACATCCACCTGCTGAGTAGCTGAGAATCGGCCGGCAATATATCCAGCACAAATCAATATTACCGCTGCCGCAGCAAATTTTATAATTGAACTAATAAAAAAGGTCCGGCTCTTCTGTCCACTGGTTAGATTATCCCGCACTTTCTTTATGGCATGACTGGTTGCCTCTGAAGACGGCTCAATCTGAGAGAGCAGCTCCATGCGCCGGTGAACTTCGTTTTCATTAATCTTTGACATCATGTACCTCTCTTATAAAGTATATTCATTTTTACTGCCAAGCAGGTTTCGAAGGCGGTTAATAGCCTTGTGGCACAACGCTCGAACCTGATGGGGAGTTTTCCCCATCCACTCGGCGATATCATCATACGGCTGCTGTTTGATGTATCGCATTACAAGAACCTGGCGATTCGTTCTATTCAATTGGCCGATTGCATTGAGCATCTCTTGCAGTTCTTCTGAGTGTATCAATCTACTTAAAGGCGAATTGTCATTCGATGCTGGCTCGCGAATTTCATCGAGTGACAGAGGTGTTAGTTTCTGTCTTCGCCGCCAATCAAAAGCTAAATTTATAGCAGCTCTATGGGCATAAGCATTCCAGTTTGCAACCTTGTTGGGCCTCTTGGCATTGCCGAGCTTTATGAATAACTCCTGCATCAGTTCCTCAGCCACGTCCTGGCGCAGAGTCAGCCTCGTCAAGAGCGCATATAGGCTCGCGCCGGACCTGTCCAATAGCTCTAAAAGTTCTTTCTGCCTGTCTCTCAAGAAACCTCCTTAGATTCATGCTTCAAAGCTTCACTATTATAGACGAAAAATTTGACCCCGGCGCAACCTCTTTTATGATTAAAATTTCACTCTTTATGATCGGTGCGCATAAAAAAGGCCGACCCCCGACTTGATCGGGGGCCAGCCTTTATATTTATGCTATTGCACCCGCTATTTCAGCAGGGACTTTTCCAGTTCAAACAGCTCCTCTGCGGTAACGTTTTCGGCGGATAAATCTCCGAAAATTACCCGGTACTGGTCATCCGAAATCTTCCACCGCATCAGTACCGCACCAGCATCATCGGGGCCAACCGATTCACCGTAATACGCAGGCTCCTTTTTATCCTGCACCAGTGTCATATAGAACATGCTGAGCGACTGAATTGGCCGCACCATCTCTATAAGTTTTCTACTACGTTTTAGCGAATCTTTTTGCTCATCCAACTTGTCCATTTTTTCTTTCCGCTTATCTTTGATGGCAGTAAATTCTTTTATCAGACTCATCATATTGAGGTCCTTTGGATATTCCCCTAAAATTTCGGCAAAGAATCTCAAGCATTCGATAGCCCCTTCTTCATTGATTGATGGCATCTTAACAGGTTCACTCGTCATAGATGTATAATCTTCAGGTATAACCGGCTCAAATTCACTTGCTTCGACCGGAATATCCCACTGATGATCATAGGTAAAACCTGTAGCCTGCATATTTTCGTTAATCTTTATATCTATTTCCATACGTACGGGTAGCCAGTTTTCGTCATCCACCCAGAGCGTGACCTTAGTTCCTGAACCACCAAATAAAGGAGAATCGCTTGCCTGGAAACCTTCAGCTTCCACACCGTCAATTATTGCTCTACCCAACTCTTTATATTCGCTGCCCATAATCTGCTTAATCATATACCTTGGGTCGTTGTTCTGCTTCTTCGTTCTGGCAAGCAAATCATCATCAAATTCCATGCGCATATACTTTTTCATCTTTGGCATAATCACGAAGACTGCCTTCTGGTCGGGAAGAATATACATTTGTTGAGTCATTTCCCTGCCGGTATTAGGGTCAGTCATATCCATTTCAAATTTCATGCCGTATTCGTTGGAGATTGTAATGGTGCTTTGCATCTCTTGTTTTCCGGCAGGCATGCCCTGCATCATAGACCCGGACACAGTCATTTTCATCTTATACATAAACGCCCGCGCCTGCTCAACTTTCGCCAGGACGTCAGCTAAAGCAACGCCCGATTCCTTGTGACTGAGGAAAGGCAAACCAACGAGTACTACAAGGATTACCGCCGCTGCAACTGCTAATTTTGGTATTCTGCTTTTCATGATATGCTCCTGTAAAATGTAGTGTTTCGGCTGTCTTTTTTGTATTAAAGTTTTACTAAAATCTCTTGAGGCTTCTTCTGCGATTTTGCGCACTCCCTCCGGCACCTCTTCGGCGCCCAACTTATTCAGGACTTCTTCGATGTTATCTTTATTCATTTTCTTGGTCCTATTCTGTCCACGTCGCTAATTTGTTTTTCAAAGTTGCGACCGCTTTGGATACATGTGACCTTGCCCCCACTTCGGTACAATCCAGGCTCTCAGCAATGGCCTGGTAATCCTGCTGCTGGAAGTATCGCATCACAATGGCTTTTGCCTGCTTGGTCGGAAGCTGACTTATGGCCCGCCTTACTATTGCTACCAGTTCGCTATTGCTGGCCTCCAGGCTCGGATTTTTCTCGATGCTGATTTGGCTTCGGTCGATTTCTCCGTCTTTGCCGATTCGGTTTCGCCAGGCCTTCGAGTTGGCCGATAGGGCGATTCGATAGATATAGCTCTGAGCTTTTTTGCCGTTGAGCTTTTCAACGTGCTGCCATATACCCAACAGAGCATATTGCATCGCCTCGGTGAAAAGCTCCCTATCTCCGGTCAGCTTCCAAAGAACCGATAGCAGAAATTTTTCATTCCTGGCCTTTACTTGCTCAAATATCTCCAATCGCTTGGAATACTTCATTTAGGGGGCTCTAATATTGATTACAAAAACCTGAACATATTCAGCTTTCACCTAATAATAACCGTCGAGCGTCTATTTTGTGTAAAAGTTTTCATAAAAAACGTTTTAATAAAAAACCCCTCAATGAATTGAGGGGCTAAATATTGACAAATCATAATACAATGCTTCCTAAGGTGTGGGTTGACTAATTGCCAAAATCGAATTTTTTGCCGGTCAGGCGTTCGTAAGCCTCAATGTACTTATCGCTGGTCTTTGCCACAATGTCTTCAGGCAGCTCCACGCCCGGGCCGGATTTGTCGAAATTTATGCTCTCTAAGAAATTGCGAACAAATTGCTTATCAAAACTTTCCTGGTCCCTGCCGACCTCGTATTTGTCTGCCGGCCAAAACCGCGAAGAGTCCGGCGTCAAAACCTCGTCAATCAAAATAATTCTGCCGTCAACAACTCCCCACTCAAACTTGGTGTCAGCTAAGATTATTCCTCTACTCTCGGCATAGCTGCCAGCTTTTTTGAAAATCTCTATGCTCTTGTCACGCACATAGCTTGCGGCCTCTTTACCGATAGTATCAATACATTGCTCGAAGCTGATATTTTCATCGTGTGTTCCTCTTTCAGCCTTGGTTGCCGGCGTAAAAACCAGCTCCGGCAGTTTCTCGCATTGTTTCAGTCCGCCAGGCAGTTTCACCCCACACACACTCTGGGTCGTTTGGTATTCCTTCCAGCCCGAGCCTGCCAAGTACCCTCGCACCACGCATTCTATCGGCAAAACGTCAACCTTCTTAACCAGCATACTCCGCCCAGCTAACTGTTTCTCGTAATTACAAAACGGCTCTGGGAAACTCTCCACGTCGGCATTAATTAAATGATGCTCCACCTGGCCAGCTAAAAATTCGAACCAAAACCGCGAAATTTGTGTCAGGACTATCCCCTTATAGGGTATGCCATTAGCCATTACCACATCAAAAGCGCTTATCCTATCGGTCGCAACTATGAGCAGCTTATCGCCCAGATCATATATGTCACGAACCTTGCCTCTGCTTAGCTCGGCGCCCCCTATTTTCGTCTGCAAAACCGTCTCCATAATAATCCCTTACTTTCTTACGTATTTTCTTTTTCTATTCTAAAATCAACATAGCTTAATATTTGTTCTTTAACCTTTTGCATATCTTCTGTCTTTGGCAAAAAGCCAGTCAGCATCTCCAGCAACCTGCGCTGCTTTATCCGCTTAAATGTGGCTGTAAAATTCACATCATAGACCCACGCAAGCTGCAGGAGCTTCATATCATTCAGAGTACGCACCTGATGGTAATCTATTTGCTTGTTATGCAGCACCGCCTCCACCATTTCAGGAGAATATCCCGGCTTATCCGGAATCTCCAGTCCCAGTAAATATTTTCCCTGCGTATCTTTATAATGTTTGTAATACTCAATCGCCACATAGAATACGTCCAGCTTGTCGGCATCCCGTATCAGCTTCGAAAAGAGCAGACACTCACCGTCCAAATCGCTCGGCAATTTCTTAATTCCGTGGTATTCAATTGCCTTTTCTATAAGTTCCCTTTCTTGTGTTTCTACTGGCTTTAACAACTTTGTCTCTGTAAGAACCTCCAGGCCCATCATACAATGGTTCACACTTAGCACATCACTATAGGTTCGGTACTTGATGAACTGTTTGAACCGCCCGATGTCATGAAAAAGGGCTATCACTTCAGCTATCAGCTTCTGATTTTCACCAAGTCTAAGCTCATTAGCCAAATACTGCATCTCTTGGCAAACCCGCAGAGTGTGCTCTTCCTTCAATTTTAAGTGGGCATTGACGAAATCATCGTCGCCGTAAAAATCGGCTACATAATTATTAAACCATGCCCTAAATTTCTCTAACTGCTCTTGCTCCATAGCACCTAATTTATAGCAAACTGCTGGCCCTTGCCACTAACTTTTTTAGAAAAATTCCTATCGTGGCCTTTGGCCACAACCAAAATGTAGATGGCTGACGCCTTAATTTATATCCGTGAGGTATATATACGTCAATCTACATCTCTGGAATGCCATTCAACACATGATAGGCGTCGCTAACACCGAGACTATTGTCGCTATAAATAGTGACCCGAGCGCACCGATATTTAAGCAGTGTGATTACTATATTGTCGGAACTGTTGAAGATACAGTACCGAAATTGGTTGAGGCATTAGAATGAAGACCCCCGGTAAAACCGGGGGCTAAATATTTAGCCCCGCAATTTACTCGCCTTCGCGTAGCCGCTACGGCGTAGCGAGGTTGCGGGGTTTTTCCCGTCTGTAAGACCTGTCAGAGAAAATGTCCCTTCGATAACATCCGATGGACTGTCCCCGAAGGCACCGGCGGACCACGCTACAAACGCGTGTAAAAACCAGTGCTGTCATTCCCGCGCACGCGGGAATCCATTATTCATCCGCCGGCAGGAAGTTCTCCATTATCATCAGTTGGTCGACACTCCCATCAATACCGAGCAACATCTTGTTCCCATCAGAGGACCAGTCACACGCGTACGCCGCATTCTTCCTACTAACTTTGAATGTGCTATACTTGCCATTCGATACTTGCCCGATTCCTATGGTTCCGTCGTCCCCGGGCATCCATCCGGCAATCCACGCAATCTTGCTCCCATCGGGAGACCAGGATTTCCGGTAGAACCGATCTTGCTTAGTTTTACCTTGAAAGACTTCTCTGGTTGAGCCGTCATCAACAGAGACGACCATGAGTCTCCATATACCACCAGATGACCACTCAAATGCAATCTCCTTTCCATCGGGTGACCAGGCCGGATAATATTTGTTGGAAGTTTCATCAAACGTCAGCTGACGCACATTGGTACCATCTACATCCGCTACAAAAACCTGCAGTTTCTTAGAGGATGTAGGCTGTCCTATAAACGCAAGCCGCTTACCATCGGGAGAACAAGTCAAATGTTCAACTATCCTCTTTATGTTCTCATGGCTAAGTAACACATCTCGTCTTTCTTTGGTCGTTAGCGAGATTACGTAGATGCCGATTTTCTTTCGCCGATACTCTGGAATGTATATATGGTCGTTGTCCGGTGCCCAGGTATACGTGCCTGTCGGGTGAAATTTGACCTTCATGATCTCCTGATCGTTACTCCCGTCGGCAGACATCACATGTAACACTCCTTTGGCAACATAGGCGATTCGTTTGCCATCGGGGGACCAGACAGAGTGCGAGCCGGCAGTCAATCTTGTGGGCTCTGAGGTGGGCTTACCTGTTTGTGGGTCGATCGTCATCAAATAGACGTATTCGTCCGTGTAACTCCGCTCATAGAACAACCCGCCGGTTTCGCTAAGTGAACTCAACCAAACATCGTCACCGAAATCGGGCTTGATAATGCGCACGCCCCCGGCAGCTTTGCCGTCAAAGACCGGCACGCCACAGAGGTCAAGCTCTGGACCGAAGCCACGGCGGCTGAGAAAGACAAGCATCTTCCCATCGGGGGACCAAAATGGTTGCATATCCCCATTGGACCCATGGGTAATTTGGATCTCGTCCCCACCATGGATGGGGTATAAATACAGGTTTCCCTTGCGCGCATAACTAACGTATTTGGCGTCGGGTGAGAATTGCAGGTCACTGTACTGCTGCTCCCCACCCGGGAGCGACAAGTTCACTTTCTTGACCATATCTGCACTGATGGACAAAATGCCGTAGGTGTTTTCTTTGTTGAGCTCACCGCTGAAAGTTACGATTAATCGTCCGTCTCTTGACCAGTCGGTAGAAAATCCGTCGTAATCCAGGCTCCGATCCTGGCCCGTCTGGAGCGAGATGATATGAAGGGGGCAGTCACCCGAGTCCAGCATCAGTGTGTAGGCAATCTCCCTTCCATCCGGCGAAAAAACTGGTAGCACAGTATGTCCCGTCGCGTGGTTCGTTATTTCAGTCTCTTCGCCCGAAATAAGGTCTCGGAGAATAAGGTTCTGTTTTTTGTCCTTCAGCCTGCAAAAGACAAGCTTGTTTCCATCCCGGCTAAGGTCTAAGCCTCCTGCAGGGTGCCGCTCAATCTTCAGTTCTCGGATGACGGGACCCGTTTCCTGTGCAGCACCAACGAGCCCCGACTTCGCAGCGGAGATTCCTGAGGCCTTCGTGCGTTTGGCGTTGGGTAGGGATACACAACCGATAACAATAATCAGTATGACAGCCAGAGGTGACCATTTGTATGAAGTTTTTTTGAATTGTGCAATCATGGTAATCCTCCTTTT